>JADJPO010000011.1:300000-597297 GCA_016713225.1 Kineosporiaceae bacterium
TCTGTGATACTCAAGGCGGCCCGCGGAACCGGCGGATACAGCACTCTCATAGCGGTGCCATCGGTTCGTCCCGAAGAGCAGATGGCCTCTCTTCGCCGCCTCCGGGCGCTGGCGCGCTTCGACACGTTCTGGCAGGTCGGCTCCGTGGTGGTAGAGCGCTACATTTCTGGACCGGACGGCGCCACCCCCGCTGCGTATACGGTAGACGCATGCGTGAATCGAGATGGCTCGGTGTCGATAGAGTGCTTTGGCCGCATGCTTATCCATTCCGGCAAGCGTTACGAGGGCGCTGTCATGGGGAGGGGAGCCGTCAACCCCGCCCTTGCGGCGCAACTCCACGAAGTGGCGCGCATCTTTGGCCGAGCGCTCAGCAAACGTGGCTTTACTGGTCTATTCGATATTGACTTCGTGGTCGACGCTGAAGGGCTGCCTTGGGTATGCGAAATGAACGTCCGGCGAGCCAGTCCTAGTCACCTGCTTGCCATCGCGCTCCGAGCCTTTGGGCCCTCGTGGTTAACGAAAGGTGCGGTATTTGGTCGCGACTACCTGTATCTGCGGGGGTCAATGAAGATGTCGTACGAGGATCTCCGAACTCTCGCTCAGGAATACTCCTCGCAGAATCCCGCCATCTTGGCACTCTTAATCACGCAGGCTAGCTATTCCCTATTGCGCCGATCTCCCCATTTCGGCTACGCGATCCTCGCGGCCGACGCGCATGTCTGCGAGGAGGAGGCGGGGCGCTTCGAGCGTTTCGTCTACTCGTCCCTGGGGCTAAACCTGCTGGCACTCAGCAGTCGAGTGGAGATGTGAGATTGCATGGGAGCTGAGCCATTGACCCTATCCATTCCTAACGTGAGCAACGGCCACGCTGAACGGATCACTCGGCGACTCGTCGAGCCGTCGCGGCATAACTGGCTCGCTGGCTGCGCTCGCAGCTCCAACCTCGGCCTGCTCTGGGGCACCGGTGATCGGGCGGTGATCTGCCCAGTCCCGTGCGATAAATTGATGGTCGACGACCTGCAGCATGCGCTAGATGTGCGCCTTCTAGTCCACCAAGTGCCAGATGATCTAACTCCGTCCGAGACCGCGCTAGATCAACTAGCGCTGCGATTGCGCACGTTCGACCGAGGCGCGGGATACCGCGCGGTGGCCTGGTCAGCTACGGTAGATCTGAGCGAGTTGGTCGCCGGTCTGCGCAAACGGCACGTGACCATTGCCGCAGGTTCCGGTCCTTTCACGCCGCATTGGTCCGCCGAGTACCTGAACTCAAAGATTGGGCTACGTCATCTTGTCCAACGGGTAGGGCAATCCGAGGTCCTCCGTCTGCCGACTGGCGTTGTTTGCTCCCACCTGGCACACGCGTGCGAGGCGTCCGCCGCGCTGCTGCGCGCCGGACACGCGAGGGTGGTTCTAAAGGCCGACCGGGCAGCTGGGGGGTTTGGCCAGTTCCTCGTGCCTGCCCGGGTCCTACAGTGGGACGCTAGGAAGCGCGAAGCTTTTGCGCGGGTGGTCCCTACGATGACCCCGTTGCTGGGAAGCTCGCCCATCGTCGCCGAAGCCTGGATCGAGCACCGCACGGACCTTTCCGCCACCCCAAGCGTCATGATGGAGCTGCACGATCAGGGGGTGGATCTTGTTGGGACCGCCGCAACCTTTATGGAGCTCGGCATGGCCCATGTCGGCGCGATGGTCGGTGATGGTGCACTTTCCGCGCCATTGGAGAGTTCGGTGATCGAGTCGGGCTCGCTGTCGCCGAAGCGGCGTGGGCGATCGGATATCGCGGACCCTTGAGTGTGGACACCGTCGTTGACTCTGAAGGCCGGGTCTTTCTCTTGGAGATCAATGCACGTCGCACAATGGTCAGTCACTGCTACGACCTGCGGCGCGCTATATTCGGCACAGCGGGAGGGGGCGCGGTTGCAAGCGTCGACAGTATTCGAGTCGGGACTGATAATCTGCACAGTTACGAATCTGTTCGCAGCCGGCTGAGTGCTATGTGGTTTCAACGCGAAATCCAAAGCGGAATATTGATAACGAATTTCGCGCCAGCGCATGAGGATCACGAGGACGCATGGATAAGCCTCGTAGCTCTCGACCGCCAGGCCACGGCTGCTGCCACCTTGCTGAGACGCGCTCTGGTGACGCTGGGCGTCGCGGGTCCTCAGGCGATCGCGAGCCTCGCATGAACCGCCCGATCGCCTGGATCAGCCGCCCCGTCTATGTAGTCGCCCCCATCGCCGAGCGGCGCGCGGAGCCCACTGAGCATCTCACGTATCAGAGGATCTACGAAACGCACGATCGCCCGTGGAGCGACGTCGCCACCGTCGGCGAAGTGTCAGATGCATGGCCCAGCTCGGCTGAGGAGCTAGCTCTCAAGGTTATAGTCCCTCTGCTCGACCGACACCAGCCAAGCAGCGTGGACGCTTTCGTTGACTGTCGGTCTGGGGCAATGGTGGGAGGCCCCGCCCCTACTTACCGGTTGGCGTTGTCGGCCAATCTTGATTCAGCCACGCCCGTATGCCTCTGGGGACAGGACGGACCAGAGTTTATCTTCGGCGTCGCCGCCGCAGCCCGTCAGCTGTCCTCTCAGGGAACGGCCATCGTTTCCGCCTGCCAGCGAATCGTCTATCCGGACACTCGCGCCCCAGCTTGGACGAGCTTGATGTTGGGCGATGCAGCGGCCGCTGTCCTACTCCGTAGAGAGTCATTTCCGGGCAGCAGACCAGTCCTAGCCGTACGGGTGGAGCGCAGTTTGGCGGCGGGCAGCGACCTGCTCGAGCACACGCTCCACCACGCCGGGCTTGGGCTGGAAGCCTGCGCGTGGACGGCAACTGCCGATCCGTCGAGGAGTATGGGCGCCGGTGGCTCACGATGGCCGACCACCTATTTCGGGGTGGCCGATATCTTAGTGAGACTAGGCGACGGTTTGACTGACCATGACTTGCGTGAAGTCGGCGCGTTGTTGACATATGGCCGGGCCGGAACCTCGGCGGCAATGATACTCGGAGCGGAGGAAGCATAATGTCGAGTGAGACCGCGTCGTTTGAGGACCGCGTGCGATTCACCACCAAGGAGATAGATGCGGAACATCACCGCATCGTAGACTTTTGCGAAGAAATCTTGGGCAGGATCCAGCGGTCTGCGCAGTCTCAGGTGGATTGGATTCGGATGTATCCACTCGCTTGGTCGTCGAGGCGATCGGCCGAGAGCGGGTTAAGCTGTTCATCGTTGAGCAAGATGACTTCGATGCTCGATTCCTGCGAAACGCCGCCAGTTTGGCGAGCGATCTCGCCCTACAACTTATCACAATCGATCTCCGCGGGATGCCGTTGGCTCTAATCGGTGCAATGGGAGCCGCTGACCCAGCGATGAGTTTTCGCGTAGATGGCGTGTTGGATGTCGGCCGAGCAAAGTGCTCGCTGCGGACGGCTCTGCTCTCGACTTACCAGGACCGGGGGTATCGGGTGGTCGGAAACTCCAACCGAACCGAGTGGCTGACCGGCTTCTACCTCCCATTTGGCGACGGACTGGCCCACGTGCAGCCAATCATCCACCTGTACAAGTGCCAGGTTGCCCAACTGGCCACCCGAGTTGGGACTGCGCCTGAAGTCATCGACCAAGCGGGTTCATCGGGGTTCTGGGTGGGCGCGGAGGACCTCCTCGACCTGTCCTTTTGGCTGTACGCCGGGGGACCGATCCGCCACGAGCGGAGTTACACTGAAGACGAACTGGCGAGGATCTACGGGATTCGGGAGCAACTCAACCGCGAGTTGCTTGATGCCGTCATTGACGCACTAATGGGCGGCGTCAGCGCTGAGCAGATCGCTGCCGATGCCGGACTACCCATTGAGATCGTCAAGCGCCTTCAGTCATTGTTAACATCGGCTCGCTGGAAGCACGTCCCCATGTTCGAGCGAGTGGTGTAGCCAACGTGAGCGACGCCAACTCGTTGATGGCCCTGCTTGAGGCCGCGGCCAGCGGGCCCGGCAAGCAGGTCTGCATCGTGGACGTGCATCGGAGTTGGACAGCGGCGCAGTTACTGGCCCGGGCCGACGAGCTGGCAGCCATACTCGGCTCCGTCGGCGTCCGGCCGGGCGATCGAGTGATGGTTCGCGGAAGGAACAGCGGCGACCTTGTGGCGCGCATCTTTGCCGCTTGGAGACTGGGGGCCGTGGCTCTGCCAATGCACGAGAAGGTCACCGCAGATCGATTCGCCGCCATTGTGGCCGACGCACTCCCGTCGGCATACATGGTCGACGAGGCACTCACCGACCCGGTGCCGGGCACGGCGAGCCAGGACCACTATCCGGTCATCGCCAGCTCGGCCCGGACGTCGTCGGTGGAGATTGCTAGGGACCGATCGGTACCGTCCGCGCAGGTGCTTCCGCATGACAGTTCCGCCCTGCTCATGTACACGTCCGGCTCGACGGCGGCACCGCTCGGGGTCGTTTGCCCTGACGCCGCAGTTGACTTCGCTCTGAACGCCATCCACCAGGAGTTGGGTTACCGGGAAGATGATCGAGTGCTTGGTCTACTGCCCCTCGCCTTCGATTATGGCCTGTATCAGGTTCTTCTGGCCCTCAAGGCGCACGCGGTGTTGGTCCTTGAGGACGGTCTGCAGCAGCCGCATCGCATTCCACGCCTGTTGGCCGAGCAGTCCATCTCAGTTCTCCCGGCTCTCCCATCCATCTTCGGCCCTCTGCTGCGTGCGCGCTGGCTCTCGGCCGAGCATCGCTCCCTTCGCCTGCTGACATCCACCGGCGAGTCGTTCCCACCGGCCATGATCGACGAGTTGCGCAGCTGTCTACCTGCAGCCCGAGTGGTCCCCATGTATGGCATGACCGAGTGCAAGAGAGTGAGCATCCAGGGCGCGGATGCACCAGACGTTGCGCGCTACTCGGTCGGCCGCCCCCTTGCAGGTACCAGAGCCTGGGTAGGCGACGGCCTCGGACGGCCTATGCCCCCGGGACAGGACGGTGAGCTGTTTGTTCAGGGTCCGCACCTCATGGCCGGCTATTGGCGCAATCCCACCGCAACTTCTGTCCGGTTCCGGAACTTCGACGGCGAGCGCACGCTGTGCACTGGTGACATATTCCGAATGGATGCGGCTGGCTACCTAACTTTTGTCCGCCGCGAGGGCGGCTTTCTTAAGGCAAGAGGATATCGGCTTAGTCCAGCCGAGATTGAAGCAGCTCTGGGAACTCTGCCTGAGGTCCAGGCGGCAGTAGCGGTGGGCTACATCGACTTGCAGGGCGAGGACAGCGTGGCTGTCTTCCTAGTCAGCGAAGGGCTCGATGAGGACAAAGTGCGACAGCACTGCGCTCGCTACCTTTCGCGCGCAGCCATGCCGTCCCTAGTGCATGTCCTAAGCAGCGGGATGCCGTGCGGCCCCAACGGCAAGTACGATCGACGGGCGCTCTCGGAGCTGGCACACGAGTTAAGTCTGAGCAACGGACGCGGACAATGAGCAAACTCGGCCTAGACGCCATCGAGATCTTTCTACCACCTCGCCAGCCAGTTGTGGACCTTGCGTTTTTTGTTGATCTCGGCAGCGATAAGATCTCGACGTTGCACCAAAACGGCCTGGCGGAGATCCCCGTTGCGCGGAGCGGGCCTTTTGTCGACTTCGCTCTGCAGTCAGTCGAAAGGATACTAGCCAACTTCCCTGAATCCCGGGCAGACGTTCAGCTTCTCCTCCTCGCCCATTCGGCGCCATTACTGGCGCCCGCAGACACCGATCTGTTGGCCGATCTGACAAGGCGCGCACGTTTGAAGCATGCGGCGTCATTTGCCTTCACAGGCCAGCCTTGCGCCGTTCTCCACACCGCCGTCCAGTGGGGACTGACCATGTTGGGCACCAACGTCGACGGCTCGGTCTTGGTGGTTGGAGTTGACCGCGCCAATCACCCTGAGGAGCGCTTCTTCTTCGGCTCGGCGATGGGTGACTCCTCAATAGCTCTGCTCCTCGGCCGGCGGTCGGAGCGGGACAGAATCGTCGGAAGCTACCAACACACAGAACTCCACGCGTCTGAGGGTGAATGGTCGCCACCAACGGCGATTGCTGCCTTCCGTGAGCGAAATCCTCTATTAATCCGAGCTGGGATCGAACGTTGCTTGATGCAGGCGGGCTATCAACTCGAGGATCTTGCCGCAATTGCGCCACACACACCTTACGTAAGCATCTGGGATACAGTGGCCAGACTCCTTCGTTTCCCCCGCGACCGCATCCTTACCGAATACATAGGAGAAACTGGGCACCTTAACTCCAACGACAGTTTCGCACATTATTGCCGTGCCAAACTTGATAACCGCGTCCACCCCGGCGACTTAGTGCTCCTCGTCAATCCCGGTTTCGGCGGTAGTCAGGGTATACGTTGATCAGGGCATGAACCACCAGCTCGGCTAGGTTGTCGGCCCCTGGCCTCCGGTTCGAGCGCCAGGGCTATGGAGCCTTCGCCTGGACGAGAGTTGGGTGTGGATTGAGCCGACGGTCCTCACACGCCGAGAATCATCGCAGCCATCGACGGGTGATGGACCACGCCGTCATGGCGGCGGAATAGGACGAGCGGCGCTCCGTCGCTCGGCGACGACGACCGCAGTGGCGACTAACGATTCAGATACGGCCCAAGAGCCATACACTCTCCCAAGTTCTGAGCATCCGGTTGGCCGCCGGTGGATCGTCGCGACGAACGTCCCATCGTCTGAACAGAAGGCAACGTCGGCTTCCTTGAAGCCTAGGGGCTGACGGACAAGCGGGAACCATGCCTTGTATACGCTCTCCTTGGCGCTAAACAGAAGGCGGTCCCAGGCGATACCCGGGGCGGCGGCGATCAGTCCTTCTAGACGGCTTCGTTCATCCGCGCTGCTCACGTGGTGGAGCACCCCTCGGGACAGTGGGGCATGGGGCTCGGCGTCAATACCTATGGTTCGCACTTCGGCATCGCGGGCCACGGCCGCTGCCCTGTACCCGGAACAGTGCGTCATACTCCCCACCACCCCGAGCGGCCACACAGGAGATCCCCGATCACCCGCCACGATGGCCACCGCATCAACCGCGAGCGTGGCGAGTGCCAATCGTGCGCAATGCCGCACGGTTGCGTACTCGTTTCGACGTGCCAGCGGGGTTCCTACTAGCGCGCCCTCCTCGGCCGCAAAGAGGGGCACATCTGGCTCGTCTACGAAACGCTCAACAGCCGCTACCCTGGCGGGGACGATCCCGGTGATCACTCATCCCTCCTCAATGGAAGTCCGCCCGAATGCTACCGGGGCATGGAGGTCGGCGCGTGCTTGACGGGTTCTGATGGCGAGGTGATGATCTTTGTCGGATGGGTGCAAGGTGGATCAATAGGGTGATCGCGGTGGGGTAGAGCCTACCGATCCAGCGGGTGCCACGTGGACGATGTCTTGCCCAAGTCTGTCGGAACGCAGCGACGTATCAAGTTCCAGGAATGTGCTGCAGTAGCACCCAACCGTTTCAATAGAACACGACAGACAGGTTGCTACCTCTTCGCGCGCACTCGCGAACTGCACCTGGAACTCCCGGCGCCAATCCACCTTAGGGTCCACCCTGGCCGGTATCGTGTGCTCAATGAGCCTTGGGACTTCGAGGTACTCAAGAAGGTCTGTGACCGGCACCATTACACGTCTGCCCAATCGAAGCACCCTAGCCTTGATCATTCGCGGGTGAGGTGGGCCGGCCTTCAGGAGCGAGTTGTGTGGATCTTCACCTCCTGTATCGCGGTTCAGGTTGTGGCGGTGGCCCGACTGTCGTGTCGGTGGTCGCCGGTTCCACGGGCCGGGCGGGTTCCTCGGTCGAATCGGACGAGGCGTCGCTGGTTCAGGTCGTCATCGGCAGCGTGAGCGCCGTGGTGAGCGCGCTGGCCAGTTCGCGGGCCCAGGGCCAGGTCTGGGGGATGCGGATTCTGCGTCGGCGTTGGCCGCGGATGATGCGGGCGGCGGTGTGCAGCAGCCGGTAGCGCAGGGTCTTGGGTTCGGCCTTGGCCAGGTCGCCGGACAGGCAGAGCAGCCGTAGCCAGGCCAGCAGGTCGGCGGCGATCGTGGCAGCGAGGCACCAGGCCTGATTGAGCGAGTAGTGCTTGCTGGGCAGATGGCCGAGCCCGGTGTTCTTCGCGTTGCGGATGCAGTCCTCGACCCGGGCGTGGGCGCGGTGGCGGGCCTCCAGGTAGGCCAGTTGCCCGAGCTTGCCGCCGATGCGGGTGGGGGTGTTGGTGGCGAAGACCTGGTAGCGCCAGCCGTCGGCCTCCTCGAACAGGGACAGTTGCGCGCCGGGGTGCGGGCGTTCGCGGCGGACGATGACACGCATGTCCTTCGGCCAGGTCTTCAGCTGGTCGACGACCTTGCCGTCGGGGCCGACGGATTCACGCAGCAGGCCGGTCAGCTCGAGGACGCCGGCGTACTCCGGGTCACGTGCGCTACCGTCGGCGTTGATGACGTTCTCCCACAACGCTTCCGGGACCTTGTCGATCGCGCTCCGGCACCGGTGGTCGAGGTCGAACCCGACCGAGTAGCGCACCCGCCGCCCGGGCGCAGCGTTCAGCGTGGTGAGGTGCGTCAGGAGGTCCTTGGTGGCACCGGCGCCGTCGCAGGTGATCAGCAGGTCTCGGCGGAAGCTCGCAGGGATCTGGGCGATCGCGGCGGTGAGGACCTCTCGAGGTGGTCGGTGACGGTGTTGCTGCCCGCCGACCCGGTGCGCAGCTTCAGTGCGAGGTTCTCGCCGGTGTTGTCGCACCAGGCTGTCAACGGGTGATGCCCCCAGGTCCCCTTGTTCTCTGAACTTGATCTTCAGGGGTGTTGGCGGGTCGGTAGGCCGAGGCCGACGGGCGCTCGGGGGTTGGTGATCTGGTCGAGCTGGATGAGCTTGGCGCGGGCCCCGGCCAGGCTGATCTGCAGCCCTTCCACTTCACCGAGCCATCCCTCCCGGCGGGCCTCGTCGATCCGGGCGATCAGGTTGTCTCGGACGTCGACGAGGCGGTGGCGTTGAGCGGGATCGGGGCGTAGCAGCGGGCAGCGCAGGCAGGAGTGTTCGTGGATGCAGGCGGTGGCGTAGGAGCGCCCGCAGGTGCCCAGGGAGACCTTGCGGTGCTCGAAGTGGCCGAGGAACTCCTGCCACTCGGCGTCGGTCGGGGTGCGGTATTCCTCGCTGGGTCGCAGGGCTCGTCGACGGGCGATGAACGCGCGGTGGCCGTTGATCGCTTCCTCGGGATAGACGGCCTTGTAACCCATGGTGGTGTTGATGTCCCGGTGCCCGGCGACGAGTTGAGCGATGTGGGGTGGCATGCCGTGCAGCACGGCGTCGGTGATGAAGATCCTTCGAAAGTCATGCGGGGGTGAACCGTAGCGGCCCTCCCGCCGAGCTCGTCTGCCCGGCGCCCTCGCGGCCGGTGTCAGCCGGCCCGGTGTCAGGCAGTGACCGGCAGATCCAGTCCCTGATCGTGCCGGCGGGGATGGCGCGGGTGTCCATACCGATCTGGCGTTGGAACAGCAGCGGCATCGGCGGGTTCCAGACCCGTTCGTGTGGGTCGTAGGACGCCACGCAGGCGACCGAACCGGAGGGTTGCCGGATGCGGTGGATGACGGTGGCCAGGACGTCGGCCAGTTCGGGGCTGACGACCAGCAGCCGTTCGGTATCGGTCTTGGACGGGGCGATCTGCAGCAGCGGAATGAGTTCGGTGCTGGTCGGCGGGGTGTACTGGACCAGGCTGTGGTGGCTGAGCTCGGACAGTTCCTCGACCCGGATCCCGGTGTGCCGCAGCGTTTCGATCGCTGCCCAGGTCCAGAACGCCCGGTCTTCCTCCCCAGACAGGTCCCGGCGAGCTCCGGTGGCGGGATCCTCGCTCCAGACCTTGGCGGTGGACCCCCATCGTGCCGGGGCGCGGTGCAAGACCTCACCGCCGCTGGTGAACGGCTCGCCGGGGTCGACGGCCATCGCGGCGCGCAGCCGCTCGGCGGCGGCCCGGGCCTGGGCGTGGACGCGGGCCACCAGAGCGGGGAGCGCGGGCAGGCGTTCTCGGGTCCGCTGGTCGATGCGGGACTTGCGTCGCCGGATCTCCTTGGTCCGGGCCAGGTCCTCCCGGCGGACCGGGCACGGTGCCGCCCACGGTCCCCAGCGGGCGGGTTCCTCCATCGCCCATTGTGCGATGTCCAGGTAGAACGCGCGGACCTGCCCGAGTTGGGCCCATCCGTCAGAGCGCAGACGCCGGGCCTGGGTGGGCTGTCCGGCGGCGTCCAGTGTGGTCCTGGTCGTGACCTGGATCCGCTGCTTCCAGGCCGTGGCCACCTCCGGTGCCAGGTGGAAGGAGTTGATCCCGGGATGGTGCAGCTCCAGGTCGCGCCAGAACAACCGGCACAGGGTGTGGGCCAGGCCGCGCAGGGTGGTGTGGTCCACCGATGGTGCCCGTTCGAGCAGGTAGTCGCGCAGGACCGCCCGGACGGGCCCGGATTCGATGCCGTAGAGGTCGAGCATCTGATCGGGGCTGAGCTGGCCCTGGGTGGCGAACGCCCGCAGCGTGGAGGGGGCGTCGGCACCGAAGGTGCCCATCGCGTGCAGGACGCCGTAGAGGCCGCCGCCACGGTTGGTGCGGCGCATCCCGCCGCCTTGCAGCAACTCCAGTTCCAGGCAGTCCCCGACGGTGATGTCGCGGATCTGGCCGCCCTTGGCCGCCACGATGGTCGCTGCCGGGCGCAGGGCCGACCGGGCCATCGTGGATCCGGCGCCGGAGGTGGCGCAGCGGGAGGACAGCTCGGCGAAGCCCTCGGGGTCACGGACCCGGGCCAGGTCGGTGGCCAGGTGGTGCGGGGCGAACGGGGTCAGCAGCCAGCCCAGGCCGGGGCGGATCGCGTCGGCACCGATCAGCAGCAGCAGGCTGACCCGCAGGTTGCTGGTCACCGACACCGACGCGCCGTACCGCTGGCTGCCCGACTGCAGCTGGTCGATGGACGGCCGCCACCAGTCGGCGTTGCCGAGCTCGTCGGCGCCGCTGGCTTGCCAGCGTTCCTGCCACGTGCATCCCGGCTGGTCAGCGAGCCAGTCCACCACCGACACCACGCCGCGGGTGCGCCGCACCCGCATCCCGGCGTCGGTGAACGGCGGTGCCAGAACCCGAGCCAGGAGCTGGTCACGGTCGAGGCTGGTGCCGGCCCAGGACGCGGGCACCAGCCGCGGCGGGTAGCGACGGTGCAGACGCTGCATGTCCGGGCCGACCAGCGCGGACATCCCGATCGCCGGCCTGACCGGCGTCACCGTCGGGGCTGACACGACCGCGGTCACCGGGTCGGCTTGCTGAACAGCGTGGCCAGCGACTCGACCCGATACCCGCTGCCAGACTGTGGCGCGCCCTGGGAGCCCGGCGAGGAACTGACCGCCGATGCCTCGGCCGTCTCGCGCCGCTGGTGGTGGGCCAGGACCTCGGCGATGACCTCGCTCGGTGCGGGCGTCAAATACAACTGGGTGGTCGACAGGTGGGCATGCCCCAGGACCCACTGCACGTCACACAGCGGTAACTGCGGATCACGGGCCATCCGATAGGCGGCCGTATGACGAAGATCGTGCAGAGACCAGTTCGCCCCGAGCATCTGGTTGGCCCGGGTGAACATCGCCCGCGCGGCGTGATACGTCAACGGACGCGGCGTCCCCCGGCTGGTCCACCACAGCGGATCGTCGGCCCCGGCCTGGCAAGGGTTTTCAGGGTGACCGGACGCGGGGCGTGGGCGCGGTAGAACGCCAGTTCGCCGGTGCGGATGCTGCGCCGGATCAGGAGCCAGTCGTGTCCCTGCTGGGGTGTGTGGGGCAGGGCCGGGTCGGTGGTCTCGACCCAGGCCCAGTCGTACAGGCGGGGGCCGTGGGCGCCGTCGCCGGCGCTGTAGCGGTGCCAGCGCAGGTCGGGGCGGACGGCGTAGTCGACGGCGTGGCGGGTCCCGATGCCGGTGGCGATCGGATGGGTCTTGGCCACAGCCATCACGAACCCCAAGCCGCGCTCGGCGATCGCCGAGCGCAGGTCACCGGCGTTGCCGTAGACCTCATCGCCGGCGACCCAGGCCGCCTCGAGGCCGGCATCGAGGGTCCGTGTGATCATCTGTTCGGCCAGGGCGGGCTTGGTCGCGAAGGTGACCTCTTCGGGGACCCCGGCGGTGTTCATCCGGTCGCTGTCACCGGTCCAGGCCACCGGCAGGTAGAGGGCGTGATCGATCAGGGTGTAGCCGCGGGTGGTGGCGTAGGTGAGGTAGACCGCGACCTGGCAGTTCTCGATCCGGCCCGCGGTGCCGGAGTACTGGCGTTGCACCTCAACGGTCTTGGTGCCCTTCTTCACATCACCGGTCTCATCGACCACGAGCACCGCGCCCGCAGCTGCGAGGTGTTCGGTGACGTAGGAACGCAGGTCGTCGCGGACGGCATCGACGTCCCAGACCGCCTCGGCGAGCAGGCGTTGCATGCCCCGCGGGTCGGCCTGCCCGGCGTGCTCGGCGATCGACCAGCACGTCGTGCGGGGCAGCCCGGCCAGCAGCGCCCGCACGAAACCCCTCACCCGTGCCCGGGGTTCAGCGCGGGCGAACCGCGGCCCGATCCGCGTCATCACGGCGTCCAGCTCGGCCTGCCAATGATCAACGTCTACTCTGGTGGCAGCGGCCACCGCCAACCGATCCCGTGTTCTCACAAACCTTGATCTTTTGGTGGTGGCCGCCCCACGTCACCCACCAACACGAACCAAACCAGCAGGCCAACACATGATCAACAGCCAAGTGTCGCTGCCGTATTAGGCGTCGGCGGCCCAAAGCCCGCCAACGTTCGGCGAGGTCGTGGCGAAGCTCTGCCAGGAGACGCATGGCCTGGCTCGGCACGAAGCGAACGCCAAAGGAGCCTGCGGGTGAGGTCCGCTCCGGGCCGTCTGGTGACGGCAGGGTTTGCGGACAATCTGCGGACAAAGCCAGAGGCCTGGATCCTCAAGATCTGGATCCAGGCCTCTGACCTGCTACTTCGTGGTAGCGGGGACAGGATTTGAACCTGTGACCTCTGGGTTATGAGCCCAGCGAGCTACCGAGCTGCTCCACCCCGCGTCGGTGATGTCAGACTACGGGACCGCCTGAGGAGGAGCAAATCGAGCACCCGTCCGGCCCACTGGCCGCCGGACGGGCACCCGTCGATCAGGGCGCGACCGAGGCCGACGGGGTGGCCGAACCGGTCGGTGTCGTCGTGGCACTCGACGTGGTGACACCCAGCTGTTGTTGTGCCTCGACCGCCCGGGCGATGGCGTCCTTGAGCCGCTTCTGCGCCTCGCCGTACTTGGCGAAGTCGCCGGCCTTCAGCGCCGTATCGCTGTCCTGCACCGCCCTTTGCGCCTCGGCCAGGGCCTGCTGCAGTGCGGCCCGAGCGTCCGCGGTGCCGGAACCCGGACTCGCGCCCGGGCTCGGGCTGGCTCCTGTGCCACCGCTGCCCCCGGCCCCCGGCGTCGCGGTCAGCGGCGACGTGCCGAACACCTGGTTCAGCGCGGCGTCCAGGGTCGGCGCGAAACCGATCTTGTCGCCGTAGCCGACCAGCACCCGGCGCAACACCGGATAGGTGGTCTCGCCCTTGCTGCGGATGTACACCGGTTGCACGTAGAGCAACCCACCGGCCATCGGCAGTGTGAGCAGGTTGCCCTTCTCGACCGCCGAGGCACCACCGGTGCCCTGCAGGATGTTCAACTCGCCGGAGACGATCGTGTTGGAGTTGAAGTCGTTCTGCATCTGCCCCGGCCCCTTGATGGCGTCGGTGGGCAGCTGCAGCAACCGCATCGTTCCGTAGTCGGCCCGGCGTTTACCCGGTTCGTTGCCGGCGTCGGCATCGACGGCCAGGAAGCCCTTCAGCGTGTTCCGACCGGTCGTCGGCGGGATGAAGGTCGATGTCAGCGAGAACCGCGGCTCATCCTGCCCGGGCATCTGGATGCTCAGGTAGAACGGGGGTTGACGTGGCGTACTCGCGCTGGCCCCGCCGACCGTCGTGGCCTGACGCGGGTTGGGCTCCGGCGGCACCTGCCAGAAGTCACCGGCCGAGAAGAACGCCGACGGGTCGGTCACGTGGTAGCGGGCCAGCAGGGTGCGCTGCACCTTGAACAGATCCTCGGGGTAACGCAGGTGCGACATCAGATCGCCCCCGATGGCCGCCAACGGCTTGACCGAGGTGGGGAACACCTTGCGCCAGGCCGCCAGCACCGGGTCCTCTTCGTCCCAGGCGTAGAGCGTGACGCTGCCGTCGTAGGCGTCGACGGTCGCCTTGACCGAGTTGCGGATGTAGTTGACCTGCTGCTGAGCCAACGCAGCCACCGAGGTGGCGTTCGCCGTGAGCGAGTCCGCCGTGGCCCGGTCGAGGAAACTCAACAGGGAGTAGGGATACCGGCTCGACGTGGTGTACCCGTCGAGGATCCACACGATCCGGCCGTCGACGATCGAGGGGTAGGGGTCGCCGTCCAGGGTCAGGTACGGCGCCACCTTCTCGACCCGCTCACGCGGCGTCCGGTCGTACATGATCCGCGACTGGTCGTTGACGCCCTTGGACAGCAGGATGTTCTGTTCACGGAACTTCAGCGCATACAGCGTGCGCCGCAGCAGCGATCCGATCTGCACCCCACCCTCGCCGGCGTAGGTGGTGTTCTTCTGCTGCGTCGCACTGTTGTCGTCGGGGTAGTCGAGCTCACGCGGCGTGGCACCGGGCGGGCCACCGACGATGGAGTACTCCAGCGACTTCTCACCGAAGTAGACCCGCGGCTCGTAGTCACCGACGCTGGAGCGCACCGGGATGCCGCCCTCGAAGAACGTCGGCTTGCCGTCCGCCGTGGACTCGTTGCCGTAGGCGGCCACCAGGCCGAACCCGTGGGTGTAGACGAAGTGGTCGTTGAACCAGTTGCGCTTGTCGGCCGGCACGCCGCCGAGGTTCAACTCACGCACGGCGACCACGCTGTCGCGAGCCTTACCGCCCACGGTGTAGCGGTCGATGTCCAGCGCGTCGGCGAACTGGTAGTACTGCTTGTTCTGCTGCAGCTGCTTGAAGGTGTCACTGACCAACGCGGGGTCGAGCAGCCGGATGCCCGGGATGCTGTCGGCATCGTTACGCAAGGCCTGCGGGGATGCCTCGGTTTGCGCCCTGTAGGCCTGCGGTTTGACCTTGTCGAGCCCGTACGCCGCTCTGGTCGCCTCGATGTTGTGCTTGATGTAGGGCAGTTCGTAGGACTGAGGGCTCGGGTTGACCCGGAACCGTTGCACCACAGCGGGATAGATCCCCCCGATGAGGATCGCCGAGATCACCAGCAGCACCACGCCGTACAGCGGCAGCATGCGCCACCGGTCCACGAAGGCCCCGATCAGGAACAGGATCGCGATGATCGCCGCGATCGCCGCCAGCACCGCGCGGGCACTCAGCGTCGCCTTGGCGTCGGTGTACGTCAGGCCGGTGAAGGTCTCGGTGGCCTGTTTCGTGGTCAACGCGTAGCGCCCGATCCAGTAGTCGAGCGCCCGCAGGACCAGGAACGCCGTGGCGATGACCGACAACTGGATCCGCGCGACCGAGGACAGTCGTGGCCCGGGACCCTGCAACCGCAGACCGCCGTAGAGGTAATGGGTCACCACGGACACCAGCGCCGCCAACACCGTGATCATGGTGAACAGCCCCACCAGGAACTGCAGCCAGGGCAGCGTGAAGACGAAGAACCCGATGTCCTTGCCGAACTGAACATCCTTGGCGTCGAAGGGAACGCGGTTCCACCACAGCTGGAAGGTCTCCCACCGTTGGCTCGCCGCAGACCCCGCGAACAGGCCCAGGGCCGCCGGGACGGCGATGGTCACCAGCCGCCGCAACGGTTCGATGGTCTCGCGGTAGCGCTCGAGACTGGCCGTGTCGACGGCCACCGGCGCGTAGACCGGGCGAGATCGGTAGGCGATGGCCATGGCGGCGTAGACCGACCCGGCGGTGAGCCCCCCGGCCGCGATGAACAGGCCGGCCTCGGTCAGCAGCCGGGTGCGATAGACCTCGGTGTAGCCGAGCTGGGAGTACCACAGGACATCGGTCCAGACCGAGGCCAGCCCCAGCAGGAGAACCACCAGCACGCCGAGAACGGCGAGGGTCGGCGCCAGGGCACCACGACGGCGGCCGGGCGGGCCTGCCGTACCGCGTACCCCGGCGGAACCTGGGCGGCCGGGGCCGCTGGGCGAGTCGGCGTCTGAGCTCACGAGACGTCAACTTAATCGATCCCGCCGACAGTTCCCTGTCAGGGCAACTTTCGTGCACGGCTTCGAGTGCCCTGAGCGCTCGTGACAGGATCGGGTCATGACGGCGAACCCCTCGCGAGAGCTGGCCGTGCTCACCCTGGTGCGCGAACTCGAGCAGCACGTGGCCGCCGCCGGCTGGGACGGTCCGATGCGACTGTTCGCCCTGGTGCGCACCGCCGGCGCGCTCGACCGCGACGAGGGGCTGGCCGAGCGGCTGCCGCCGGCCGTCGTCGCCGCGGCGCGCGCCGACGCCGATCACCTGACCGCGGTGGAGCAGGACGACCTACCGCAGGTCTCCGGGTTGGAGGACCTGCTGGGCCGGATCACCTGGCCGCACACCGTCGATGGCACTGCGGTGGTGATCGAGCGCGTCGTGCTGCCACCGCGGGCCGAGGCCGATCTCGACGCGCTGCCGGACGACGATGGTGCCGCCGCTGCGGCCGCAGATCACCCCGACCGGATCGACGTCCGCCTGGCCGCCGCAGTCCTGCGGGACGGCACGAGTGGGTGCGCCGTCCGCTCACGCAGCCACGACGCCGACACCGCGGTGGCGGTCGGCCCCGATCTGATCCCGGACCTGATCAGCGCGCTCCGGACGACGCTGGACGGCTGAGGCCGAAGCGGCGCAGCCGCTCGCCCAGCTGCAGCAACGTCTCGGCCAACTCCGGCGGTTCGAGCACCACGAGCTCGACGTCCAACCGCAGGGCAGCCTGCGCCAGGTACCAGGCCAACGCCTCCAGCCGGTCGGCACCCGCCTCGACCAGACAGCAGTGCTCGTCGATCGCCGTGACCGTGGCCACCATCGGCGGCAGCACCGTGCGCGCCCGGCTCGCCGAGGCGGCCAACCGCACCCGGCCGACGTGTCGGTAGGGCCACTGGGTCAGCGAACGCTCCAGATGAGCTGCGGCGTCCGGCTCCTCGCGCCGGGCGAACCGCAGCGTGCCGGCCCGAGCCCGGCGGATCCGGTCGAGCCGGAAGGTGCGCCAGTCCTCGCGGTCGCGGTCCCAGGCGAACAGGTACCAGCGCCGGCCGGTGGTGACCAATCGGTACGGCTCGGTGTCGCGTTCGCTGGCAGCGCCGTCCCGATCGACGTAGTCCAACCGCACCCGGACGCCGTCGCGCACGGACCGGGCCAGGTCGAGCAGCAGATCGGGATCGATCAACTCGTCGTGCCGGCTGCCGGGCGGCGTCAGGGAGACGGTCGCCGACCGGATCGCTTCGACGCGCTCACGCAACCGGGGTGGCAGCACCTGGTCGAAGGTGGTCAGCGTGCGCAGCGCCGCCTCGGCCACGCCGTGGACCCCCTCCCCCGCGCCGAGCCCCAGGCTGACCGCCACCGCGACCGCCTGTTCGTCGTCCAACATCAGCGGCGGCAGGGCTCCCCCGGTGGCGAGCCGGTAGCCACCCGCCACCCCGGGTCCGCCGCTCACCGGGTATCCCAGGTCACGCAACCGCTCGACATCACGGCGCACGGTGCGTGTGGTGACCCCCAGCCTCTCGGCGAGTTCGGCGCCCGACCACGACCGGCGTGCCTGCAGCAGGCCGAGCAGGCGCAGCGCCCGGGCGGTCGGATCGGCACGATCGGTCGAGGTCGTCATGCCGCCAGTGTCGCTCGAGATTGCGGACAGAACCTGTCCGCATGACCTGTCAGGGTGACTCCCATGAGCGAACCCCTGCAGTCCATCGACAGCACAGCCCCGGCCGACCTCCACTGGACCGACGAACTCATCGCCCAGCTCGACGTTCACTGGCAGAACCAGTTGCGCCCCCGGCTCGACGGCCTGAGCGACGAGGAGTACTTCTGGGAACCCGTTCCCGGCTGCTGGAACATTCACCCGCGCGGGGCATCCACAGCTCCGATTCAGGGCGGATCCGGTACACACACCATCGATTTCGCGTACCCGGCGCCGGAGCCGCCGCCGGTCACCACCATGGCCTGGCGGTTGGGTCACGTGATCGTCGGAGTGCTCGGCATGCGTAACGCGAGCCACTTCGCCGGCCCCCCGCTGGACTACTACACCTTCGACTACGCCGCGACGGCCGGGGGCGCCCTGGCCCAACTCGACGAGCACTACGCCCGGTGGATAGCGGGAGTGCGCACCCTGGACGACGCTGCGCTGGCGGCACCGTGCGGTCCGAACGAGGGTCCGTACGCGCAGGCCCCGATGGCGACGCTGGTGTTGCACATCCATCGTGAGGTGATCCACCACGGCGCGGAGATCGCCCTGCTCCGGGATCTGTATCGCGCCCAGCACTGATCTCGTCCGACCAGCTCGATCCGACCAGCTCGATCCGACCCAGCTCGATCCGACCCAGCCCACCACTGCTCGAGGAGAACCATGCTGCCCCCCGCCGTCCGCACCGAGACCGAAGAGCTCGCCGGCTACCTGCAGGACCAGATGACCGCGCTGCGTACCGCCGCGTTCGGCCTCACCGAGGAGCAGGCCCGGCTCACCCCGTGCCGCAGCGCCCTGTCGATCGGTGGACTGATCAAGCACGCCACCATGGTCTGCACCGGCCGCGTCCGCCGACAGCAGATCGCCGCCGGCACCGCCGTCGAACCCGAGTTCGCCCAACGCTTCGCCGAGTTCACCGCCAGCTTCGCGCTCACCGAGACCGAGACCCTGGACGGGGTGCTGGCCCAGTTCGACGAGGCGTGTGCCGACTACCTCGCCTCGGTGCGCAGCAGCGACCCGGATGCCCGGGTCATGGAACCCCCGGCCCCCTGGTACGGCCGCACCGAACCGGTCGAGACCACCGACCGCTATGCGCTGCTGCACCATGTCGAGGAACTCGCCCGCCATGCCGGGCACGCCGACATCATTCGTGAGCAGCTCGACGGCGCGAACGCCGCCTCGCTGTCGGCCGCGGTCGAGGGCCGGCCGGCCAACGCCTTCGTGACCCCGTGGCGTCCGGCCGAGTCGGCAGTGACCGGCTGACCGGCTGACCGGCTGACCGGCTGAGCGTGGGGCCGGTCAGCCGCAGCGGGGCAGTGCCGGGCTGTCCGGGCCGTGAGCCGCGATCTCATCGAGCGCGGCGCGGGCCTGGTGCAGGGTCGAGATCTTCACCACCGACAGCCCGTCGGGGACGCGACCCACCACGGACGCGCAGTTGCCCTCGGGGGCCAGGAACACCGTGGCGCCGGCCTCGCGCGCACCGACCATCTTCTGCCGGATGCCCCCGATCGGCGCCACGCTGCCGTCGGCCGAGATGATGCCGGTACCGGCCACGGCGCGACCGGTGGTCAGCGACCCCGGGGTGAGTTTGTCGATGATGCCGAGGGCGAACATCGTTCCCGCGCTGGGGCCGCCGACGTCCTCGATCTGAATCTTGACCTGGAACGGGAAGGCGAAGACCGGCTTGACGATCACGCCGAGCACCGTGGCCCCGGTCGAGGACTTCGTGGTCGGCACCGCGGCGGCAACCTGCTTGGTCCCCCGTTGGAGCACGAGCTGCGCCACCGCGCCGGGCTTCAGTTTCTGCAGCTCGGCACGCAATTGATCGCCGTCGTCCACCGCGACTCCACCGACCGAGATCACCTGGTCGCCCACCGCCACCGGCCCCTTGGCCGGCGACCCCTCCGCGAAGTCGATCACCTGCATGTGCTGACCCACCGCGTAGCCCAACTCGGTCAGCGCGGCGGCAGTCGCCGTCTCTTGGGAGCTGGCCATCTCGAGCTCGTTCTCCTGCTTGGTCTGCTCCGCGGTCTGCCCCGGCGGGAACAGCACGTCGCGGGGCCAGACGGCGACCGTCGGATCCAGCCAACCGCTCACCATCTGCCACAGCGTCACGTTGATGCCCTCACCGCCGTAGATCCGCACGGTGGTCAGGTCCAACGAGCCGGTGGTCGGGTAGGTCTGATGGCCGGTGATGGCGATCAGCGGCTTGCCGTTGACCTCGCCCAGGGTGTTCGTGGCCGGCCCCGGCGACATCACCGCGAACGGCACCGGCAGAAAGCTCGCGGCACCCAACAGCACCACCAGGGCCAGCAGGCTGACCATCAGCCGAGCGGTCGCCGGTTGCAGTCCGCCGACGGGGTGAGCGGCAGGTGGCGGCGCACCGGTGACATCGGCGTCCACGGCCACCTCTTCGCTCATTCGCCCAAGGTTACGTGCCATCCCGGCACACCGCGCCGGAGACTAGCGTTGGGCACAGTGGCAGCACCCCACCCGCGCCCGCGGTACCAAACCCAGCACGAACCCAGCCAGGACTCAGCTAGGAGCAGCCATGAGTGGCAACCTGCCGGATCGCCCCGATCCGGACGACGAGCACCACGACGCCGATGGTCCGGGCGAGGACCCGTTGGCCGACATGCTGCGAGCCCTGCTCGGTGGCCTGGGCGGCGCCGGCGGCGAGATGCCCGCCGAACTACCTGCCGAACTGCGTGACATGCTCGCGAACATCCCGGGCATGCCGACCGACGCGGCGTCCATGCAGGCGATGTTCTCTCAGGTCCAGAAGCTGATGGCGACCACCGACGGCGGGCCGGTGAACTGGGAGGCCGCCACCCAGATCGCGCGGCACGTCGCCGCCCAGGACGGCGACCCGAGCCTGACCGAGTCGCAGGAGCGAGCCGTCGCCGAGGCGATGCGCACCGCCGACCTGTGGCTCGATCGGGTGACCGACCTGCCGCCCGCGACGGCTCGCACCCATGCCTGGAGCCGCGCCGAGTGGGTCGAGCAGACCCTGCCCACCTGGAAGGGTGTCGTCGAGCCGATCGCCGACAGCGTGGCCACCGCGCTGACCAATGCCCTGACCTCGCAGACACCCGAGCAGATGCGCCCGATGATCGGCCAGGCACTGCCGATGATGCGCTCGATGGCCGGCAGCTTCTTCGGGATGCAACTCGGCCAGGCCATCGGGGCGCTGTCCCGCGAGGTGGTCGGTGGCGGGGACACCGGCCTGCCGCTGCTGGCCCCCGGCCGGGTGGCCCTCATCCCGACCAACGTGACCGACTACGGGGACGGGCTCGAGCTGCCCATCGACGAGGTCCGCCTCTACCTGGCCCTGCGCGAGGCCGCCTTCGCCCGCCTGGTCTCGGCGGTGCCGTGGTTACGGCCGCACATCCTGGCGCTGGTCACCGACTATGCCCGCGGCATCCAGATCGACACCGAGCGGATCGAGCAAGCTGTCCGCGAGATCGACCCGACGGATGCCGAGGCGCTGCAGAACGCCCTGTCCAGTGGACTGTTCGAACCCAGCCGCACCCCTGAGCAACAGGCCGCCCTGGACCGGTTGGAGGTGGCCCTGGCGCTGGTCGAGGGGTGGGTCGACGAGGTGGTGCACGCCGCAGCCGCCGGATCGCTGCCGCATGCCGAGGCCTTGCGCGAGACGCTGCGGCGGCGGCGGGCGGCCGGTGGCCCGGCCGAGCACACCTTCGCCTCGCTGGTCGGGCTCGAGCTGCGCCCGCGCCGGTTGCGCGAAGCCGCGGCGGTCTGGGCGGCGCTGACCGCCGAGCGCGGTGTCAGCGAGCGCGACACGCTGTGGAGCCACCCCGACCTGGTGCCCAGCGCCGAGGCGTTCGCCGATCCGGCCGGCTTCGCCCGCGCCGGGACACCGGCGGCCGATGGGTCCGGCGGCGATGCGATGGACGCCGCGCTGGCCGAGTTGCTCGACGCCGCGGCCCGCGACGAGGGCGACACCCCCGGTGACGGCGAGCGCGCATGAGCGGGTGGACGCCGGGTGAGGACCTGGTCGCCGACCTGCGACACGCGCTCGCCCATGCCCCACGCACGACCGCGGCCGACCGGTTCGAGGCCTGGGCCTGGCGGGCGCTGCTCGACGAGGACGGCCCTGCCCTGCTGACCCGTGAGGCGGCACCCGCCCACGTCACGGCGTCGGCGATCGTGGTCTCGACCGAGGCGAGCCACACCTGTCTGGTGCTGCACAACAAGATGCGGCGGTGGGTGCAACCCGGCGGTCACCTCGAGTCAGGTGACCTCACCCTGGCGGGCGCCGCGGCCCGGGAGGCCTTGGAGGAGACCGGGTTACGGGGTCTGGTGCTGCCCGAGCCGGTGGTGCTCTCTCGCCACGGTGCGCCGTGCCGTCCGGACGTGGTCGACTGGCACCTGGACGTCGAGTTCGCTCTGATCGCCGATCGGGTCGACCCGGCGGTCAGTGACGAATCGTTGGACGTCGCGTGGTTCCCGGTCGATGCCCTGCCCACCGACCTGGCCGATGGGGTGGCCCACCACGTCGCCCGGGCCGTGGCGGCGGCGCTCCGGTGGCAGGCGGCGGGTGAGCGGCAGGCTCCGGTTCAGGTCGGGGGCGCGGCGTCGTCCGGATCGCGGCCACCGGTAGCGGCGGAGTAGCCCTCGAGATACCCGCGCGCCCGCTCCGTGCGGGGGTAGGCCTCGAGCAGCGCCCAGAACCGCGCCGAGTGGTCCCGTTCGATGAGATGGGCGAGTTCGTGCAGCAGCACGTAGTCGACCACCCAGGACGGCATGCCCTGCAGCCGTGAGCTCAGCCGGATCGTGCCCTCACCGGGACTGCACGACCCCCAGCGCCGGTTCTGGTTGCCCACCCAGGCCACGGACGACGGCTGCGCCCGGCCCTGCAGGTACCGCTCGGACAGCTCCGCTGCCCGGTCCGCGAGCGCGGCATCGCCCGGACGGCGGCGCCGTTCCTGCTGTTCCAGGCGCACCAGCATGCGGTCGACCCACACCCGCTCCTCGGCCCGGGTCAGCCGGGCGGGCATCAACACCACCACCCGGTCGCCGTCACGATAGGCCGAGACGGTGCGACGACGCCGCGCGCTGCGCCGCACCTCGACCACCGCGGACTCCTCCGACGGGACGCCGGCCCCGGCGGTGGGCCGGTCGTCGCGGGACATGAACCGGAGGCTACCCGCCACGCCCGGGGACTATTTCTCGCCCACAGCCTCTGGACGAAGAACCTGCTGGTCAGGGGCGGGTAGCAACCGTTGCGGGTGTTGTTGTCCACATGCTGTCCCACGGTGATCGACAGGGTTGCCCCGGGATCTCCCCAAGCTGTCCACACCCTGGTCCACAGGCCCCCGGACGGATGCGACGAATCGTGTTGACCGAGCTGTCCGGCACGACGAAGCTTCAGCTCGGCCCCGGGTTCGGGGACGGTGTGCTGGGGAAGGCGCACCGCCCCCGCCCGGGGCTTCCCTTGTCGCCATGGTGACGCTGAGTCAACAGTGTCCGGCCGAAAGCTGCCCCGTCCGGAAGGTCCGGAAGGAGCCGAGCCGTCCCATCGACGGGGCTCGGTCCCCACGCCGTGCTCGGATCACCGCCACGATCTGTCGACTGTGGACAGAGATCGACAGCTCTGTGGATGACGCGCCAGCCCGAGCCACGCTGTCAGGAGCACTCTGCGTGGTCGGCTAGGGTGAGCCAAGGTCCTCGGGGCCGGGTGCCCGGGTGCTCCCATAGCACCGGCCAGCCCGGCGACGGCACCACGTCCGTCGGACCGTCCACGGACAACGCACCATCGAACAAGGAGCCAGCATGGCCGACACCTACAGCGGCGAGTTCTACTGCGTGAAGTGCAAGGAGAAGCGCCAGGCCGAGGGCAACATCGTCGAGACCAACGGCCGTCGCATGGCCAAGGGCAAGTGCCCCGTGTGCGGCACCAACCTGAACCGCATCCTCGGCAAGGCCTGATCCATCCCACGCCACGGCGGGCGTCCCCGAGGGGACGCCCGCCGTCAGCATGTCCACCCCCGACAACCCACCCCAACCCGCTCATGCTCCGCAGCGAACGGGTGATGCTCCGCTGGGGACCCCTGAGAGGCGGAAATCGCCCTCGATCGTGTACACCTGCGGAGCATGAGCAGGTTGTGGCGGCGGTATGTGGCGATCGGGGACTCGTTCACCGAGGGGATGAGTGACCCCGACCCCGACCAGTCCGGCACGGATCGCTACCGCGGCTGGGCCGATCGCCTGGCCGACCTGCTCGCCGCCGAGCTGGCCGGCGCCGACCCGACGGCCGACTTCGCGTATGCCAACCTGGCCGTCCGCGGCCGGCTGCTCGACGACGTGGTCACCCACCAACTGGACGCCGCGCTGGCCCAACAGCCCGACCTGGTCTCCATCGTCGGCGGCGGCAACGACATCCTGCGGCCGACGGCCGACATCGAGGGGCTGGCCCAGCGACTGGAACAGGCCGTCGCCGCGATCCGGGCCAGCGGTGCCGACGTCCTGATGGCCACCCCCACCGATCCCCGCGGCGCCCCGGTGGTGCAGCGCACCCGCGGCCGAGCGGCTGTCTACAGCGCGCACATCCATTCCATCGCGCGGCGGCACGGTGCCTTCGTCGTGCACCAGTGGGGGTTGACCTTCCTGCAGGACTGGCGGATGTGGGCGCCGGACCGCATCCACATGACCCCCGAGGGCCACCGCCGGGTCGCCGAGGCGGCTCACGCGGCCCTGCAGGGCCGCCCGGTGGCCGGCGAATGGGCCACCCCGCTACCGCCCCTGACCCCGCCACCGCGTCGTGATCGGCTCGACCAGGACGTCCGCTGGGCGCGCGAGCACCTGCTGCCCTGGGCCACCCGCCGACTTCGCGGAGCCTCCTCCGGCGACCTCATCGGCCCCAAGCGCCCGGTGCTGACCACCCTCGAACGGCGGACAGCTCGCTGAGGGACTCCACACCGGCGTCAGGCGCGGCCCAGGCCCGCCTCTCGCGCCCGCACGATGGCCTCGGCGCGGGCCTGCACCTGCAGCTTGGCGAAGATGTTCGAGATGTGGTTGCGCACCGTCTTGGGGCTGAGCACCAGGTGCCGGGCGATCGCCGGATTGCTCATCCCCCGGGCGATGAGCTCGAGCACCTCCCGCTCTCGCTCGGTGAGCTCGGGGAACGCCGACACGGCCGCCGAGGCCGACGCAGCACCCGTGAGCAGAGCGGTGATCCGGCGAGCGATGCTCGGGCCGAAGACCGAGGCGCCCTCCCCCACCGACAGCACGGCAGCCAGGATCTCGGCCGGGCCGGCCTCCTTGAGCAGGTAACCCCGCGCCCCGGCGCGCAGCGCCGCGACGACGGCCTCGTCCTCATCCGACATGGTCAGGATCAGGATGCCCACCTCGGGCAGCTGGTCGAGGATCTGGCGCGTGGCCGAGACGCCGTCCTGGTCGGGCATGTGCAGGTCCATCACGATGACATCCGGGCGAAGGCGCAGCGCCAGGGCGACCGCCTCGGTGCCGGTGGCCGCCTCACCGACGGACGACGTGCGCGGATCGGTGTCGAGCAGCATGCCGATCCCGGCGCGGAACATCGGGTGGTCGTCGGCGACGAGCACCCGCACCACCTCGGTCACCGACCCTGTTGGCTCCGCCGGCCCTGCCGGCTCTGTGTGCCCCACGACGGCGATCATGCCCGATCCACCGGCGCCTCCCCTGCCCGATGTGCCGCGATCACCTCGCGGTAGTACCCCGCCGAGCCGGTGGCGGTGCGGTGGAAGTCACCGCGGTCGACGCGGAACAGCCCGGTGCCGACGTCGTACCCGTGCGTCCACTCGAAGGTGTCGATCAACGACCAGTGCACGTACGCCCGGACGTCGGCGCCGTCGCGCACCGCTGCCGCGAGCTCCGCGAGGCCGGAACCCAGCACACGTCGCCGCTGGTCATCGGCGGTGTGACCGTCGATCGTGGTGTGTTCAGTGGTGTGTTCAGTGGTGTGTTCAGTCGTGTGTTCGGTGACCACGATCGGTAACCCGTACCGCCGGGCCCACCGCAGCACCGAGCCCAGGTCGTGACGCTTGCTCGGGCGTGGTCGCAGGTCGAGGGACGGATCGGCACCAAGACGGGCGACCACCAGTGCCCGGTGAGAGTGATTGACCCCGAAGAAGTCCTGCGTACCCCGCAACCGGTGCAGACGGGCGGCGTACCGGATCCCCGGCAGACGAAGTCTCAACACTCCGGTGCGCAGCGCCTCGGGCACGGCCCGGTTGTACCCGGCGTCGGCGAACCGGGCCAGCAGGACGTCGGCCGGGTTCCACCCTCGCCCCGCCTGCAGCGGCATGAGGTGGTGCGCCAGCCCGACCCGGTGACGCCGCTGCCCGTCGCGTTCGTGGATCGCGTGATAGGCCCGGGCGTGGGCCAGCAGCAGGTTCTCGAGCACCGACACGGCGGTCGCCGGCTCCTGCAGGCCCGGCGGCCACACCCCGCGCACCCACCCCTGGACGACGTAGGCGACGGGTTCGTTGATCGTCACCCAGTCACCGACGAGATCACCGAACCGGTCCAGGCAGAGGTGCACGAAGCGCAACCAGGCGTCCACCGTGCCGGCGTAGGCGAACCCGCCGTGCTCGCTCGCCCATTGCGGCTCGGTGAAATGGTGCAGCGTGACCATGGGGGTGATCCCGGCCCCGATCAGGGCCTGACACCAGGCGCGGTAACGATCGAGCGCCGCGTGATCGATATGACCCGGAAGGGGCTCGACCCGGCTCCACTCCACCGAGAACCGGTAGAGGTCCACACCGAGCCAGCGCATCAGGCCCAGGTCGGTGGCGAGCAGCTCCCAGTGGTTGGCGGCCGGGCCGCATCGTTGACCGCGAGCGATCGCCGGCGACCCGTCGGGGCGGCGGGTCAGTTCCCAGGCCGACCACGTGTTGGCGGTGGTGCCGCCCTCGACCTGGTGGGCCGACGTCGCCACACCCCAGCGGAAGCCCGCCGGCAGGTGCAGGGACCGCGGATCGACCTCGGAGGCCTGTGCCGCCCACCACTCCTGGCGGCGCCGGGATTCCCCCGACCGATCCCCTGCCGTACTCTCCACGCGGTGCACCTCCCCGCCGGTGCGGCGCCGAGGGGATCGCCTCAGCTGGATGGTTCACTCTCGGCTCCCGGGCGACCCGGCGTCATGGGACCGGTGCCCCAACTGCAGCCGACGAACGGGGGTGACCGGTGACGGGCGACACGACGACGGTGGCGGTGCCCCCCGGCACCGCAACGCCGCGCGGTGCCGGAACGGGGTTGGGACGCCTCGTCCTGGTCGTCGTCCTCATCCTGCTGCCGCCACTGGTGACCCTCGGATGGTTGCTGCTGGCCCGGTGGTCCCTGCCCTCGGACGGCACCGTCACCGGTCAGTCGACCCTGGCCTGGACCGGCGGGACGATCATGATCGACGAGATGTACCGAACCCCGAGCTCGCTGCGGGCCGGCGATCGCGTCGCAGCCGTCGACGGTGTCGCCGTGGCCGAGTTGGCGGTCCATCCGCATCGGGTGCAGCCGCAGGCGGGCCAGACCCTCACGTACACCGTGCTGCGCGCCGACCCGGACGAGACCCGGGACGACGCGGCGGCGTCCGGTGTGGCCGCACGGCTCGACGTGCCGGTACACCTCGAGCGCTATCCCGTCGGGCGGGGCCTGGCACGCCACCTGCCCCTGTTCCCGGTGGCCGTCACGATGTACGCGGTGGCGACGTTCGTCGTCATCCGCCGACCGCGCCAGCCCGCCGCCCGTGCCCTGTACGCGCTGGCCACGGTGTTGCCGCTGACGGTGACCTCCTTCCCGTTGAGCCCGCAGGTGATCGAGGTGGTCTCGGGCGGGCTGTGGCCCTCGATCGTCGGCGACCTCGCCAACTGCCTGGCCTGGGGCGCCCTGCTGCACTTCGCGCTGGTCTTTCCCGACCCGCTGCCCGTGGTGACCCGACATCGTGGGCTGGTCCCTGTCGCCTACCTGCTGCCGTTCGGCTACCACCTGGCCCGGCTCGCGGTGACGCCCCCGATGGCGGACCGCTTGGCCGGATTGCGTTCCCTGATCGAGACCTCACAGCCTGCCGCGCACATCCAGCCGTTCCTGGTCGCCGCGGCGATGGTGGCCGGTTACCGCGCGGCCCGGGACGACCTGGCGCGCCGCCGGATGCGGTGGGCCTTCGTGACGACGATCGCGACCGTGGGGTACCTCGCCCTCGGCCAGGTCCCGGCAAGTCTGTGGGGCAGCCCGGTGATCCCGTGGGACTGGCAGGGCGTCCTGTTCGCCCCCTTCCCCGTGGCACTCGGGATCGCGGTGTTGCGTTACCGGTTGTTCGACATCGAGATCATCATGCGGCGCTCACTGGTGTTCGGCGCCCTGACGGCGAGCCTGGCCGGGCTCTACCTGTTGGTGGTCACCGCCCTCGGCCGATTCGAGGCGCTGCCCTCGACGGCGGCACCGTTCATCGCCTCGCTGGCGGTCGCCGGGTTGTTCGGCCCGTTGCGCACCCAGGCCCGGCGCCTGGTCAGCCGCAGTCTGTTCGGCGACCGCGACGATCCCTACGAGGTGATGAACCGGCTCAGCCGTCGATTGGAGGCGACCGCCTCGGCCGACTCGGTGCTCACCACCCTGGTCGAGACCCTCGCCGACACCCTGCGGCTGTCCTACGCCGCGATCCGGTTACGTGGCCCGGCCGGCTCACCCGCGCGGGACGACGCGGCACCACTCGGCGACCCGCTCGGCGCCCAGGTCGCCCACGGGGTGCGCACCGGGGCCTCGGTGAAGGTGCCGATCGTGCACGCCGGCGAGCAGGTGGGCGAGTTGGAGATCGACGCCGGGCTACACCGGGAACCCTTCGGCGTCGCCGATCAGCGGCTGCTCGACGGCTTGGCCCGCCAGGTCGGGGTGATCTCACAGAACCTGATGTTGGAGAAGCGGTTACGCCAGTCCCTCGAACGTGTGGTGACCGCCCGTGAAGAGGAGCGGCGGCGCCTGCGCCGCGACCTGCACGATGGGCTCGGGCCCTCACTCGCCGCAGCCGGACTGCAGGTCGATCTCGCGGCGTCCCTGGTCGAGACCGACCCGCAGCGAGCACGCGAGATCCTCACCGGCCTCGGGGTGGCCCATCGCGAGGCCGTGGCCGGACTGCGACGGCTCGTCGATGGGCTACGGCCCTCGGTGCTGGACCGGCTCGGCCTCGTGGGCGCACTGCGCGAGGGCGCCGATTCCTTCACCGTGCACGACACCGACACCGACACCGATGCCGACGGCGAGACCGGTGGTGCCGAGACCGGTGATACCGAGGCGTGGCTGACGGTCGGGGTGCAGGCGGGTGACATCGGGTCGCTGCCGGCGGCGGTCGAGGTGGCCGCTTACCGGATCGCGCAGGAGGCACTGGCCAACGCCGCCCGACACTCCGGTGCCCGTCGCTGTGAGGTGCGGCTGTGGCGGGATGCCTCGGCCCTGCTGCTGCAGATCGAGGACGACGGCCGCGGCCTCGAACCCGGCTACCGCGCCGGCGTGGGGCTGTCGGCGATTCGCGAACGGGCCGGCGAACTCGGCGGCAGCGCCACCATCACCGGAGGCGCTCGGGGCGGCACCCTGGTCTTCGCCCGGCTGCCGGTACGCGCCGACGCCTGACCCCTCAGCCGATGCTCACCCACGATCGGTCGAGCCCGACGGCCGAGGGCGCGTTCTCGTGGGCCGAGCCGACCAGCCGGGCGTAGTGCCCGCCCTCGACCAGCAATGACTCGTGGGTGCCGCGCTCGACGATGCGACCGTCCGCCATGACCACCACGAGATCGGCGTCGCGCACCGTGGACAGCCGGTGGGCCACCACGATCCGAGTCATCCGCAGCTCGCGCAGAGCGCCCTCGACGGCCGCCTCGGTCTGGGCGTCGAGGTGGCTGGTGGCCTCGTCCAGCAACAGGATCACCGGCCGGGACAGCAGCGCCCGGGCCAGCGCGAGGCGTTGTCGCTGCCCGCCGGACAGCCCGGAACCGCCTGGGCCGAGCCGGGTTTCGTAGCCGAGTTGCATCGCGACGACGTCCTCGTGCAGGGCTGCCAGCCGGCAGGCCCGGATCACCTCGTCCTGACTCGCCTCGGGCCGGGCCAGGCACAGGTTGTCGCGTACCGTGCCCGAGAACAGTCGTGGCTCCTGCGGGACGACGCCGAGTTGGGCTCGTACGGAACGCAGATCGAGCCGGTCGAGGTCGAGACCGTCGTAGCTGAGCCGGCCCTCGGTGGGTGAGTACAGCGACACCATCAGACGCACCAGGGTGCTCTTGCCCGAGCCGGATCGCCCGACCACGGCCACCTTCGCCCCGGCCGGGACGTCGAGGTCGATACCGTCGAGCGCCCACGGAGCGCCTGAGTGATAGCGATACCGCACCTGGTGCAGGGCAACGGCCCCGGTCAGGACGGGCGCAGCCGGGCGCGGTTCGGGCTGCTCCGGTTCGGCCTCGATGGCGTCCGCGACGTAGTCCATCGTGCCGCCGAGCTGAAAGGCGGCGGACACGTGACCGGCCATGCCCACGATGGAGGCCATGGCCGCACCCGCGAGCGCCGACAGCCCCATCGCCTGCCCCGGGCCGAGGTGCCCGCTCAGCGCTCGCTGACCGGCCAGGCTCAGCAACAACACCGGGGCGGCAATCTGGGTGACGGAGGCCGCCGCGCCCGCGATCGCCCCCAGCCGCCCCCGCTGCACGGTGACCTTCAGGGCGTCGCGGTATCGCTCGTTCTAGCGCTCCAGGGCCGAGTCCTCGGCACCGGCAACCTTGATCACGTCGATCGCCGAGAACGTCTCGACCAACGCGGTCGAGGCCTGGCCCCGCAACAGCAGCTCGGAGTGCTGCAGCCGCCGGCTGCGCACCCCGATGTAGGACGACGGGGCGAGCATCAGGATCGCCAGGCCCACGGCCAGCGCCGCCAGTTGCGCATCGATGGCCAGCACCAGGGCGAGGTAGCCCAGCGCCATCAGGCTGTCGATGGCCGCCGTCAGCACCCAGACCGACAACGCATCCCGGACGGCGTCCATCGACCCGACCCGACTGATCAGTTCACCGGTGCCGCGTCGCTGGGTGAACGAGTACGGCGCCGCGAGCAGCCGGGCCACGGCGGTGCGGGTGAGCCGCAGGCCGAGCCGGTTCTGCACCAGAACCAGCAGCAGGCCGCGGGCCAGGGTCAGCCCCAGCACCAGCGGCAGCAGCAGCAGGAACCAGCCCCACGGCGTAGGTGACCCGGTGCGGTGCCCGGCGAGCACGTCGACCACTCGAGCCGTGACCAGCGGCCCGGCCAGGCCGGTCACGGTGATCACCGCAGAGAGCAGCCCCACCATTCCCACCAGCATCCGTTGCCCGCCCAGCAGCCGCGCCAGCAACAACCACGGCGGGGTGTCCCGCGACGGCAGCGGCTGCGGCGGGGGGCCGGCGACCTCGAAGCCCAGGGCCACCCCGGACCAGTCCTCGGCCAGCTCGGCACGGCGCAGTCGGCGCCGTCCGATCGCCGGGTCCAGCACCCGGACGCGGCGCCGTCCGACGTGCTCGACGACGACGAAGTGGTTGTCCGACCACGGTGCCACGAACGGGGTGGGTACCCCGTCCGGTCGATGCCGGTCGGCCTGGACCGCGCGACCGGTGATGCCGTAGGGCAGGCCACCGTCGCGCAGCGCCCGGGCGGTGATCCCGTTGTTGCCCGGGTCGAGTCGTTGGCGCAGCACCCGCAACGGCACCGGGCGATCCAGCCCGCGAAGGATCATCGCCAGGCACGCCGGACCGCAATCGCTCAGGGTCATCTGCCGGACGAACCGCAGCCGGGATCGGCGTCCGATCACAGCCAGTGCCACTGGATGTCGGCCGTCGCTCGCCGTTGCCGCAACCACTCCTGGACGGCGGCCCGGCCGGCTGCGGCGTCCAGCTCGGGCCCCGGCGGCATCGGCCGGCGGTCCAGGATCGCCCCCACGAGGTAGCGGCCGTTCACCGGCAACGGACCGGCGACGACCCCGGTGCGCAGGTCGGGCAGGGCTTCACGCAACGCGACCGGCAGGCTCTCGACCGACCCGTTCAGCTCGGCTCGCTCGAGCTGAACACCCGAGCCGGCCAGGTCCGAGGCCGTGGCCAGCAGCTGGTCGGGCTCACCCGCCGCGAGCTGCTGGGCGGTCTCGGCGCGAGCGCACCAGACCCACGCCGCGTGCACCAGCGGGAAGTCCTCGGGGTGCGCCGCGAGGTGAGCCGGGCCGAGGCGTTCGGCCAAGCGGCGTCGGAACCGGGCGGCGAAGGCGAGGCGGGCGAGGTGGGCCTCGAAGCTGCTCGGCGTCAGGCCGACCTGGTCCAGCCAGGCCCGGGTCGCCTCGGCGCTGAGCAGACCCAGCCGCCGCCGGTACCCGTCCGCCGCCGCCTGCACCTCGGCCACGGACAACGGCTCCTGCTCGGTGCGCGCCAGCTCGATCTGCACCAGCCGGTGGTCGATCAACTGGGTGAGCAGGGCGGGCTGGTGACGTCCGGCGGTCCGCACCGCCAGCAGGACGTCCGGCACGCTCAGGTGGTGATCGTCGTCGATGGTGAGCACGTACCCGGCCGCCCAGTGCGTGGCGTGGTCCACCGACCACGGCACCCCGTCGTCGGTCTGCAGGCTCAGCGCGACGGTGCCGCCCTCGGGGTCCTCGACCAGCAGGTCGTCGCCGACCTCGGACTGGCCTGGCGGGGCGTCGATGACGAGCGTCGCCGAGGGGTCGCCGCCCCGTCCGGCCCACTCTCGCACGAGCTCTCGGGCCGCGTCCGCATCGTGACGACCGCGTGGCAGCGTGCGCAGCAGATCGATGGCCGAGGCGAGCACGTCACCGAAGCGAGCGTCGTCCAGGCCCGGGTCAGCCGGTGCCGGCACGGGCCATGGCGTCGTCTCGACGGTCACCGCGGTCTCCCTTCGTGGTGGCGGTTCGTGGCAGTGGATCGGCCTCGCTCGCTGCCAGCCAGCGCGCGACCGCCGAGGCGATCGGCAGGCCGGCCGCGTGTTGCCAGCCCCACTCGCCGTGCACGTTGAGCTCGAGGAAGACGTACTCCCCGGCCGGGGTGAGGATCAGGTCGATCGACCCCGAGACCAGCCCGTAGCCGGTGACCAGGTCGAGGCAGCGCTGCGCCACCTCCGGGGGCCAGTTGGTGCGGCCGGTGGACGTCGCGCACGCCGGTGTAGTGCCGCCAGTCGTCCGCGGTCAGCCGGCTGGCCTGGGAGGCGACCTCGGTGCTCAGCACCTGATCGCCCACCACGATGGCGCGCACCTCGACGGCCTTGGGGACCGCCGGTTGCAGGATCGCGGGCGCGTCCGCCAGTCGGTGCCGGCGGGCCAGATCCCGACGACGCACCCGGCTGGCGTAGGCGACGTGCAGCTCACCACCGCGCTGGGCATCGCGCGGGTCGAAGCCCTTGGTGATCAGCGCGCCGTCCGCGTGGTGCCAGGCCGGCACCACCACCTGCGGGTCGTTGCCGAACCAGGTGTCCGGCACGGTGAACCCCACCTCGACCGCCCGCAGCAGTTGCAGCACCTTGTCATCGGCCGGGCCGGCCGACGCCGGTGGACCCGGAAACCACCTGGCGGGCAGGGTGTTCCACAGTCCGTCCAGCAGCGCCCGGCTGGCCCGGAGACCGAATTCGCCGTGCCCGCCGGCAGACGTCGCCGGACGCAACGACCGCGCCGAGGGGCGCCGCGCCCACACGGTGCTCACCGCACTGAGATCGTGGACGCCGTCCGGCGTGCGCAGCCGCCAGGCCGGCTCACCGTCGACGATCGAGACGGTGAGCCGGTCGTCGCGGGGCAACCGGCCGCTGTCCCAGACCAGGATCCGATGCCCGGCCCGGCGCAGGGCCGGCAGCACGTACTCGACGGTGGTGTCGCTCGACTCGGTGATGACGAGGATCACGTGAGTGGCTCGGCTGCCTCAGTTGGCGAAGAAGTCGCGGCCGACGCCACTGTCGGGCGTGGTCGTGGCGGCCAACGAGAGGCTGCAGGTCGGGATCGGTGTGTTCCAGTAGTCGCCCTGGTACACGCGGAAGGGCTCGGTGCGCGGGTTCACCTCGCACATCGGCAGCGAGCCCCCCATGAGCGTGCCGCCGTCCGGTGAGCCACCGCCGTCCAGGCCGAACCCGACCGAGGTGACGTCCCAGTCGAACAGGCTCACCGGCGGACTGGTGTTGTCGTCGACCATGCCCCCGACGATCAGGTCGAGCTGATCGTCGGCGAGTTCCGGCAGCGCATCGGTCAGGTCGGTGATGCGGATGCGTGGCTGTCCCACGGTGGTCCTCCCAGCGCGTCGTGTGTCCCCGAGTCGGAGCGGTGAGTGTGCCTCCGACGACGGCACCGAACGTAGGAGGGCGCCTGGACCCCGGGTGAGGGGCGACGGCCCCGATCCGGTCACCGACCGGCCCGGGCGTCCCCGGGACCGCTGTCCCGTCGCGCGTGGGAGTGCGTGGGACCACCACCCCCGGCGGATCCGGGCTGTGGACAACGGCTTCGACGCCCCGTCGGGCTGCCAGGCTGGCCTCATGGCGTGGCAGATCAAACCCGGGTTGCGCCAGGTGTGGCGTGGCCCGGGCACGGTGCAGATCGGGCTGGACCCCCGGTGGGGCACGGTGCTCGACGGGCTCACCGCTGCCGACGCGACGCTGCTGGAGGCGCTGGCCGAGGGCCGATCGCTCGATCCCCGCGCCCGAGGGCCGGTGGCCGAGCGCGAGGCCGAGCTGGCGGCCCTGCTCACCGAGGCCGGCGTGGCGCTCACCCAGCGCACCGATCGGGTCTGGTTGGGCGAGGTGGGTCGCCACCTCGACCGCCTCGCCCCGGACGCCGCGGCCTGGTCGCTGCTGCCGCAGGCCGGCGGCGGCCCGAACCACGACGACGGCTGGCACCGATTGGCCGCCCGGGGACGGCGCACGGTACGCATCGTGGGCGCCGGCCGGATCGGCACCGCTCTGGCGACCACGCTGGCCGCTGCCGGGGTGGGCCACCTGGACCTGGTCGATCCGGCGCCGGTGAGCGCGGCCGATGTGACACCGGCCGGCGCCGGGCCGGCCGACCTCGGCAGCGCCCGTGAGCGGGCCGCCCGGCGCGCCATCCGCCGAGTGGTCGGCGAGGATCGTGCCGCGGCGCGCGACGTCGTCCCCGATCTCGTGGTGCTCGTCGAGCCGGACGCCGCGGACGCCGTGGCGGCTCAGCACCTGGTGGCGCGCGACGTCCATCACCTGTCGATCGTGATCCGCGAGGGCACCGTCATCGTCGGCCCGCTGGTGATGCCCGGGAGCTCGGCCTGCCTGCGCTGCCTGGACCTGCATCGCAGCGATCGTGACCCGGCGTGGCCGCGTGTCCTGGCGCAGCTGCTCTCGGCCCGGACCGCGCGAGGCACGTCGCGGGGTCGGGCCACCCTCGCCGAAGAGACCGCCTGCGCCCAGCTGGCGGCCTCGCTGGCCTGCCTGCAGGTGCTCGCAGACCTCGACACGCTGCACCTCGACAGCAGCCTCGCCGAGGCTGCCCGGGTACCCGCCTCGGCATCGGCCACGCTCGAGGTCGAGCTGCCGGACGGCTTGATCTCCCGCCGGGAATGGCCCCTGCACCACGCCTGTGGCTGCCATGCGCTGCCCTCGGCGGGCGGAACGGCGACAATGGGCCGGTGAGCGATCTCCCGAGGCGTGCGGTGACCCGAACCGCCAAGCTGGCCACGTTGCCGCTGGGCCTGGCCGGACGCACCGCCATCGGGTTGGGCAAACGGGTCGGCGGACGTCCCGCCGAGCTGGTCGCCGCCGAGCTGCAGGCCCGCACCGCCGAACAGTTGTTCAAGGTGCTGGGCGAGCTCAAGGGCGGGGCGATGAAGTTCGGCCAGGCCCTGAGCGTCTTCGAGGCCGCCATGCCCGAGGAGGTCGCCGGCCCCTACCGGGCCACCCTGACCAAACTGCAGGACGCCGCCCCGCCGATGCCCGCGCGGACGGTGCACGGGGTCCTGGCCAAGGAACTCGGCCCACGGTGGCGGCGCTACTTCCGCGAGTTCGACGACTCCCCCGCCGCCGCGGCGTCCATCGGCCAGGTGCACAAGGCGATCTGGAAGGACGGCCGCGAGGTCGCGGTCAAGGTGCAGTACCCCGGCGCCCGTGAGGCCCTGCTGTCCGACCTGGCCCAGGTCAGCCGGGTGGGCCGGATGGCGGCCGGTTGGATCCCCGGGTTGGACATCAAGCCGATCCTGGCCGAGTTGCGTGATCGGATGTCCGAGGAGCTCGACTACTCCCTCGAGGCGCAGTCCCAGCACACCTTCGCCACCGCCTTCGCCGACGACGAGGTGTTCGCGATCCCCGACGTGGTGCGCTCCAGCGAGCACCTGATCGTCAGTGAGTGGCTGGACGGCGTGCCGCTCTCGCGCCTGATCACCGATGGCGACAAGTCCTCGCGCGACCTGGGCGCCCGCCGTTACATGGAGTTCCTGCTGGCCGGCCCGGCCCGGGCCGGGTTGTTGCACGCCGACCCCCACCCGGGCAACTACCGGCTGACCGAGGACGGACGGTTCGGCATCCTGGACTTCGGTGCGGTCAAGCGGCTGCCCGAGGGCATGCCGCCGCAGATCGGCCAACTGCTCACCATGGCCTTGTCCGAGGACGCCGAGCGTGTGGTGGCCGGATTGCGGGACGAGGGGTTCATCAAGCCCACCATCCAGGTCGACCCGGAGGGGCTGCTGACCTACCTGTCACCGTTCCTCGAGCCGGCCCGGCACACCACCTGGACGTTCTCGCGCTCCTGGATGCGCGACCTGTTCACGCACATCAACGACCCGCGCCGTCCGCAGTGGTCGATCGGGCTCAAGCTCAACCTGCCGCCGGAATACCTTCTGGTGCACCGGGTTTGGTTGGGTGGAGTCGCGGTGCTGTGTCAGATCGGCGGTGAGGTGCCGGTGCTGCAGGTGCTGGCGGACTGGCTGCCCGGCTTCGACGTCGCGGCGCTGGACTACGTACAGATCGAGGATTGAGGAGTTCGGATCGTGGGGCAGACGCAGGGCATCCGGATCGAGGCGTTCGGCGGCGCGGACGAGGTGCTGCAGTTCGGGGCGGTCGAGGTGGCCGAGCCGGGCGAGGGCGACCTGCTGGTGGCTCCCGAGGCGGCCGGGGTCAACTTCATCGACACCTATCAGCGCAGTGGCCTCTACCCGATCCCGTTGCCCGCGACCCTGGGCATGGAAGGCGCCGGCACGGTGCTCGAGGTCGGGCCGGGCGTCACCGAGTTCGCCGTGGGCGACCGGGTGGCCTGGCTCGATGTGGCCGGGTCCTACGCCACCCAGGTCGTGGTGCCGGCGGGGCGGGCGGTGCACGTGCCGGACGGCGTCCCCGCGCCGATGGCAGCCGCCAGCATGCTGCAGGGCGTCACCGCGCACTACCTGACCACCGACACGTTCCCGGTCCGGGCCGGCCAGACCGTGCTGGTGCACGCCGCCGCAGGTGGGGTGGGGTTGTTGCTGGTTCAGCTCGCAGCAGCAGCCGGCGCCCGGGTGCTGGGCACCGTCGGATCGGCCGAGAAGGCCGATTTGGCCCGCGCCGCCGGGGCCCACGACGTGATCCTCTACCGCAACCAGGACGTCGCCCCCGCCGTCGAGCAGCTCGTCGGCCCCCACGCGGTCGATGTCGTCTACGACGGGGTGGGACGGGCCACGTTCGCGGCGAGTCTGGACGTGCTGCGCCGCCGCGGCATGTTGGTGAGCTTCGGGAACGCCTCCGGGCCGGTCGAGCCGGTGGCCCCGTTGGTGCTGGCCACCAAGGGATCGCTCTTCCTGACCCGGCCCATGTTGGTGCATTACGTGACAGAGACCGCCGAACTGCGCAGGCGCGCGGAGGCCGTGCTGAGTATGGTCGAGAATCGACAGCTCGACGTCCGCATCGGGGGGACCTTCCCACTCGACCAGGCCGCTGCGGCACACCAGGCTCTCGAGCAGCGGCGCACCACCGGAAAAGTGATCCTGACTCCCTGATCCGAACCCCGACCACGCGAGGGGGACACCGCAGTGAACATGAGCTGCGACAGCTGTGGCATGCCGATCGAGGTCGGCGACTACTGCGAGTTCTGTACCGACGAGAACGGCCAACTGCAGACCTTCGACGAACGATTCGCGCGCATGGTGGCCTCGCAGGAGACCAAGTCACCCTCGGTGCCTCGTGCCCAGGTCGAAGTCGAGACGTTGGCGTACATGGCCACCATGCCCGCCTGGCGTGATCACCCCAAGGTGATCCACATCCACCTGCCCTGAGGCGCCCGCGGGTTGGTTTCGGTCGCCCTGCCACAACCTCCCGGTGATCATGCAATCCGTGCACGAAACGTGCACGGATTGCATGATCACCGGGAGGTTGTGTCCCGGATCGGCCGCAGCGCCGTGCGGGGGACGCCGCCCCCCGCACGGCGTCCCCCGGCCCCCAGCCCCGGGCACGGCCCCCCCGGGCCCGGCCCTCGGGCACAGCCCTCGGGTCAGTTCTGTAGAGCCGACTCCAGGAGCGCGAGCCGCTCGGATGCGGCCTGAGCCCGGCGTTCGGCCCGTGCCGCGCGCCGACGCGCCCAGGCGAGTCGGCCGAGCTCATGAGCTCGTCTGGATCGTTGGGCGTTGGCGAGCCGTTCGCGCGCCAACGCGGTGGACATGGCGTGGTTCGTGGCTATCTGGTGATCCACCAGAACTCCTCGATCGTGGGTGGTGCGGCGCCCCCGGGATCGGCCGGGGGCGCCGGTGCTGATCGGTGCTGATCGGTGCTGATCGGTGCTGGTCGGCTTGGTCGGCTCGGTCAGGCTGCGATGTCGCACTTGCGCGGCCGCCCCCGGGGCCGCTTGCGAGCCACCACGACTCCGGCGATGAACAGCTCCCCTCCCCAGACGCCCCACGGCTCGCGCCGTTCGAGCGCCCCGGCCAGGCAGGCCGAACGCACCGGGCAGTCGAGGCAGAGCGCCTTGGCCTGCTCGACATCGGCCGGGGACTCGGCGAACCACAGCTCGGCGTCGTTGACGCGGCACGGGAACGCTGCCTCGCAGCGTGCGTCCTCGTCGCGGTCCACGGCGTCCAGCAGGGCCGTGAGCTGCATGCCCGTCACCTCCTGTGTCAGCGGCGCACCGGCCCGGCCGGTGCACCTGTACTCCACCGGGAGGGTGCTCTCGGTGGTGGTGCCGGTCCGCTGACATGAAGAAGGCCGCGGACCCTGTCGGGTTCCGCGGCCTCGGAGGTGGCCGGTCGCTGTGGGCTAGACCGGAAACCTTCGGGGATGAGAACCCGGGTCGTACGTGGTGTAGGCGAACGGGGCGTCAGGACCTGCGATGAGCAGGGCGTCGGCGCTGCGCTCACGACGGAAGGCGGCAGTGGCGGGGGTCTTCGCGCTGGGCACCAGGCGACCGGCGCTACCGGTACCGACCCGAGCCGAGACAGAGTTCTCCCCCGCCAGATCGGTGATCGGGCCTGCCGCATGCCTCGGCGCGATGTCGAGCCAGCCACTGAGGACGGCGCACGAGCCCGAGGACAGGGACGACATCGAGATGTTCTCGGTCATGGCGCACCTCCCGGCAGCAGTGATCGGCTCGTGGGATCGAGCTGGTTGTTCGACGGTAGGGCAGGTCCGGCCGACCTGCCAACCCATTTATCGGTGATCTCGTCCGGACACCTGATCACGACCCCGGACGGCCGGATGATCACGTACTGTCGCCCGGCACCGCAGCCAGTACGGCGAGCACCTCGGCGCCGTAGCGGTCGAGCTTGGTGACCCCCACACCGGGGATCTTCGCCAGCTCCTCCAGCCGACCGGGCAGAGCCTCGGCGATGGCCACCAGGGTGGCGTCGGTGAACACCACGTAGGGCGGCACCTTGGCCCGTGACGCGGTCTCGGCGCGCCAGACCGTCAACCGCTCGAACACGGTCTCGTCGTAGGTCGGTGGACAGGTCGAGCACCGGCCCACCTTGCGTTCGGCCGCCGACTCGAGCACCGCGGCGCAGGTGCGGCAGGTGGCGGCCAGCCGAGCCTGTCGCGTGGTCCGGGCCGCCGGGGCACCGCCGCCGTTCACGATTCGCGACGACGAGGCAGCGGCTCGCCCGCCGGTGCGCACCGATCCGGCGCCGTCCAGCACCGCGGCCAGTTGCGCGTCGTCCAGGAACCGGGACGACGAGCGGGAGGCCCGCCCGCCCGGCGTCCGGGCACGCGCCCACGAGAGCGCCAGCCGCTCGCGCGCCCGGGTCACCCCGACGTAGAGCAGCCGGCGTTCCTCGGCGATCGCCTCCCAGCCCTGGGCCATCGAGATCGGCATCAGCCCCTCGGACAGGCCGACCAGGAACACCGCGTCCCACTCCAGCCCCTTGGCCGCGTGCAACGACGCCAGCGTGACGCCCTGCACCGTGGGGGCATGCTGGGCCGCGGCCCGCTCGTCGAGCTCGGCCACCAGATCGGTCAACGTGGCCGCCGGACGCACGCTCGCCACGGTGTCGGCCAGCGTCGCGAGCGCCTGCAACGACTCCCACCGCTCGCGCACCGCCCCGGCCCCGGTCGGCGGATGCTGCGACCACCCGGCCGAGGCGAGCACGTCGCGGGCCAGTCGGGGCAGGTCCGATGCCTGGTCCGATGCCTGATCCGATGCCTGATCCGATGCCTGATCCGATCCGGGCCCGGTCCGACGAGCCGTCCCCGGCCAGGCGCGCCGCGTGAGCGGCCCCCCGCAGCAGCAGGACGGCGTCCCGCACCTCTTTGCGGGCGAAGAACCGCTCGCCGCCGCGCACCAGGTAGGGCACGCCCACCTCGGCCAGGGCCTGCTCGAATGCCTCGGACTGGGCGTTGGTGCGGTAGAGCACGGCGATCTCGGACGGCGCCGCCCCGGCCTCGATCAGGGCCGCCGCCCGGTCAGCCACCTGAGCGGCCTCGTCGAGGTCGTCGTCGTAGGCGGTCAGCGTGGGCATCGGGCCGGGCGGACGCTGGGCCAGCAGTCGCATCGGTTCGCCACGCCGCGCGGTGGCCGCGATCTGCCCGGAGCCGGCGCTCGCCGCCGGCCGGTCGGCCAGCGCATTGGCCAGTGCCACGACCTGCGGCGTCGAGCGGTAGTCGCGCACCAGCCGGACGACGTGCGCGCTCGGATGCTTCACGCGGAAGTCGAGCAGGTACTGCGGCGAGGCCCCCGTGAAGGAGTAGATCGTCTGGTTCGGATCACCGACGACGCAGATGTCGTCCCGATCGCCGGTCCAGGCGTCCAGCAGCCGCTGCTGCAGGGCCGAGACATCCTGGTATTCGTCGACCACGAAATGGCGGTACTGCTGGCGTACCGCGACGGCCACCTCGTAGTGCTGCTCCAGCAGGCCCGCGGTGATCAGCAGGACGTCCTCGAAGTCGATCACGCCGCGGTCGGTCTTGACCTGCTCGTAGAGCTCGAGCAGGCGCGAGGTGGTGGCGACGTCCAGCCCCGCCGGGGTGGGGCGGCTCGCAGCCGTGGCGGCCGCGACATAGCTGTGCGGGGTGAGCAGGGCCACCTTGGCCCACTCGATCTCGGCGGACAGGTCACGCAGCTCGGGGCGATCGAGCCGGATCCCGAGCCGCGACGCCGCCTCGGCAACCAGCGGGGCCTTGTGCTCGACCAGCGAGGGCGGCGAGCCGCCGATGATGCGCGGCCAGAAGTAGCCGAGCTGGCGCAAGGCGGCGGCGTGGAAGGTGCGGGCCTGCACCCCGGCGGCTCCGAGGTCGCGTAACCGGGTGCGCATCTCGCCCGCGGCGCGGGCCGTGAACGTGACCGCGAGCACATGGTGAGGGGTGTAGATACCGGCCAGCACCCCGAAGGCGATGCGGTGGGTGATCGCCCGGGTCTTGCCGGTTCCGGCCCCGGCGAGCACGCACACCGGCCCGGACGTCGCGGTGGCCACCTCACGCTGCTCGGCGTCCAGCGCGTCGAGGATCGCGTCCGCGGTGCGGGGGGTGGAGGTGTGCATCGTGCTCATCGTCGGCGATCCTCGCAGTGATCGGTGACAATCGGAGCATGGCAGCCACTCCTGGACCCCGCTTCGCCCCGCCCGCAGCGGGAGCCGTGACCATGTTCACCACCACGTGGTGCGGCTATTGCGTGCGGCTCAAGCACCAGATGAACCGCGAGGGCATCAGCTTCAGCGAGGTCAACATCGAGCAGGCGCCCGAGGCGGCCGACTTCGTGATGTCGGTCAACGGGGGTAACCAGACCGTGCCGACGGTGCTGTTCCCGGACGGTTCGGCAGCCACCAATCCCTCGCTCCGCGAGGTCAAGGCCCGACTGGGGGCGGTGTGAGATGACCCCCGAGCAGCCCGAGGACAAGGCCCCGGCGCAACCCACCGACAAGGCCGGCGCACAGCCGGCGGACGAGGCCTCGACCGAGCCGACCGGTCACCCCACGGCGGGGGCGCGCGGCGCGGCGCCGCGGCGTCCGGGTGGTCTGCCGGTGCTCGTGGTCGGCAAGCCGGAGCTGGTGAGCACCGACGGGGTGCGGTCGTTGCCCGCCGGGGCGCCGGCGATCTCGAGTGACGGCCGGTTCGTCGCCTTCGTCTCCGAGTCCGGCGATCTGGTGGCGGACGACGCCAACGGCGCGGCCGACGTGTTCGTGCGCGACACCGCCCTGAACCGCACCGTGCTGGTCAGTGCCTCGATCTACGGCGGGTCCGCAGCGGGCAGTTCGTTGCAGCCGTCGATCTCGGCCGACGGGCGTTTCGTCGCCTTCACCTCGGCGGCACCCGATCTGGTCGAGGACGACAGCAACGGCTCGTTGGACGTCTTCCTGCACGACCTGCGCACCGGCATCACCCAGCTGGTCAGCCGCGGCAGCCGGGGTGAGCTGGCCGACAACGACTCGTATTCGCCCTCGTTGTCGGCCGACGGACGGTTCGTGGCCTACTCGTCGATGGCGACCAACCTCGACCCTCACGACACCAACGCCTCCCCCGACGTGTTCATGTTCGATCGGCTCACCGGCCGCACCACCTTGGTCAGCGCGGGCTCGGACGGGCAGTCGGGTCACGGCCCCTCGGGGCAGCCGTCGATCTCGGCGAACGGTCGGCTGATCGCGTTCACCTCGGCGGCCCGGTTCGCCGCGGACGACACCAACGACGACATGGACGTCTACGTCCACGACATGGTGACCGGCGAGAACGAGCTGGTGAGCAGGGCCACCGACGGCAGCGCCGGCAACGGTGCCTCGTTGGAGCCGGCCCTGTCGGCGGACGGCGATGTGGTGGCCTTCACCTCGGTCGCCGACAACCTGATCGAGGGCGACACCAACGCCGCCTCCGATGTGTTCGTCCGTCGGCGCTCGACCGGCGAGACCGACCTGATCAGCGCCACTCCGGACGGGCTGCCGGGGGACGGCCCCTCGCGTGCTCCGGGCATCTCGGGGGACGGCGCCCGCGTCGCCTTCCTGTCCGCGGCCGGCGATCTGACCCCGGGGACGACGCGTTCGGCTGGGTCGACGGGTTCGGCCGAGCCCGTCGCGGTGCCCGACGCCGCGGTGCCCGACCAGGACCACGCCTACGTGCGCGACCTGGACGGCGCCGGCACCGCCCTGGCGGCCGGCACCCGACGGCGCACCCCGGGGACGGCGAGTCGACCGGGGTCGCCATCTCGTCCTGGGGGCGGCACGTGGCCTTCTCGGACACCTCGACCGATCTACCGGGCGCCCCCGAGGACGCTCTGCCCGGCGAGCACGTCTACGTGGCAGGGCTGCGGACGGCCCACGTTCCGGCGCCGTCCGTGATCCCCCCTGACGGCCAGCGGGCCGGTTCGGGCAGTGATGAGGAGCCGCAGTCTTGATCAGTTGGTGATCAGCGCCAGGTGGCGGCACCGTCCCGGATCGGACCGCCGTACCAGTCCTCGATCAGCGCACGGGAGACCGACAGCGGCGGTGACAACACGAGCTCGCCGGTGGCCACATCCAAGGCCAGGTCCTCGCGCGACCACCAGCGGGCCTCGGCGAGTTCGACGCCGTCCACGTGGGCCTGCGTGCTGAGCGCCCGAGCGCGGTAGGCCAGCATCAGCGAGGACGGGAACGGCCACGGCTGACTGCCCAGGTAGGTGACCTCGCCGACCTCGATGCCGGCCTCCTCGAACACCTCGCGCCGCACGGCGGCCTCGACGGACTCCCCCGGCTCGACGAAACCGGCCAGGGTCGAGAACCGCTTGTCCGGCCAGACCGCCTGCCGGCCCAGCATCAGCCGGTCGGCGTCGTCCACCACGGTCATGATCACGGCGGGGTCGGTGCGGGGGAAGTGGTCGGTGTCGCAGGCATCGCAGTGGCGGGTCCAGCCCGCGGCGGCAACCCGGGTGGGCTCGCCGCAGCGGCTGCAGCGGGGGTGGGTGGCGTGCCAGTTGACCAGTGCCAGGGCGGTGGTGAACAGCCCGGCCTGGGTGTCGTCGAGGTCGACGCCCACCTCACGCAGCACCGCCAGTCGGGTGCGGCCGTCGGCCGGCGGGGTGGCGTCGCGGGGCATCGGGGCGCCGGCTGGTAGCGCGATCAGCAGGTGGTCGATGCCCTCTGCGTCGGTGCCTGACTCGGTGCCTGACTCGGTGCCCAGGTAGGCGACGAGCAGGACGGCGTCCGCCGCAGCCAGGTGCGCCACGTCGGGTCCGGGGCGCAACACCAGGGCCGCGCTGCCCTCGGCTGTCACCGGAGCCTGGTCACCGATCATCACCAGCACCCGGGTACTCGGCTGCTCGAGCAGCCGGGTCAGCAGCTCGGGGTCGTCGCGGCGGTGGGCGGCCCGGTCGAGGGTGGACCGCGACAGGGCCAGGTTCGCCAGGATCACTCGCTCACCCTACGGGGCACCCTCGGGCTCGCCTCATGATCACCGTTTGGACTCCGATTTCGGGACAATGACCCGGCAATGTGAATTCCAGACGGTGATCATGAAGGGGGAAGTCGATCGTGGCACGTGACACCCCCATGGGACGCCGCCCGCCCGTACGGTGAGGGGGTGTCCGCCTCGCGCCCGCCCCGCTCGCCGCTGGCCCTCGCCGCGCTGGCCTGCGCCTCGGTGGTCGGCCTCGAGCCGGTCACGGTGCGCGACCTCGATCACCCCGACACCGACATCGACGCCGCCTTGGTCGTCGACACCATCGATCGGCAGTGGGTGGTGCGCAGCCCGCGCAGTACCGCGGCGGGTGCCCGCATGGACGCCGAGGCCAAGCTGGTCGAGGTGCTGTTCGGGTGGGTGTCGTTCGGGGTGCCCCGGGTCGCCGGCAGCGCGGTGCTCCCCGAGGGTGGCCGGGCGTTGGTGTACCGGGCGGTCGGCGGGGCGCCGTTGCAGCCGGGCATGTTGACCACGGTGCCGACGCTGGCCTCGGCGGTGGGCCGGGCGTTGGCCACGGTGCACGACCTGCCCACCCGGTTGGTGGCCGACGCGGGACTGCCGGTGTACGAGGCCGAGGAGTACCGCGAGCGTCGGCTGGTCGAGGTCGACCGGGCCGCCGCCACCGGCCACGTGCCGCCGAGCCTGTTGTCCCGGTGGGAGAAGGCCCTCGAGGAAGCCGGCGCCTGGCGGTTCGTGCCGGCGGTGGTGCACGGCGACCTGGACGGCGACACGCTGCGGGTCGACGGTACCCAGCTCGCCGGGATCATCGACTGGGCCCAGGCCCGGGTGGCCGACCCGGCCGACGACTTCGCCTGGCTGGCCAACGTCACCGAACCGGCGGCCTTCGATGCCGTGATGGCCACCTACACCCTGCGCCGACGCACCATGCCGGACGCCGCCCTGGTGCGCCGGGCGCGGCTGGCCGGGGAGTTGTCGCTGGTGCGCTGGCTGCTGCACGGCACCTCGACCGACGACGCCGGTGTGGTCGACGACGCGGTCGCCATGCTGACCACCCTGGAGGAGAGCCTCGCCGGCTCGATGACCTGGTAACCACCCTCCCCCTGGTAACCCTCCCTCCCCGTGATCATGCAATTCGCGCACGCCCCGCGCACTGCGCGACCACACTCGCGGCACAAACGTGCACGGATTGCATGATCACGGGGAGTGGGTCAGGGGGTGGGGGTGATGGCGGCGGTGATGAGGTCGGCCAGGCCCTGTTCATCCATCAGGTCGACCGGGCGGACCGTCTCACCGGTGGCGGCGTAGAAGAACGCGGCACCGACGTCGTCCAGGGGGACCTCGGCGAGCGTCGACCAGGCCAACCGGTAGACCGCGAGCTGGACGGCGCGCGCCCGGGCCTGCTCCGGATCCGTCGGGGGCGAGCCGGTCTTCCAGTCGACCACGTCCCAGCGGCCGCCGCCGGTGTCTGCTCGATCGGTGCCGGGGCGCTCGCCCTCGTCGAGGCGGAACACAGCATCGATCCGGCCCCGCACCATCACACCGGCGACCGGGGTCTCGACCGCCACCTCGACGGCGGACGGTGTCAGGTCGGCCCACGGTGAGGCCAGGAAGGCGCGCTGCAGATCGTCGAGCGCAACCTGCTCTGGCGCCGAGCCGATCTCGTCGTCCGCCGCCCCGGGCAGCTCGTCGACGTCGACCAGGGCGGCGGCGGCGAACCGCTGCTCCAGCCAGGTGTGAAACGACGAGCCGCGGCGCGTGGCCGGGCTCGGCGGCTGCGGCATCGGACGGCGCAGCCGGTCGGCCAGTCGCTGCGGGTCCTCGGCCAACGCCACCAGCGAGGAGGCGCTGAGGTGCCGGGGCAGCGCAACCTCGCGGCGTCCGGAGCGGCCCGCATCACGTTCGGCGAGAAGGGCCTCCACCTCGTCGGCCCACTCGTCGGCCCACTCGTCGGCCCACTCGTCGGCCCACTCGTCGGCAGAGTCTTCGGCCGAGTCTTCGGCCGCGCCGGTGCCGATCTCGTCGGCCTCACCCGTGCCACCGCCGCCGAAACCACCGAGCATCGCCTCGCGTACCAGGGCGGCCGCCGTCTCGACCGCGTCACGTCGTTCGCCGAGCGGGTCGAGCGGCCAGCCGACGGCCCGGGTCAGGTGATCGCGGGGGTTGGTCTCGCCGTCCTCGATCGGATCGGCCCAGTCGGCCATCGCCACCCCCGCGGTTCCGGCCTGCGCCTGCTCGGCGACCTCGACCAGGAACCGGGACGGCGTGCGCGGCCGCGCGCCGTCGCCCCAGACCGCCCCGGTGAGCAGCAGGGTGCGCCGCGCCCGGGTCACGGCGACATAGGCGAGCCGGCGCTCCTCGGCGACCTCATAGGCACCGCAGTCGGTGGTGAAGGTGTCGAGTTCGCGGGTCAGCTCCTGCTGGCTGTTCGCCGAGGTGTGACGCCAGTGCGGCAACGAGTCGACATCTCCGCGCAGCCCGAACGGCACCGCACCCAACGCGGTCAGCCACCCGGTGCTGCGACCGGGTGAACGCCCGGCATGCCCGCTGGGGAAGGTGCCCTCGACCAGGCCCGGGACGGCGACGGCGTCCCACTCCAGGCCCTTGGCGGCGTGCACGGTGAGCACCTGGATCGCGTCGGGACTCACCTCACCGAGCGGTGCCTCCAGCCCTCGCTCCTCGGTCTCCGCCGCCGACAGCCAGGCGAGGAAGGCCCCCAGGCCGGGCCGGTCGCCGGTGTCGGTGAAGGCGGCCGCCACCTCGACGAAGGCGTCCAGGTTGGCTCGGGCGGCGGCCGGACGGCGTCCGGGGTGGGCGGCGACCTCGATGTCGAGCAGCAGCGCACGTTCGGTCTCGAGCACCAGATCGGGCAGCGGCAGCCCGGTGCGGCCGCGCAGATGACGCAGGACGCCGGACAGCCGAGCCAGCCGCTCGCGGCCCGAGGCCGACAGGTGCTCGCCCGCCGGACCGTGCCAGTCCGGTAGCGGCAGGTCGTCGAGCGCGGCAGCGAGCGAGAGTTCCTCCGACGCTTCGGCCACCACCGGCGCTGTCCCCCCGGCGGGGTGCAGCAGCCGGCGGTGCAGCGCCCTGGCCCAGGCACCGAGGGCGTCGAGGTCGGCGGGGCCGAGCCGCCAGGCGACACCGGTCAGCAGCCGCATCAACGCGTCCCCACGCGAGGCGTCGTGCACCACCTCGAGCGTGGCCCGCAGATCGGCCACCTCGGGCACGTGCAGCAGACCACCCAGGCCGACCACCTCGACCGGCAGCCCTCGCACCCGCAGCGCCGCCTCGACGATCGGGAACTGCGACCGAGCCCGGCACAGCACAGCCGCGGAACGCCCTGCCCGCCAAGCGGTCTCGGCGAACTCGGCGACGGTGGCGGCCTCGTCCTCGAGGGTGGCCACCCAGCGCACCGCGACCTCACCGACCTCGGCGCCGTCCCGCGCCCGCAGTTGCGGTACCTCGACGGACGGCGCATGCGGCGCCCAGGGCGCCCCGTGCCGCAACGGGGCCGCGAGGTGGTTGGCGACGGACAGCACGGCGTGGTCGTTGCGCCAACTCGTGGCCAGTTGGGCGACGGCCGCTGGACGCGGGGCGGCGCCGGTGGCGTCGTCGAGTTCGGGGAAGTCCTGCGGGAAGCGCTGCAGGTTGCCTGCCGAGGCACCCCGCCAGCCGTAGATCGACTGATGCGGGTCGCCGACAGCGGTCACCGGGTGCCCACCGCCGAACAGCGCGCGCAGCAGGGCCAACTGGGCATGGCTGGTGTCCTGGTACTCGTCCAGCAGCACCACGCGGTAGCGCGCCCGTTCGGTGGCAGCGACCTCGGGCACCTCCAACGCCAACCGAGCCGCCAGCGCCACCTGGTCACCGAAGTCGAGCACGCCGAGCTCGCGTTTGCGGTGCAGGTAGGCCGTGACCAGGGGCAGCACCTGGCGGCGGGCGTTCAGCCGCTCCAGCACCTTGCGCACCTCGGCGCCCGGCCGCCCCGGCGCGCCGTCACCGAGCTTGGCCGGCAACTCCACCACGTGCTCGACGATGTCGGCGAGCACGGCGTCGACGGCCTCGACCCCGACCAGGTGTTCGGCGCACTCCCCCGCCAGCGCCAGCACGGCGTCCACCACGGTGGCCCGAGCGGAATCGACCGCCGACATCGGGCCGTCCCATCGCTCGACCAACTCGTCGACGATCTGCCAGGCACCGGCCTCGCCGACCAACCGAGTGGTGCCGTCCAGGCCGAGCCGCAACCCGTGATCGGACAGCAACGCCGCCGCGTAGGCGTGATAGGTCGAGACCGTCACCGGCTGGGACCGAGCCTCGTCGGCGGGCCCGATTCCCCTGCGGGCCAGGGCACTCAGCCGCAACCTGATGCGGTCGGAGAGCTCGGCGGCGGCCTTGCGGGTGAAGGTCAGGCCGAGGATCTGGTCGGGCGCGGCATCGCCACCGGCGACCAGGTGCACCACCCGCGCCGCCATGGTCTCGGTCTTGCCCGACCCCGCGCCCGCCACCACCAGCAGTGGCGCGACCGGGGCCTCGATCACCGCGACCTGTTCCGGCGTCGGCAGTGGGCGGCCCAGCAGAGTCGCCACCTCGACGGCCCTGAGCCGGCCGGGCTGCCGGCTCACCGTCGGCTCGACGGCCACCGGATCGGTGGCCACCGGGTCGATGGCCCCGGGCTCGACCGACACCTCGGCGGGCAGGGACGGCGTGGTGACCTGAGGCGGGCCGACCACCGGCGTGACGATCTGGGGCAGCGTCTCGAGGTCGAAGCTGAGCTGTTCCTCGTCGTCCGGGATACGTCCGGCATGCGAGCGCGGCCCGCGGAAGGTCGGCGGCGTCACGGCGTCACCTGCCGGCCCTCGAGCTGCGCCGGGCAGCAGCGCCGCAGGTCACAGGTGCGGCAACGGGGGTTGACGGTGGCGTGGAACTTCCCCGCGGCCATGCCCTCGGCCACCCGCTCGACGAGTGCGGCCGCCCAGGTCGGGTCCTCGTCGTCGGCCAACGGACGTTGCGTCTGAACACCGACGGACTTCGTGCTGCCGCCGAGCTGCACCAGCGCCGCGCCGCCGCAACCCGCGTCACCGGGCTCCTGCTCCAGGGCGAGCTGATAGACCCCGAGCTGGGCGTGCCGTTCGATCTCGGCCGCCGACGGCTTGGACCGACCGGTCTTCAGGTCGATCACCACCGGGCGCCCCTGCTCGTCCCGCTCCAGCCGGTCGATGGTCCCTCGAATGTCGGCACGCCCGACCCGCACCGAGATCTCCTGCTCGACGGCCACCAGCTCGCGCCCGGCCGCGCGACTGAGCCGGGCGTACTCGGCGAGTTTCTCGAGCATGCGCTCGGCCTTGGCGCGCTCGACGTCCCCGACCCACCCGTCGGGCAAACCCAGTGCGGCCCACCGCATCGCCAGCAACTCCCGCATCAGCTGCAGGTCGCCGTCCGGGGCCGCCTCGGCGACATCGTGCACCAGCGTGCCGACACTGACCCCGACCGGCATCGGACGCCGCCCGCCCGCCTGGTCGAACAGCCACCGCAACGGGCACCGATCGAAGGTCTCGACCTTGGACGGTGACACCCGCACCGCGCCCTCGCCCGAGCGCAACGGCGCCTCGGTGGACACCTCGGCCAAGCCGTACCAGTCCCGCGGCGCCGCCCCGGCGACCCCTGCCGCGGCCAACCGGGCCAGGTGCCGAGCGGCACGCGCTCGCCGGGCGCGCGCCCTGGTTCGTGCGGTGTCGGTGGCCGGTGTGGCCGGTGCGGCCGGCGTGGCATCGGGCACCGGCTCGAGCAGCACGGCACGCAGCTCAGCGACAAGCGCCGGCAAGGTGGCGGCCCGGGGGACGTCGGTGAGCGGGCGCACCTCGGCGCCGTCGTCCGAGTCCTCTTCTCCCCCAGGGGGTTCCACCAGATCGAGGAAAGGTGAGGGCTGCAGGTCCTCGGCGCGGACCGCAGTCACCACCAGCTGCCGGCGGGCCCGGGTGCAGGCCACCAGGAACAGCCGCAGTTCGTCGTCCAGGACGGCGCGCCGTTGGCCCTCGATCTCGGCCCGGCGAGAGGCAGAGCCCGGGTCGTCACCGTTCGGTTCGATGCCCCGGTCGAGCAGGTCGGCCAGCACCTGGGCGCCCAGCAGTGAACTGCGCAGTCGCAGGTCGGGCCAGGTGCCCTCCTGTACCCCGGCGATCACGACCAGATCCCACTGCCGTCCGGCCGCTCCGGTGGCGGTGATCAGCGTGATCGCATCGTCGGTGGGGGCGCGTTCGGCGAGGGTGTCCGAGGGCAGATCCTGGCCCTCGAGGTGCTCGAGGAACTGCTCGGGGCGGGCGTGCGGCAGCCGGTCGACGAACGCCGCGGCCGCATCGAACAGGGCGACCACGGCATCCAGGTCACGATCGGCCCGCGCCCCGGAGGCGCCACCGCCCAGGGCCATCCGACGCCACATGCCGGCCAGTCCCGTGGTCTGCCAGATGGCCCACAGCACGGTTTCGGCGCTGGCCTCGCGCGCCCGCAGCGCCGAGCGACCCGCGGCCAGCACCGTCGCCACACGCCGGGCGGGGCCGATCACCGTGTGCGGCAACGCCTCTGCTCCGTCGGACGCCGACCGGCCGTCGCCGGTGCCGTCGTCATCCGTCTGCAGCGCGAGCACGTGGTTCGGGTGCGAGACCAATTCGACCAGCAACTCATCGCTCGAGCGCACTCCGCCGCCGCTCAGCTCGCGTGCCCGCAACGCCTGCCGCAACCGGCGCAACGTCAACGCGTCGGCGCCACCGATCGGGCCGGACAACAACTCGGTGGCCACCTCGGGGGTCAGGGCTGCCTCGTCCAGCACGCACCGCAGCGCCAGCCGCAGCGGTATCACCGCCGGCTCGTCGCGCACCGGCAGCTCGGTGCCCGGCACGCTCACCGGGACGCCGGCGGCACCGAGCGCCCGGCGCAACGTCGTCGTGGCACCCACCGAGCGCACCACGACGGCCATCGACCCCCAGGGCAGCGGGTCGGCGGGGTCGAGGTGGCGGCGGCGCAGCAGCTGGGCGATGAAGGCGGCCTCCTGTGCAGCGGAGGCCAACAGATGGGTCTGCACCGTCGCGGTGGTCGGCGCCTCGGTCGCCCGAGCTGCTCCGGCCCGCGCGGCCCGGTGGGCGACCAGCCCTGCGGTGGAGATCCGTCCGGTGATCCGCTCGGCCACGGCCCGCAGCGGCGGCCCGTGCCGATGCACCGTGGCGAGCACCACCTGACGGGCGGGCGCGCCGTCCGGACCGCGCAGCCGCTGCGCGGCCTCGGCCAGCAATCGGGGTCGCGCGCCGCGGAAGCCCTGCGTCGCGACGTCCGGGTCACCGGCCAGGACCAGGTCGCGGCCGTCGCCGCCGAGCAACCGGGCCAGGTGCGCCCCGGCGGTGCTCAGCTCCTGCGCGTCCTCGACCACGACGAGCCGGCGCAGCTCGCGTTCGGCGGCCAGCAGGGCCGGGTCGTCGGCCAGTACCCGGGAGGCCGCCGCCACGATGCCTGCCGGGTCGAACGCCCCCGGCGTGGCCAGCGAGGTCACGTCGAGGTACTCGGCGTACACGTCGGAGGCGGCCACCCAGTCGGCGCGACCGTGGCGGCGACCCAGCCGGGCCAGCTCCCCCGGGGACAGCCCACGCTCCACGGCGCGCATGATCAGGTCGCGCAACTCACCCCGGAAGCTGCGCAGGGTGAGGATCTCGTCGGTGATGGCGGCCGGCCAGGTCGGGGCGTACCCGATGCCCTCGGCATGCCCGGCCAGCAGGTCGGCGAGGATCCGGTCCTGCTCCGGGCCGGAGATCAGGCGCGGCGGCAGGTCGCCGTCCAGCACCAGGGCGCGCCGCAGCAGCCCGAAGGCATACGAGTGGGGCGTGCGCGCCAGCGGCTCGCGGACCGTGCGGCCCAGCCGGGCCGCGATGCGTTCCCGCAGGGCGGACGCCGCGCGCCGGGTGGGCGCGAGCACCAGCACCGCGTCGGGGGGGACGCCGTCGCGATCGATCCGGGCGAGCACGAGCTCGAGCAGGGTGGTCGTCTTGCCGGTGCCCGGCGCGCCCAGCAACACCAGCGGGCCACTGCCCTGCCGGACGGCGACCGCCTCGGCCTGTCGCTCGTCCAGCGCCGGCGGGGGTGGGGCGGGCGGCGGCGCCGGCGTCAGCCGGACCTGCCCGTCGAGCACCCCTGTCGTCACGGGATCGATCCCACCACACCCCACCGACAACTGACCGGCATCGGCGTGGCAGCCCAGGTCGGAACCGGGTTTCGCGGTGATGACCGGCCTACCCGCCGGACGACGCGCCGTCCCACCGGGCACGGACCAGGTCGACCCGGGTTCCGCCGGCGCGCAACGGGGTGCGTTCGGCGCGGTAGTGCCGTAGCGCCTCGCGCTCGTGTCCGGGCGGCGGGGACCCGTCGGCCTTGAGCACCCGCCACCAGCTGACGGCGCCACCCCATCGAGACATCACCGCCCCGACCTGGCGGGGTCCGCCGGCGCCCAGGTACTCCGCGACGTCCCCGTAGGTCATCACCGACCCGGGCGGGATCGCCTCGACCACGTCGAGTACCGCCGCGGCGTAGTCGGGCAGCTCCTCCACCCGCTCAGGGTAGGTGCGTACGCTGCGCCCATGAGCGAGCAGAGCCCCGACACCGAGAACCCCACCGTCGAGCAGCCCACCCCCACCGTGATCACCGTCGGTGTCGACGGTCCCAACATGCTGGTCGGGACGATCGAGATCCGCAACGCCGCCGGCGAGCTGATCAAGACGGCCAAGCGGGTGGCGTTGTGCCGTTGCGGGGCCAGCGAGAGCAAGCCGTTCTGCGATGGCTCGCACAAGCGCATCGGCTTCAGCGACCCGGGGCCGAGCCTGCCCGCCGCGTAACCGGCCCGCCGTCATCGGCCTCGATCCGGCCGCACTGCGCCCAGTCGCCGCTCGAGGCTGTCGAGGATCAGGTTCAGGCCGAAGTCGAAGTCCGCGGTCGGGTCGTAGCCGTGCCGCAGTACATGGCCGGTGATCTCGCGAACGTGCGGGAACCGGTCGGCGGGGATCGCGTCCAGGAAGGCCTCGGCGGACTCCTCGGTGTCGGCCTGGCCAGCCGCCATGCCCTGCTGCTGTCGCAGGAAGCCGTAGATGTAGCTGTCGATCGCCGAGAGGGCGAACAGCGCCAACTCGATGGTGAACCCGGCCTCCCGCAGGGTGCCGATCGCCCACTCGAGGTATTGCAATCTGCCCGGTCCGCTGGTCTGCCGGGTGTCGATCAGCGCGCCGGCCCACGGGTGGCGGGCGAAGGCGTCCCGCGCCCAGACCGCTCGCTGCCGCATCGCCTCGTGCCAGTCGACCTCGCCGGCGGGCAGCTCGATCTCGGCAACGACCAGATCGATGATGCCGTCGAGGACGTCGTCCTTGGTGGTCACATGGTTGTAGAGCGACATCGCCTCGACACCGAGCCGCCGGCCCAGTTCGCGCATGGTGACGGCGGCGATCCCCTCCTGGTCGGCGAGCTCCAGCGCAGCGCGCAGGACGCGATCCCGGTTCAGGCGCGGCCTGCCCGGGTCCCCGACGCCGGCACGCCGACCCATCGCTCTCCTCCGTGTCACCCGGCCGTCCCGACCGGCCCAACGGAGGACCATCGACCCGACACGACTTACGTAGTAAGTAGCACACTTACATCGTAAGTAAAAACATCTGGACAGCGTGCCGCGAAGACGTTGCCACCCTGAGGGGAGCGAGCCGTGAGGACCTCCGAGACATCAGCCATCACCCTGCAGAAAGTGGGCGGCGTGGCCGCCCTGTACCTGGCCGCCGCCTACCTGGCGGCGATGCCGATCTTCTACTTCGCCGGGGACCTGGACGAGCAGACGCCGGCCGAGAAGGTCACGATGCTGGCGACCCACCGCTGGGCCATGCAGGCCGCGTACCTCGCCACGTACGTCGTGTTCGGCATCGTGCTCGCCGTCCTGGCGGTTGCACTCCACGACAGATTGCGGACCGCCGCCCCGGTGCTCGGACGCATCGCTGCGGTCGTCGGGGTGCTGTGGGGTACCGCCCTGCTGGCCAGCGGCCTGATCTTCAACGCCGGGATGGGCGCCGTCGTCGACATCTACCCCACCGATCCGGGTCGCGCGACGTCCCTGTGGCAGGCGATCGAGCCCGTCACCCAGGGCCTCGGCGGCGCCGACGGCGAGTTGCTCGGCGGGCTGTGGGTCCTGCTCGTCACCATCGCCGGGCTGCGCGGGGTGCTGCCTCGCCGGCTCGGGTGGCTGGGACTCGTGGTCGGCATCGCCGGTCTGATCTCGGTGATCCCGCCGTTGCAGTCGGCGGTGTACGTCTTCGGTCTGCTCCAGCTGGTGTGGTTCCCCTGGCTCGGGATCTCCCTGTTGCGCACCAGCAGGCAGCCGATGCCGCGAGTTGTCGAACCGATCACGGTGTGAGCCCGACAGCCCTGGACGACGGCGCGCGTCGTCGTCCAGGGCCGGCCTCTGCGTCCTCGCGGGAACCGAACCCGAAGCCGTAGCGTCCCAGGGGCGCGGATCACCCCGGCACCAACCGCCGATACCCGATCCGCGCGGCACTCGGAGGCACTCAATGGCCGATCACGTCGAGCGATCCCGACGGCGCACTCGCTCCCGCTGGCTGATTCCCGGGCTGGTCTCGGGCGCGGCGGCGGCGACCGCCGTCGGGCTCGCGATCGCGATGGGCGCCGGATCGGTGGGGAACAACACCGCGACCCCCACCTCCGGGGCAACCCCGGGTTCCGCCATCCTGGACGACGCGGCCTCCGTGGCGCTGAGCACATTCGACTCCTGCCCGGCGTTGCTCGACCACTACCGCACCACGGCCTTGCCCCTGGTCGGCCCCTGGGGGCTCGGCGGCCCGATGTACCCCGGGGTGCTGGCCAGGGAGTCGGCCAATCTGTCCGGTGGGCCGCAGGCCTCGGCCGAGGCCAGGGCCGCAGCACCCGCCGGATCGGCGGCGGACAGCTCGTCGTCCACCGGATCGACGTCCGAGACCGGCACGAACGTGCAGGTCGCCGGGGTGGACGAAGCCGACCTGGTCAAGCGCGCCGGCGACCTGATCGTGACGGTGAGCCAGGACCCCCGGGGTTCGAGCCCTGCCCTCGTCGTGCTGCGCACCCCGCCGGCGACCGCCAACCACCGCGCCGCCGTCCGCCTCGGTCGCCTGGCGGTCGGCTGGTGGCCCACCTCCCTCCTCGTCGAGGGTCGGACCGTGCTGCTGATCGGCAGCTCCCCCGAGATGCTGGCGACCACCGTCACGAAAGGCGGGGTCGCCGACCGGTTGATGCCGACCCCGAGCATCGGCCGCACGCGACTCGACCAGATCGATCTGACCGACCCCACCCGTCCCCGTCGGGTGCGAACCCTGACCGTCGACGGCTCCGTGGCCGGGGCCCGGTCCGTGGACGGCGTGGCGCGGCTGGCCATCACCAGCTGGCCCCGGCTCTCGTTCGAGAACCCCTACCCGATCGCCCCGATGCCCGATACGCCGACCAGCAGCGAGTCGTCCGTGGCGCCGGACAGCTCCTCCGGCAGCACGCTCGCGCCGCCCGGCACCAGCGCCCCGACCGACCCGCAGGCGATCGAGAAGCAGGCCACCGAGCGCAACACGGCGCGGGTGCGAGCCTCGACCATCGACGACTGGCTGCCGCACTACGACCTGACCGAGTCCGACGGCACCACGTCGTCCGGCCGGTTGCTCGACTGCACCGAGGTGGCTGCTCCGGCGGAGCCATCCGGCGTACAGACCCTCAGCATGCTCACCCTCGACCTGCGCAGCCACGGCCTGGCCGAGTGGCAGACCACCGCGGTGATCGCCAGCGGTAGCACGGTCTACGCCACCGCCGACCGCACGTATGTGGCGACCACGTCGATGCCGGGCGGGGTGGTGGGCGGCATCGTCCCGCGCGGCGGACCCGCCGCGGTGACCACGGCCATCCACGCCTTCGACACCTCGGGTCGAGACCGGGGCCGGTACCTGGCCAGCGGCAGCGTCACCGGAACCCTGCTGAACCAGTTCTCGATGGACGCCCACAACGGCGTCCTGCGGGTGGCCACCACCGACGCCTCCGGCTTCTGGGGCATGCCGGTGGGGGTGGCCGAGGCGCAGCCGATGGCGGACGCCGCTGCCTCACCGGCGGCCTCGCCTGCCGCCCCGGGCAGCCGGGTGACCACCCTGCGCCAGGACGGCGAGCGCCTGGTGCGCATCGGTGAGATCGACGGTCTCGGGCGAGGCGAGCAGATCTACGCCGTCCGCTTCGTCGGCCCGGTCGGCTACGTGGTGACCTTCCGCCAGACCGACCCGCTGTTCGTGCTCAACCTGTCCGACCCGGCGCACCCGAAGCTGACCGGCGAGCTGAAACTGCCCGGCTTCTCGGCCTACCTTCACCCCGCCGGGGACGGCCTGCTCCTCGGGGTCGGCCAGGACGCCACAGACGCCGGGCGCGTCACCGGGCTGTCCTTGTCACTGTTCGACGTCCACGACCCGACCGACCCCCAGCGGATCGCGAAAGTGAAGCTGCCGCAAGCGTTCTCGGATGCGCAGGGCGATCACCATGCCTTCACCCTGGCCGGCGACCTCGTGCTGATCCCGTTCCAGCGCATGACCTCCGAGACCACTCAGGGCAGTTACGACGCCGGGGTGATGGCGGTGCGTCTCACCGGCACCCGGCTGAGTGAGCCCACGATGTTGCGCATGCACACCAACGGCCCGGTGACCAATGGCAGCGCGGGGTTCGAGGCGCTGATGATGACCGACACCCCGCGCCGGACCCTGGTCGACGGCGGCACCATCTGGTCGATCGGGGCCGGGGCGATCAGCGGTCACGACGTGAGCACGCTGCAGCGGGTGGGCTACACCCCGTTCGCCGGGTGAGGCACCGGGCTCAGTGGCGTCAGTACACGGGCTTGTGGGGCTCGACCGAGCGCACCCAGGCCAGCACGCCGCCGTCCAGATGCACCGCATCGGTGCGACCGGCGGCATGCAGCGCGGCCAGCGCACGACCCGAGCGACCACCGGATTTGCAGTACAGCACCACCGGACGCCGCGCTCCGCCGCCCGAATCGCCGTCCGCGCCGTTCCTGCGGGACAGCTCGTCCAGCCGGGCCAGTCCCTCGGCCCGAGGCGTGCCGTCGCCGTCCACCAACTGCCCGACCGGCACCAGCACCGAGCCGTCGATGGTGACCACCTCGACCTCGTGGGCCTCGCGGACGTCGACGAGCACGAAGTCGCGCAGCCCGGCGTCCCGCTCGGCCAGCATCGTCGCGAGCGCCGCGGCGTCGATCGTCTCGCCCTGCGGCGCGGCGGGCAGCACCGCACAGGCGAACGGGTCGTCGATCAGCTCGGTCACGGGGGTGCGCTCGGGGTCGGGCTGCACCCGCAGCGTGCGCCAGGTCATCGCCAGGGCGTCGAAGACCATCAGCCGGCCGACCAAGGGGTCACCGATGCCGCAGATCAACTTGATCGCCTCGGTGGCCATCACCGACCCGATCGCGCCGCACAGCACCCCGAGCACGCCACCCTCGGCGCACGAGGGCACCGCACCGGGGGGCGGCGCCTGCGGGAACAGATCGCGGTAGACCGGCCCGTGATCGCGCCAGAACACGCTCACCTGGCCGTCGAACCGGAAGATCGACCCCCACACCTCGGGGACACCGAGCAGCTCGCAGGCGTCGGCCACCAGGTAGCGGGTGGCGAAGTTGTCGGTGCCGTCGAGCACCAGGTCGTACCCGGTGAGCACGTCGAGGGCGTTGCCCGCATCCAGGTGGACGGCGTGGCGTACCACCTCGACGTGCGGGTTCACCTCGGCGATGGCCTCTGCTGCGGAGTCGACCTTGAGCCGGCCGAGGTCGGACTGACCGTGGATCACCTGGCGCTGCAGATTCGATTCGTCGACCGTGTCGGCGTCGATCACGCCCAGGGTGCCCACCCCGGCAGCGGCCAGGTAGAGCAGCGTCGGACTGCCCAACCCACCGGCACCGACCACGCCCACCCGGGCCGCGCGCAGCCGGCGCTGCCCGGTCAGGCCCACGTCGGGCAGGATCACGTGCCGCGAGTACCGGGCGATCTCGGCCGGGGTCAGCTCGGGGACCGGCTCGACCAGGGGGGGCAGGCTCACCGGCTCAGTCTGACCGATCGTCGCGGCCCCGCGAGCCCACCCACGCGGTGATCAGGGGAAGGGCCAGCTGTTCTTGACACACCCGAGCAGTCCCTTGGTCTGCTGCATCATCACCGGTGCCCGCTTGCCCTTGCCCGGGCAGTACTCGTGGTGATGGCCCAGCACGTGGCCGACCTCGTGGTTGACCAGGTAGCGGCGGTACCCGGTGCGATCGGCGCCGTAGTCGGGGGTGCCGGTGACCCAACGGAAGTAGGTCAGGATCGCGGCGTTGCCCTGGGCGCAGGACACCTTGCCCAGGGTCACCAGCGGCGCGCACATCTTGGCCGAGGTCTGCGGAGTGGCCAGCACGACCCGGATGTCGGCCTTGCCGGAGGTCCGGGCGAAGGTCATCCGGCCGCCGTGACCCCAGCTGTGCGAGTCGTTCAGGGTGGCCATCACGGTCGCCGCGACGGCCTGCCCGTCGACGTTCAGGTTCTTCTCGATCTCGACCCGCACCCGGTAGACCGTGCCCTTGCCGGGTGCATTGGCTCCCCCGGGCACGACCACCAGGGTGCCTGGGCCACGCTGCGGGACGGCGGTGCTGCGCAGGCCCGCGGCACGGTCCGCGGCGGTGAGCCCGCCCGAGGAGACCGCGGACACCGGGGCATCGGCCGCCTCGGCCTCACTGACCGAGGTCGAGGAGAACTCGCCCTCCGGTCCGCCACCCGTGATGTCTCCCGCCACCGCGGCGCCCGCCGCGGTCGAGGCCTCGACCACCGACGGAGCAGGTGACGACATCGGGGGCGTCGAGGACGAGGGTGAGGGTGCCGGTGCCACCACGGGCGCCAACGCGGTCACGGTCTCGGACGACGCGCCGTGCGGGCGCACCATGCCCCACACGGCCGCCACGACCAGGAGGGCCAACGACGCCGCGAGCGTCCGCAGCGCCACCGGCCCGAGGAACACCGGATTGCGGCGGGGGCGATTCACCTCGCGGCGTGGCGAGGGAACGGGCGGGAACTGCGGCACGACCGGATCATCGCACGACGAGCGCGCGCCGTCCGGACACAACGCACGGTTGGTGCAGGCCCGGCGACGCCGATTCGCCCCGGGTACGATGACCACGCCACGACGCCCCCGAAGCTCGGGTGGGCAGGAAAGGGACGACGCGTGACGACACAGGACATTCCCGCCAAGGGCACCCGAATGCCGCGGGACGCACGTCGCACCCAACTCTTGGGAGCCGCGCGCGAGGTGTTCGTCGCCCAGGGCTATCACGCCGCCGCCATGGATGAGATCGCCGAGCGGGCGGGTGTGAGCAAACCCGTTCTGTACCAGCACTTCCCAGGTAAGCGCGATCTCTACCTGGCGTTGCTGACGGAGCACACCCAGCAATTGGTGGACGCCGTCCGCGAGGCGCTGACCTCCACCACGGACAACAAGAACCGGGTCGCCGCCACGCTGGGTGCCTATCTCTCGTTCATCGCCGACGAGAGCGAGGCGTTCCTGCTGATCTTCGAGAGCGACCTGACCAACGACGCCGAGGTCCGCGAGATCATCGATCGGGTCACCCACGAGTGCAGCGGCCTGTTCGCCGATGTGATCGGTCAGGACACCGGACTGGCCCGCGAGGAGGCCGAACTGCTCGGGGTGGCCCTGGCCGGCATGGCCCAGGTCTCGGCGCGGTACTGGCTGCAAACCGGACAAGCCGTCCCCCAGGACGTCGCGGGTCGCCTCATCGCGCAACTCTGTTGGCGCGGCATCCGGGGTTTCCCGAAGAACGAAGCCACCCCGGGTCCGTTAGCCTGACGGCAACACAGTCGTCGCGATCAGGAGGTCACCTGCGGTGGAGGTCAAGATCGGCATTCGGGAAGTCGCCCGCGAAGTGGTTCTCGAGAGCGAGCTGACTCCCGACGCCGTGGCAGAGCAGGTCGCAGCGGCGGTCGAGTCGGGCGGCATGCTGAGCCTGACCGACGACAAGGGACGCCTCGTCCTCGTGCCCGGCACCCGCATCGGGTACGTCGAGATCGGCGCCGCCGAGACGCGCCGGGTCGGCTTCGGCGGCGCCTGAACCCACCCTGGTCAGGGTGGTCAGCGTGGTCAGGCGGCCAGGCCGAGGCGCGCCATGCGCCGGCTGTGCGCCTCGGTGAGCCGGCCGAACATCTTGACCAGCTCGGCCAGGTCGGCCGATGGCCCGGCGCCCAGCAACAGCGAGGTGAGGGCGTCGCGGTCGGCGGCCACCCGCTGGGCCTGACTGAGCGCCTCACCGACCATGCGGCGGCCGTACAACGCCAACCGGCCGGACAGCCGTGGATCCTCGGCGATCGCCGCACGGACCTGTGAGACCACGAACTGCGCCTGGCCGTCGTCGCTGACCACGTCACTGACCAGGGCATGCACATCGGAGCCGAGGAAGACGCTGATCTCGCGGTAGAAGTCGGCCGCGATGCCCTCACCGACGTAGGCCTTGACCAGTCCCTCGAGCCAGTCGGCCGGGGCGGTGCGCTCGTGGAAGCCGTCCAGCGCGGCCACGAAGGGCTGCATCGCCACCTCGGCCGTCACCTGCATCGAGGTCAGTCGCTTGACCAGCACCTCGTAGCGGGTGAACTCCTGCACCGCCAGCCGGGCGAGTTCGGCGCGCGCAGCCAGCGTCGGCGCGCGCTCGGCGTCCCGGGTGAGGTGGAAGAAGGCCGTCAGCTGGCCATAGGCCAGCGCCCCGATGAGGTCCACCACGGCCTCGGTGTCGATCGATTCGCCCGCATCGCTCATGTGCTGAGCGTATCCAGCCGATAGCGCATCCCAGCAGGTAGGATCAACCCGTACACGGATGACCGGTCGGATGACGATCGGCTCCGACCAGCAGCGGATGCAAGGCCCGCCGTCCGAGACGGACGGCGTGCGGCCCCCGCCACGAACAGAAGGTTCATCGCGTGACAACCGAACACACGTTGAGTGAGGCCGAGTTGATCGAGGCGGAGGCGCAAGCCCCTGCCGAGAACGCCTTCGAGCCGCCACTCTTCACCGATCTGGGCGTGCAGCCCGAGATCGCCGCAGCGCTCGAGAGGGTCGGCATCACCCATGCCTTCCCCATCCAGGCCCTCACCCTGCCGGTCGCCCTCGGCGGGCACGACATCATCGGCCAGGCCAAGACCGGCACCGGCAAGACCCTCGGCTTCGGCATCCCGCTGCTGCAGCGCGTGATCGGCCCCGGCGAGGCCGGCTTCGAGGACCTGCTGGCGCCGAACAAGCCGCAGGCACTGGTCGTCGTCCCCACCCGTGAGCTCGCCGTCCAGGTCGCCAACGACCTCGGCGTTGCGGCCACCGGCCGCAACGCGCGCGTGCTCACCGTCTACGGCGGGCGCGCCTACGAGCCGCAGATCGAGGCCCTCAAGAAGGGCATCGAGATCGTCGTCGGCACTCCCGGCCGGCTGCTCGACCTGGCCCAGCAGAAGCACCTCGACCTCGGCAACGCGCGCATCGTCGTGCTCGACGAGGCCGATGAAATGCTCGACCTGGGATTCCTGCCGGACGTCGAGCGGATCCTCGCGCACACCCCCGCGGGGCGGCAGACCATGCTGTTCTCGGCCACGATGCCCTCGGCCGTGGTCGCGCTGGCGCGCAGCTACATGACCCAGCCGACGCACATCCAGGCGCACTCCCCCGACGACACCGGCGCCACGGTCAAGGCGGTGACCCAGTTCGCCTACCGCGCGCACGCGCTCGACAAGGTCGAGATGCTGGCGCGCATGCTGCAGGCCCGAGGCCGCGGCCTGACCATGATCTTCGCCCGCACCAAGCGGACCGTGAGCAAGGTCGCCGATGAGCTGACCGAGCGCGGCTTCGCGGTCGGCGCCATTCACGGTGACCTGGGGCAGGGCGCTCGCGAGCAGGCGTTGCGGGCGTTCCGCAACGGCAAGGTCGACGTGCTGGTGGCCACCGATGTCGCCGCTCGCGGCATCGACGTGGACGACGTCACGCACGTGATCAACTACCAGTGCCCCGAGGACGAGAAGACCTATGTGCACCGCACCGGGCGCACCGCCCGGGCGGGCAACACCGGCACCGCGGTGACGTTCGTCGACTGGGACGAGCTGATGCGCTGGGGCCTGATCGACAAGGCGCTCGAGCTGGGCCTGCCCGAGCCGCCGGAGACCTACTCCTCCTCACCGAACCTGTTCAGCGACCTCGAGATCCCCGAGGGCACCCGAGGCACGCTGCCCCGTAGCGCGCGTACCCGTGCCGGGCTCGGCGCCGAAGAGGTCGAGGATCTCGGCGAGACCGGTGCCCGCCCCCGTGGTGGGGGACGCGACGGTGGCCGGGGCCGCGACGGTGGTCGCGGACGGGACAGTGGTCGCGGACGGGACAGTGGCCGCGGACGGGACGGCGGCCGCGACGGTGGGCGTGGCCCCGGTCGCGACAGCGAGGCCGGCGCGTCCGGCGAGGTGGGCGAATCGAGCGAGGCTCCGCGGCCGCGGCGTCAGCGTGAGCGTCGTCGCACCCGGGGCGGCCAGACGATGGACGGCGTCGCCACCGGCACTGCGGGAACCGACGAGGGCGTACCCGCGGGCGGCAGCGACAACGGAGCCGCGGCGTCCGAGAGTTCGGACGCCAAGCCCCGTCGTCGCCGTCGTCGCCGCGGCGGCGCCAAGTCGCCGGCAACGACCGAGTGAGCTGACGCCTCGCGGTCGACGCGAGCGCAGCATCACCGTTCGGCCCTGGCACGGATCGGCTACGGGGTTCCACCGAAGACCGTGATGGTCAGGTCGAACGCGTTGGAGCCGAGCCCGGTCTGGGTCACGGTGAAGGACCGGGTCGTGGCACCGGCGGCCGGGGCCTGGCGGGTCACGGTGATCGTCGAGCCGAGCGGTGCACCGGCCGCGTTGGTCAACGGCGTGGTGTTCTCCGGGTTGCTGATCGAGAACTTGGGCACGCCGGTCATGGTCACGGTCTGCGAGGCCGCGCTGGCCGAGGTCAGGTGAACCGAGATCTGCTTCAGGTAGAAGTTGCTGTTACCCGGGTCGCCCTTGTCGCCCTTGGGGCCGCGCGGGCCACGCTCGCCCTGAACGCCCTGAACGCCCTGCGGGCCTTGCGGTCCGGTGGGGCCGGTGATCGAGATCGGTCCCCAGTAGCCGGGGGCCGGTTTGGTCAGGTAGTACAGCGCGCCGGTGCCCGACTTGACGTAGACGGCGCGAGTGGAGGCGGCCTGGGACACCCCCGCGCCCAGCGCGCCGAGCGTCACGACGTTCAACGTCACCAGTGCGGCGACGCCGGGACGCGCGACAATCCTGCGGACCAGTGTGTGAGTGAGGCGCCGGTCTTCGTCGTCGCCGTGGAATGTCGACATCAGGTTCATCTCCCTCGGAAACAAGACCTGTCCGACATTTCAGAGCATAGGTGAGTCGAAGACGTCCGGATTGGGCACAACGGCTCGGCTGGTGGCGACAGCCGGCTGACATCGCCCGCCGACCGGACGCCGCCCGTCAGTCCTGGTGATCGGCGCGAGCGATCTCGAGCCAGGCGGCGTCCAGCACGCGGCGCAGGTCGCGGGCCGTGGGCACCAGGTGCGCCAACAGCACCACGGCTGCCTGGGTGACCTCGGCCGGTGCCACCTGCAGTTCGGGCACCTCGCCGGCCTCGACCACGACCCCGAACGCACCGGTGAGCACCACGGCGAGCGCGGTGGGGTCCGACCGTCCCACCTCGCCGAGCAGGATCGCGAGATCATCGCCCGTGACGCCGTCCGGGTGACGCGCCTCGAGGGCGGGGCGCACCGTGGCGGTCAGCAGCCGGTGCAGCTGGTGCGGGTCGGACCGGTCGAGCCTGCCCAGTGCATCGACCAGGCGCTGCTCGGTGTCGTCGTCCTGGGCCTGTGCGTTGGCATGGGCGGCCGTGACTGCCTCGGTGAGCGCACGATCCAGGGCCGCCGGTGGGCCGGACAGTGCCGTCATCTCATCTCCACGTCTCAGTCGGCTGCCGCGGTCTCCCTCGCCCCACCCTGGCGCGAGTCTCTCGGTGATCATGCAATCCGTGCACGCTCGTGAATGCTTTCACGAGCGTGCACGGATTGCATGATCACCGAGGTTGGGGTGTGAACGCTCGGCGCGGATGAAGTCCAGCAGACCGTCCAGGCCCGGGAGCTGATAACTCCAGAACGCCCGCACCAGGTCGCCGACGTGCTCGGCGTCGTTGCCCGACATCAGGATCCGGGCCAGGGCGCGGCGGGTGTTGTCGAAGACCAGGGTGAGGATCTCGCGATGCACCGACGACAGCGGGACGTCGAGCAGCCGCTCGGAGTGATCGACCAGCCGCGCCACGAACGTCGCGGGATAGTCCGCGTACGGCGTGCCCTCGGCGCGGTCGAGCAGCACCACCATGGCCAGGCGATGCGCGAGCCAGAAATCGAGCAGTTCCCCGGCGGCCGAGCCGGCGGTTGCGGCACGAGCGCCCAGGGTCTCGATCCGGGCGTCCAACAGGGCGTCGTGGCGCACCGGCAGATCGGCCGGGACGACGACCGCGAACAGCGCCTCCTTGGAGTCGACGTAGCGGTAGACATTGGCCGTGGCGGTCTCGGCGGCGGCGGCGATGCGCGCCATGGTGGTGCCCTCGTATCCGTACCGCGCGAAACAGGCCAGCGCCGCCGCCTCGATGCGGGCGCGGACCTCGGGTTTGAGGACCTGGGCCATCAGCGGCCCGGACGCCGATCGGCCCAGGGCGCAGCCTGTTCCAGCTCGTAGGCCAGGCCCAGCAGAAGGGCGTCCGCACCAGGGGCCGCGGCGAAGTGCAGCCCGATCGGCAGCCCGTCGTCCCAGCCCAGCGGCAGGGTCATCGCCGGGCAGCCCGCGGGGTTGTGGATCGGGGTGTACCCGACCACGCGCTCCGTGCGGTCGATCAGCACGTCACGACCGGCGCCGGGGTCGAGGTACCCGATCGGCCACGAGGCCACCGCGAGGGTGGGGCTGAGCACGACGTCGTAGCGATCGAACAGCGTGAGATACGTGCGCGCGGCGTCGGCCAATGCCTGCTCACTGTCGCTCTGAGCCTGCGGGCCAAGGGTTCTCGCCCACTCGATCAACTCGAGGGTGAACGGCTCGACCTCACCCTCGACCGGCGGGAAGCCCCGCATCGACGTCGTCAGTTGCGCCATCATCGTCATGGTCAGCGCCGCCGCGGTGAAGAAGCCCCGACTCAGACCCGCGCCATCGATGCCCGGCGCCACCGCGAGCTCGACCTCGTGGCCGAGCGCGGCGCACCGTGCCGCCACCCGGTCGAGTTCGCGCCGTACCACGGCGTCCGGCTCACGCCCGGTCAGCGTCGAGGCCAGGACGCCGATCCGCAACCGCGCCGGACTCGGTCCGTCGATCACCCCGATCGGGGCATGGACGGCGTCCGGACCGGTTCGTTCGGTGACTGCCAGCAGCTGGGCACTGTCGCGCACCGAACGGGTCATGACGTGGTCGGTGACCAGCGCCTGCAGCCCAGAGGCCTGCGGGCCGGTCGGCAGACACCGCCCCCCTGACGGCTTGAAGCCGACGATGCCGTTCAACGCCGCCGGCACCCGCAATGAGCCACCGGCATCACTGCCATGAGCCATCGGCACCACGCCGGCAGCCACCAGCACCGCCGAACCACCCGACGATCCCCCAGCGGAGACCCCTGCCCGCCAAGGGTTTCTCGTGATGCCGTGCAATGCCGTCTCGGTGCTGCCCAGCAACCCGAACTCGGAGCTCGTGGTCGAGGCCAGAACGGTCAGCCCGGCGTCCCGCAGTCGCTCTGCGTAGGGCGACAGGCCCGGCGCCGGGTTGTTCGCCAGCAGGCGCGAGCCCATCGTCCACGGCAACCCGGGCCAGGCCAGCAGCTCCTTGACGGCGAACGGCACCCCGGCGAACACCCCGGCGGTCGCCGGCTGCCCCACCGGATCGACCCGGTAGGCCAGCGCGTTCAGGTCGGAGCGGGCCTCGAGCAGACCCAACGCGGTCTCGGTCAGGTCGGTTGCGGACACCTCACCCGCGCGCACCAGGCGGGCCAGCTCCACGCCGTCCCAGGCGCGGTACTCATCCTCATCGATCAGCATCACTCAATAGTGAATGATGAAATCGCTATTGGCAATCCGCACTACCGCGTCAGCGTCACGGCGCCGCTGACCCCGGCGAGGTGGCCGTACCGCGAGGGCACCACCACCCGGTAGGTGCCCCGGGGAAGGTCGATGGTGCGGGTCTCGGTGCTGCCCTGGGTGGTCCAGGTGGCGCTCAGGGTGGCCCAGGTTCCGTTCGAGGCACGCTGCTGCACCCGCACCACCCAATAGCCGGCCCCCTTGTCGGGCGCGACGTCCAGGTACAGCCTGCCGGCACCACCGACCGCCTTGGCCGTCACCCGGGCCACCGGCGGCATCCAGAACCGCAGGCTTGCCGCGGACGACCAGCCGACCGCGTTCATCGCCTGCACCGACACGGTCTGCCAGGCGTTGTTCGCCAGCGCGGGCACGACGAATCGGGCCGCCGTGGTGGTCCAACTTCGCGTGCCGTGGCGCACCAGGTATCGGGTGACCGCAACGCCACCGGTCGAGCTCGGGGCGGCCCACGCCAGGCTCGCCGCTCCCACACCGGGGATGGCGGCCACGGCGCGCGGCGGGCTCGGGGCGCCCACCGGCGTCACCAGTGCGGACGGCGCGGACGGCGCCGAGACGCCGTGGTCGTTGCTCGCAGCGGCGACGAACTGGTAGCCCCGGCCGTTGACCAACCCGATGACGGTGCACGACGGCGTCCCGGTCACGATGGTGGTGGTGCACCGCTGGTTCCCACCGACGGTGCTCACCTCCACCTGGCCGGCGGCCGGGCCGAGTGCGGCCGGCACCACCCGCACCACGGCCGAGCCGTTGCCGGCCACGACACCCGCGATCGTGGGCGCCCGAGGGGTCCACGCGCTGAAGAACGCCGTGACCTCGTGCACGGCGGTGTACGGCGCATCGGCCCCGGCGTCGGTGGTGATGGTGCAGGTGAGCCCGATCTGTCCGGCGCATCGCCCACCCCACCTGTGGAACGAGGAACCCCAGGCGGGATCGGCGGTGAAGGTGAGCGGCACAGCCTTCGGCACGGCGTCGAAACAGACTGCACCGCAGTCGGTCCGGCTGCCCGTACCCACCACGGTGCCCTGCCCCGACCCCGCCGTGGTGGCGTCGATGACCTGGTCTGCGGCGGCGGAGTTGCCCCACACGCCGACCAGCGTCCGGTCGCCGTCGACGATGACGCTGTCCGGCAGGGTCCGGCCCGGCTCACTCCACGCGTGCGTCAGCCCGCCGTCCTCGAACAGGGCCAGCAGGGTACGGGTGTCGCCGTGGCCGCCGTCCAGCTCGATCTGATCGCCCAGCGGGTGCAGCGACTCGCACCGGATCGGGGTGGCCGGCCCACCGGGCGAGCAGGTGGTGGTCGTGCCCAGCTCGGCGGAGGTCCACCCGACCGGCTGGGCGTGATCGGCACTCATGCGTGCGGCGTCCCGGTAGAAGCCCAGGTCACCGTGCAGCTCAACCGTGAACCGGCGCGGTGGGCCGTAGATCGCCTGCACCGCCAGGTGGCGATCGGCTCGCAATCGGCACGTGCTCGAGACCACCCCGGCGCAGTCACCGGCCCAGCCGGCGAAGAACCACCCGTTCGACAGCGGGTCCGCGGTGATCGTCACGACGGTCTCGGGGTCGTAGGGCACGGCGCGTTCGCAGTCGGCCACGACACAGGTCAGCGACTCGCCCTGCACGGTGAGCGTCGGCGCCAGGGGCGTGGTCGGGTCCAGCTCCGAGCCCGAGGCCACGGCACGCAGCGAGACCACCGGCGCCCCCGTGGTGACCACGTAGCGTCCGAGACTGCCGTAGCTGGAGTAGGCCAGGTTGGCATACGGGGTGCTGGTGGCCGGCGCCCCGGAACCGCGCACGGTCAGGTGGTAGGTACCCGCGGGCAGGCTCGCCGCACTCAGTCGGGACGCGAGCCCGTGCGAACGGCCGTGAGCGCTCTCGGTGGCTGGGTTGGTGGCCTGCACCAGCACCGCACCCCCGACCGTAGGGCCGCTGATCAGAGCACCGGTCGCATCGAGCAGTGCGGCCTCGACGTCCAGGTTGCCGTGTCCGGCATCGGGTTGGACCCGCAGCTCGAAGGCTCCGCCGGGGTGGGTCAGGCGCATCACGTCGACGTCGGTGCCGGCGGTGATCAGACCTGTCGCACCCGTCGACGCATCGATGGTCGGCGCGTCGAGATGGCTTGCCGGGTAGTCATCGGTCACCGTGGCCAGACCGTTGCCGGCGATCAGGGTCAGGTCGTTCTCGGTGTTCGTCGCCCCCGTGTAGTCGCCCCGGGACCACTGCCGGATGGTGGCGTACCCGCCGGCTCCGCCCATGATCGGACCCCACCGGTGGTCACCGAAGTGATAGGGCTGCGAGCTGCCCCCGGTCACGATGCCGTCGTGCGACAGACCGAGCTGGTGGCCGACCTCGTGCGACGCGCACTGCCCCCCGCCGTAGAAACACAGCGCGTGCTTGTAGTACGGCTGCACGCCGGGCAGGTCGAAGGTGCCCACGTAGCCCAGGCCGATGGCGCCGCCGGTGTCGAATCCGTCCGGTGCGTCGTCCCCCATGATCACGTGAGCGCCGTAGTTCAGGTCCTGGACGCTGGTGCGATCGATCGCGGCATCCCCCGGGTCGACCGTGGTCACGTCGACGGCGAACGGGGCGAAGTCCTCGGCCACCTCGAGCCAGGTGTCCCGGATCAGCTGACGCTCGTAGGCGTCGAAGGTCGCCGGGTCGCCGTCGCGGTCCAGCCCCGGGACGTGGAGCCGGGGCAGATCGACCGAGTTCCAGGCCGTGTCGACCAGGGTCTCGCCGCCGAAGTCGAGGTAGATCGTGTGTGCCGCTCCGGGACGACTCGACAGGGCAGGCTCCGCAGCTGCCGGCACGTCGACCTCGCCGAACCGCTTCACCCGCGCCAACGCGATCCCGCCGAGGGCCTGCGGCCGCCGCTGCTCGGGTACGGCGAGAGCGTCGGGGCGTGATTCGAGGTGAGCTTCGAGGTGGGGTTCGGGGTCGCGGAAGAACACCACCCCGTCAGCGTCGGCCCGGGCTGCGGCGTCGCCCCGCACCCGAGCGATCTGGGATGGGGTCAGGCCGGGGTTGGCGCGAGCCAGCGCTGCCGGGGACAGTGCGCGGGCAGGCCGTGACCGATCGCCGGCACGGCCCGCCCGCCGGGTCGTGGTCGTCGTGGTGGTTGTGGTGGTCTCGGTGGTTGTGGTGCTCGCCGGGGTCACCGCAGGCACGTTGGGCACGGCGGTGGCCCTCGCGGTGGAGCTCGCCACAGCGGACGAGGTCGACGAGGCAGTAGGCGGTGCGGGGGCAGCCACCGGCCCACCGTTGCGGGCACCGTCGTACCGCAGGCCCGCTCCCCCGGCCGCCACCACGCCCGCGACGACGACGGTGAGCCACCGGCCAGGGTGCATCGTCCGGGCCTCCCGCCGTAGGACGTGGCGGACGCCAACCGTCACTACCTACCGACGGCAGCCCCCGCCGAAGCTGGAGCACCGCAGCCCCGAATCACTCGCGTGGCTCAGCCACCGGGCCTCGGGCGCGAGGCACCCGAGAGCATCGTGAAGATCGCCGTGCGCGGATCCGGTCGCCGATCAGAGCGGGTCGACCGGCGTGACCGCACACCAGGGCTCAGGAGCGCGGCGGGTCCGCGGCGCGGCGCCGTCCCCGGGGGGCTCGCCGGGGACGTGCCCAGGCTGCCGCCAGCACGACCGCGACCTCACGATACGCCTGTGCCCCTGTCGATCCCGCCGCGGTGACCAGGATCGAACGACCGACGGCAGGCGCCTCGGCGAACCGCACCGATCGCGGAATCGGCGGTTCGAGGACCGGCAGGTCGTAACGCCCGGCGACGTCGGCCAGCACGGCCCGCGCATGCGTCGTCCGGCCGTCGAACATCGTCGGCAGGATGCCCCGGATGAGCAGGCCGGCGTTCAACAGCCGCTTCACATCGGTGATGGTGTCGAGCAGTTGCCCCACCCCACGATGGCTGAGCATCTCGCACTGCAACGGGATGATCACCTCTTGGGCAGCGGTCAACGCAGCCAGGGTCAGCACCCCCAGCGAGGGCGAGCAGTCGAGCAGCACCACCTGGTAGTCGTCGACCACATCGGCCAGCGCCGTGCGCAACGCGAACTCGCGTCCCGGCCGGCCCAGCAGCGCCGCCTCGGCGCCGGCCAGGTCGATGGTCGAGGGCAACAGGTCGACCCCGTCGGCCACGCTCATGATCACGTCACGGGCGGCCGCCGTGCCGAGCAGCACCTCGTTGACACTCTGCTCCAACTCGTCCGGGTCGACGCCGAGCGAGAAGGTCAGGCAGGCCTGCGCATCCAGGTCGACCAGCAACACGCGCATCTGCTGTTCGGCGAATGCCGCGCCGAGGCTGGCGACGGTGGTGGTCTTGGCCACCCCGCCCTTCTGATTGGCGACCGCCACGACCCGACCCATGGCGCTCATTGTGCCCGCCCGTGGCGTCTGCCCAGGTCGTCGCCACGTGCTCAGGCTCACTTAAGCAGCCATTGAGGCGATGCGCCGGCTCCACCGCATAGCCTTCGGCCGACAAAGAGCGAGGAGTCGTGCGTGGTGCGTCATTCCACGCGGTCACGCCAGAGGCCTCGGTGGCTCGCAGCGGCCGTGGTGACCGTGATGGCAGCCCTCGGCGGGGGCGCCACAGCGCTGTTCCTGAGGTCTCTCGACGCGGACCCGAGCGGGACCCAGGTCGTCACGGCATCAGACCAGGTCGTGGCCACCGAGTCGGCCGCGTCCGGCGCGGCGACCGCGGCGGCGGTGGACACCGGGGCCGTCATCACCCCGTCCCCCATCTCACCCCCCGCCCGCGTCCCGACCAGGACCCCCGCGGCCACGGCGGTGGGATCGGCCGCCGCCCAGGCGGGGCGGCCCAGCCCGAACCCCACCAGCGTTCGGTCCGGCGCGGCGGCAGGCGTGATCACGACACCGGCCGCCGGCGGGGTTCGGGAAACTGACGGGACGACGTCCGACGCGGCGACGGCCAGCCGGACCGCGGCGCCTGCCCCGCCGGCGGCGACCAACAGCCCGGACATCAAGTGGCGCGAGGAGTTCGTGGCGGAACTGAACCTGCGTCGGATCGCCCTCGGCCTGCCCCCGGTCGGGTACAGCCGGCCACTGTCCAATCAGGCGGCGTCGTGTTCGCGCACCAGTCTGATCGCCGGCACGCTGCAGCACTGTGGTCATGAGGTGCTCTGGGGCGGCCCCGCCGCCGGCCACACGGTGCAGGACATCCTGGATGCATGGTTCACCAGCCCGGGCCATCGGACCGCTCTGACCTACGCCTCCTCCACGAGCGCCGGCGGTGCATTCGTCTGGCGGAACGGCCGAGCGGTCGCGGCCATCACCATCGACTACTGACCCATCGCCGACGTTCGCCGGGAGCACGGTTCGGTGGCCCCGGCGAGCGGACCGCACGTCAGGCCGTGGCGACCACCGGACGCGCCGGTGACCCGGTGGCCGTGCGAACTCGCCGATGACACGTCACCCTTGGTTGTCATGACGCGGACCCGGGGCGCCACAGGGCTGTTCAGCCCCGACAGCGTGACCTGGCGGGTGCACGCCGAGCCCCTGATGGGCCTGGCGGGAATGCGTGCCCTGTTGCTGCAGGCGCTGCATCCGGCCGCGATGGCCGCCATCGACGAGCACTCCAACTACAGCGACGACCCGTGGAGCCGGCTCACCCGCACCACGGAGTTCGTCGGGGTGGCCACGTTCGGCACCGCGACAGAGGCGATGTTCGCCGGGTCGCGGGTGCGCGCCGTCCACGCTCGTATTCGCGGCACCACCCCGGACGGCGCCCCCTACTCGGCCGACGATCCCCAACTGCTCGCCTGGGTGCACAGCTGCATGGTCGCCTCGTTCCTCGAGGTCACCACCCGGGCCGGCTTGCGGCTGTCGCCCGCCGAACAGGACAGCTACATCGCCGAGCAGGTCAATTCCGCCATGCTGGTCGGCCTCGAACCCGACGAGGTACCGCGCGACCGCGCCGGGCTGCTCGACTACTTCGCCGCGGTCCGCCCGGTGCTCGAGTGCAGTCCGGCGGCTCGCCGGGCAGCCAAGCAGGTGATCAACCCGGTGCCGCAGCATCTGTTACCGACCCCGGTCGCCGCCTTCACCGGCCCCATGGGCCGGGTCCGACAGCCCCGGCCGGCCTGGGCCGTGGTAGCCGGTCTCGCCTACGCCGCACTGCCGCCCTGGGCACGCCGGATCTACGCCATCGGTGATCTGCCCGGACCGGCCGGACTGGCGGACGCCGCGACCACGCTCGGGCTGAAGGCACTGCGCGCCACCCTCCGCTGACAGCCCTGACACCCGCCCACCCCACCCCACCCCGCGGTGATCATGCAATCCGTGCACGAAACGTGCACGGATTGCATGATCACCGCGGGGTGGGGTGGAGGACGGGGGTGGCCGTCACAGCTGCCTCGAGGGCTTCGAGAACCGTTGGGGCGGTGAGGTTCTCACCGATCCGGTTGACCTTGCCGGCGCCGTGATAATCGCTGGAACCGGTCACGAACACCCCCAGATCGGCGGCCAGTGATCGCAGCGCCTCCCGCTCGGTGGGCAGGTGATCGCGGTGATCGACCTCCAACCCGGCCAGCCCGACCTCGGCCATCGCGGCGATCACCTCGTCCGGCACCACTCGGCCGCGCCGAGCGGCCCGGGGGTGGGCCATGACCGGCACTCCGCCGGCGGCCCGCACCAGCCGTACCGCGGCGATCGGGTCCGGAGCGTAATGTCGGACGTAGTAGGGCGACCCGGTGCGCAGCACCGCACCGAAGGCCTCGTCACGCGAGGCCATGTGGCCTCGGGCGATCAGCGCGTCGGCGATGTGCGGGCGACCGACGGTGGCGTCCTCCGGGGTGGCCCCGAGAACGTCCTCCCAGGTCAGCGGATAGTCGACGGAGATCAGCTCCACCATCCGCTGCGCCCGGCCGACCCGATCGTCCCGGGTGCGGGCCATCTCGGCGGCCAGCGCGCCGTCGTCCGGGTCGTGCAGGTAGCTCAGCAGGTGCACCCCGATGCCTCGCCACTGGCACGACAGCTCCACCCCCCGAACCAGGACGACGTCGTGGACCCGGGCGGCCACGGCCGCCTCGGCCCAACCCGCCACGGTGTCGTGGTCGGTCAGCGCGACCACGTCCAGGCCGGCTGCCGCCGCTGCGGCGATCACCTCGGCCGGCGGCTGGGTGCCGTCGGAGGCGGTGGAGTGCAGATGGAGATCGATGCGCACCGGACGGCCGATCCGGCTCAGCCCAGGCGCGGGGTCAAGGCCCCGTACGGCAGGGCGTAGGTGTGCTGCGGGTCGCGCAGGTCCACCAGGGCGAACTGCTCCAGGAGGACCGCGCTGGCCGGGCGTGGCCAGGTGATCACCCACAACCACTCGCCGAGGGCCTCACCGACGTAGACCACCCCGGCCCGGGCATCGCTGGGATCCGCCGGGCCGACCGCGAACGACCACATCGGGGTGAGATGACCCGCGGCGGCCAGGTGAGCATCGGATGGCTTGGCCGCGATCGTCGGCCCCGGGTCGAGCCCGGCCAGCCCCGCCAACCGGGCAGCGAACCCCACGCCGGGTTGTTCGGCCACGACCACCAGATCCGCAGCCAGACAGTCCTCGTCGTCGAGCACCAGCGGATTCGGGCCGGACAGCGCCAGCGCGGTGGCGACCGGGCCGGAGTGCTCGTCACCGGCGTACTGCACGCCCGAGATCAACCAGCCACGGGGCAACGGCCACGGCAGCCACAGCGGCACCTGTGAGCGGGCGGCGACCTGGGCCAGCGCCGGATCGGACCCGACGATCGCGGGGTGCACCGGCGCGATCGCCCCGTGGTCGGGACAGGACCAGGCGTCGGACCACAGGCCCGGTGCACGGACGGCGTGACCACAGCGGGGGCAGGAGCGCGATGAGCTCACGGTGTGACACTGCTCCGCCGTCCGGGTCCGGTCAAGGACCGCACGGGCCGCGCCCTGACGGGGCTGGTCCGGTCGACGCCCTGAGACACTTCACCCGTGACCGGATCGAGCGCGCCATCGCCGCACATCCCGTGTGTCGGAGCGCTGATCTACGACGCGGCAGGCCGGTTGCTGCTGGTCCAGCGCGGGCACGAGCCGGCCCGTGGCACGTGGTCGGTGCCGGGCGGCAAGGTCGAACCCGGCGAGACGGCGCGCGCCGCCGTCGTCCGGGAGGTCCGGGAGGAGACCGGCCTGGACGTCGAGCCGCTCGCTCTGCTGGTCACCGTGGAACGGGCGGCACCGAGTGGTGGCACTTTTGTGATCGAGGATTTCCGCTGCCGGCTGCTCGGCGGCACGCTCCGAGCCGGCGACGACGCGGACGACGCGGCGTGGTTCGATGCGGCAGCGCTGGTGGCCGCACGAGGCCACCTGGCCCCGGGGTTGTTCGAGGTACTGCAGGAATGGGGCGCGTTGCCATCTGGCGCTGCCCCGCGTGACGGTGTGAGGCTGTCCCCCACCACGACCAGGGAGACCGACATGGCGGACGAATCGAGCGCGCCGGGCGGATCGCAGGGCTACGACCCGCTGCAGATGTTCATGTCCCAGCTGCGCGGGGTCACCGATCAGCTCACCGGACTGGGCAAGATGGCCGACTCCTTGCCGATCCCCGCGGCGCTGCGCTCGTTACCCGGGGTGACGCTGCCGCCGATGCCCGGCGCGCTCACCGCCGCCCAGCTCGCGGCGATCTCGACGGCCGTGAGCGCCCAACGCGCCGGCGTCCAGGCCATGCAGGGTCAACTGGGCGCCCTGGACGAGCAGCTCGGAGTGCTCGAGAGCATCCTCGAGCCGCTCGTCCAGTGGAGCAGCACCTGGGCCACCGTCGAGAAGAAGTTCGTGCCGAAACCGGACAACGGGAACTCCGACCAGGAGGGCTGACCGAAGCCGGCCGGCCGATCGGCCGGTCAGGGCGGGCTCAGCTCGAGAAGAACAATCGCGACAAGCCGCCCTTGCGGTAGTGGTGCCCGCCGTGGTGTCCCCAGGCCGGGCCGGAGTAGTACCCGGGCGGTGGCGCCTGCTGGTACTGCGGCGCCTGCTGGTACTGCGGTGCGGGCTGGTGCTGCGGCGTCAGCCGGCTCTCCAACTGCAGCAGGCTATCGAGCTCACCGAAGTCGAGGAAGATGCCGCGGCATCCCTCGCACTGGTCGATGTGCACGCCGTTGCGCTCGTAGGTGCGCATCGTGGCGCGGCACTTGGGGCACACCAGCGCCGTGGTCGGCTGCCCCGGCGGTTGCCCGTGGCCGGGCGGCGTGCCGTAGGCCGGCGGGGTGCCGTGCGGCGGTGGCGTGCCGTAGTGCGGGGTCTCACTCATCGCGTCTCCTTCACCTGGTTGCTCTCATCTTGGACGACGACGGGCCGTGCCAGGAGTTCCCGTCGCTGGGGTGTCGCCCTGCGGCATCCGACTGCAGGCCTCGACCAGGGCGCTGCCGACGGCGTCCAACGGCCCGTCGAGCCCGTCGAGCACAGCGCGCGCAGCAGCCACCACGACCGCGGCGCGGGCGTGTGGCTCGAGCACCGGCCACGGGTCACCCTGCGGCGGCACCGCCGGACCGCCGCCGTCGCGATAGCCCTCGATGAAGGCCGCCCAGGAGGCATCCGGCAGCAGGCCGCAGGCCCAGAACCCCGCCGGCCGGGCGAGGTCGCCGGCCGCCGGGCCGATGCCGAGGTCATCGAGGTCGATCAGTACCCAGTGGTCGGTGCCGGGTGGGCGTCCGAGCTGGCCGAGGTGCCAGTCGCCGTGCACCAGTGTCCCCAGACCCGGCGCGGCGTCCGCGAGGGCCTGCGCCACCACCTGGCCCGCAGCCCCGACCACGGCGGCGTCCCGACCCGGGTTCGTGGCGATCCGGGCCAGCGCCCGCGGCAGCCGCTCACCGGCACCACTCGGTGGGGTGCCCTGCGGGATGCCGGCCAGGTGGAGTCCGGCCAGCAGCCGGCCCGCCGCCGCCCAGGGCAGGTGCGCTCCGTCCGGATCGTCCGGATCATCGAGACCGGACGGATCGTGGTGCCCGTCCGCGGCGTGGGGGTCGAGCACCTCGACCCGGGGCCACAGGCTGGCCCATCGCCACGCGCCGGACAGCTCGGTGGACAGCTCTGGCGGCACGGCGAGCGGGCGGGCGAGCCGGGGCGCCAGCACCAGCGTGGCGAGCGACGGGGACGCCGCCAGGCGCAACCGGGCCGCGAGCAGGTCATGGTCCGCCCGAGGATGGTGCAGCTTGATCACCAGGTCGGCCGTCGTGACGATGAGCGCACCCGAGGTGGTCCGCCGCACGGATCGCCCCCCGGTGGCCCCCGTCGGGACGCCGGTCAGGCTCGCGAGCCAGTCCTCCCACGGTCCGCCGGGCGAGGTGACCACGCTCAGAGTCTGCCGCGGTTCACGCCTGCTCGCCCGTCAGCCGCTCCCAGGCCGCCTGGGCCTCCTCGGGACGGCCCTGCTCGTCCAGCCAGCGGGCGATGGCCGAGGCGCCGGCCTCCCGCAGCCCATCGTGACCATGCTCGCGGGCCACCTCGGTCGCCGCCTCCAGCAGGGCCAGGCCAGCCTGTTCGCGACCGCAGTCCAGTAGCAGCCGGCCCTGCACCAGATCGAGTTCGGCGGCCCCCAGGTCGGCGCCCTGCGCCCGCATCGCCGCACCGAGGCCCCCCGGGACGGCGTCCAGCATCGCCAGCGCCCGCTCCGCCTGGTCGTCGGAGGCCAGCAGCCGGACTCGCAACTCCTGCAGCGCCAACGGTTCCCAGTCGAAGTCCCAGTCGGCCAGGCTCTCGGCCGCTGCCGGGTCGGTCAGCAGGCGCTCGCGCCACCGCTCCCCCGCGGCCTGCGCGTCGTCCACATCGGCCAACGCCGCCTCGACGCCGTCGGCCGCCTTCCGCGCCCAGACCCGCTCGCGCCGGATGACCAGATCGAGGGCGGCGTCACCGGCCAACTGCGCCTCGTCGAGCGCGGCGGCGTAGGTGGACACGGCCTCCAGCGGAGACTCGTCGGCCAACAGCCCGGCGAGCTCGTAGAGGGCATCCGCCAGACCTGCCCGGTCGGGTAGCTGCTGCCGGCGACTCACCACGCGCCGGGCGAGCTCGAGGGCGCGATCCTGCTCACCGAGTTCGACACAGACGCGTGATCCGATGCGTTGCAGCTGAGCCAGATACCAGCTGAACCCGTTGCGCTGCAAGGGTTCCAACGTAGCCGGCGGTTCGGGGGTGTCGAGCTGCGCCAGACCGGCCTCCACCACCTCGATCGCCTCCAACGGCCGACCCTGGCCGTGCAGCAGCCCCGCCAGCCGGCTGCGTGCATCGGCCACCCCCACCGGTGAGTCGTTCTGTTCGAGCCCCGCCACCGCAGCCGTCAGCCGACGCTCGGCGTCCTCGAACTCGCCCTCGGCCATCGCGATCTGGGCGCGCAGCAGCTGCACCCGCGCCCATCCCTCCCCGGCGCCGGCCAGCACGGTGCGGCGTTCGGCCTCGGCGAGCAGGGGCTCGACGTCGGGTGCCTCGGCGACGTCCTGCATCAGTCGGGCGTGCACCTGATGGATCAGCGCCATGACGGCCACGTCGACGTAGTCCTCGGGCACGAGCGCCAGCACTCGGGCGGCCTGCTCGGCAGCGCCGGGGGCCGCGAGTGCCCCCGCCTCGTCCAGCTCGGCCAGCAGCAGTCGGGCCGCGACGCCGCGACGCTGCGCCGAGTCCTCGGCGGCAACGGGTCCCAGCAGGGTCAGCCCGGCCGCGGCGAGTTCGCGAGCGGTCACGTCACCGGGCCGGTCCTCGTGGCCGACCAGGCCCCTGGCCCGGGCCCGAGCCCGCTCCACCGGACCCCCCACCGCGTCCACGTCGGCGATCAACGCCAGCACGCGGGGGTGATCGCCGTCCGCCACGGCCACGAACTGTTCGACCAGCAGGGCCTCGGCCGGTTCGCCGAGTGCACGGTACAGCTGCGCGGCCTGCCGGGCGCCCTCGCGAGCCGCGGCGTCCAGCGGACCGCGCCGGCTGCCCCAGGCCAGCAGGTACTCCAGCTCGGCGAGATGTCGACGGTCGGCGTCATCGGCCTCGGGCCGGTCGAACCGGGCCAGCGCCTGCTCACGTCGGGCGAGGTAGTGCGCCCGCAACAGCTCGCTCGAGCTGCGATGCGCGAAGCGGGCGGCGGCCTCGACCCGCTCGGCCAGCTCGGCCAGATCAGCCGGATCAGCCGAGCCGTCCAAGGCGGGCAGAGCGTCCAGCCGAGGAGCCCGGGGGTGGGTCGGCCACTGCGGGACGTCGTCCGTGGCGTCCGGTGACCCGGCGTTCGGAACGGCGGCACTCGGCGCGGCCGTCGGGCCCAACCGGCGACCGGCGGCACCCAACGGCAGGGCGGGCAGCGAATCGGCACTCAACCAGGACTGCACCAGATGCGAGACCCGGGTGGTGCCGTTGCGCGCATCGAAGCGCGCAGCCAGCTCGGTGGCGTGCCGCTCCAGCCGCGCCCGCAGCACCGGTACCGGTTCGGCATCGACGACGCCGCGCGCCCGCACCGCGAGGTCGCCGTGGCCGGCGTCGATCACCGCGGTCAGCAGCCGCGCCCCGACGGCCGCCAGCTGCATCCCGGCCCACGGGGTCGGCGGCGCCTCGACGTCGGCCAGCCGCTCCGAGAGCAGGTCCAGGCCACGGCCGAGCTCACCGCTGCGAGCCAGCACGTGCACGTGGGCAGCGATGTAGTCGGTCTCGTCGGGGAAGGCTCGGCTGATCCGGCTACCGGTCAGGTGCGCCGCGGCCGCCCGAGCGGTCTGGCCGGTCAGCAGCAGTGAGGCCAGCGCCACGGCGATCGCCGCCTGGGGCTGCTCCGCGCACTGGGTGGTGCCCTCCAGCACGGCCTCGACCGTCTCGACGGCCCGCACGTGATCACCGAGTTCGGCGTGGTGGCGCGCCATCTCGGTGGGCTCGCAGCCCAGGCAGTCGGAGTAGTCGTTGCGTTCGGCTCGACTCCATCGGGCGAAGGCTTCCCGGGCGGCGCTCGCGCCGTGCAGGTGCGCGGTGAGGTGGTACTCGACGCCCAGCACCGGCTGCAGCCCCACCCCCGCCTCGGCGTAGCGGCGACGCATGCCGTCCAGCGAGGAGTGCAACTGGGCCAGCGGAACGTCCGGATGATCGAGCAGGCCGTGGATCATCCACTTGTAGGTCCACAGCACGATGTAGCGCTCGTAGTCCCCGAACCACGACGGTTGCTCGTCGTAGCGCTGCAGCAACCAGCTGAACGGCGCGAACATCCGGGTGCGGTCGGCGCTGTAGTTGTAGGCCCGCAGCAGGACGATCCGGGCCTGGGCCCGCAGCTCGTCGTCGCCCAGCTCGTCGGCCAGGGCCTGGGCCTGCTCGGCGGGGGTGACCCGTTGCGCGAACGGCAGCTGGTCGATCTGGTCGAGCAACTCGACGATCTGCTCACGTCCGGTCGGCATCGTGGCCCGGAATCCCTTCGTCAGCCCCCCGCTGGGCACCCGGATCGGCGCCCGGTTCGGCGTTGAGGGCATGGTCCAGCAGCCCGAGGAACGAGCGGTCCATGGCCGCGGTGTCGACCGGACGCATCGGGTGCTGACCGCTGAGCAGCGCGCGGCAGTACAGCGACTCCACGGCCAGCGCCGCGAGATCAGAACGATCAGCACGATCGGAAGAGTCGGACTCGATGGCCAGAACCCTTCGCACCACAGGGTTCTCGTCGTTCAGCAACAGGCGGGGCCGGTCGCTGCCGCCGTCGTCCAGCACCGTCAGGATCGCGCTCCAGACGTCGTCGACCTCGGTCGCGGTCTGCCGGCTCGCCCGGCGCCGGCGGGCCTGGGCGTCGTCCAGGTAGAGCGCCGGCAGCGAGACCGGGGCGAAGCTGCGCAGCTCGACGTCCACCTGCAACCGGTCCAGGACGGCGCGTGCCCGCTCCAGGGCCGACCGGACACCCAGCAGCCGGGCGTCGGGGACGGTGCGGATGTGGGCGTCCAGGTCACCGGCCGCGATCGGCTCGACCTGCAGATCGGGGTAGACCTCGGGGATGCGCCGCAACAGGTCGTACTCGTAGGCGTACCCGCCATTGGCGACGGTGACGCCCTGCGCAGCCGCCACCACCGCGACCTGGCGGAACTCCTCGACGGTCTCGGTCACCCGGATGACATCGGTACCGGCGATGAGCTGCGGCACCGTCGAGGTTCCCTGGTTGGTCTCGAACGGCAACAACGGCAACACGATCGCCAGCAGCTCGTCGTCCTGCAGTGCCATGGCCTTCACGGCCAGGTGGTGCAGTTGCAGGAACTCGCCCATGCGGCGGGCATCGGTGCGGGCCAGCCGCAACAGCCAGGCGCGGATCTGGTCGCCGAGCGCCGAGCGCACCTCGTCCAGGACGTCGTCCCGGTAGAGGTCCTCGCGGCTGGCGGTCGGGGTGAGCAGGGCGCCGTCCACCGCGGCCCGGGCGAAGAAGGCCCACTCGGGCAGCAGGTCGCCGAAGCGATCCGAGACCAGCATGCCCTTCACGTAGACCCGGTGCGTGGCACGCCGAGCGGTGGACGAGGCGGCGCCGGCGATGACCACCACTCCATCGAGCTCGGCGCGGGGAACCCGCACCGGCAGCACCTGGAACGGCTCGCCGCCGAGGTGGGTCACGGCGTAGTCCCGCGAGGCGGTGCGCCGCACCTCGGGGTCGCTCAGCCGCCACGGCGGCACGGTCGGGGCGACCTCCACGGGTGCGGGGGTGCGGACCACCAGCCGGTGCGGCAGCAACGCGGCGAAGTGCCGGGCCAGGTCGAGCACGGTGTCGGCGGTCAGCCACTGCTCGGCGCCGCGGCGCGGGCGCAGGCTGACACAGGTTCCGGGACCGCTGGTGAGCCAGGCCCGACGTTCATCAGGGCGCTCGTCGGGCACCTGGTCGCCGTCCAGGGCGTCGAGCCGGACGGCGTCCAGGGTGTACGAGCCGTCGGCCCGGCCGCGCCAGCGCACCACCGCGCCGGGATCCGAAGGGTCGGCGGAGGGGGTGTGGCGGCGGCTGAGCACCTCGATCTCGTCGGTCACCATGAACGCCGACAGCAGCCCGATCCCGAACTGGCCCAACAGGTCCGAGCGAGCCAGGCCCACCTCGTCCCGTTTGCTGGAGCGTCCGATGGTGGCCAGGAAGGTGCGCACATCATCGGCGTCCAGGCCGATGCCGGAGTCCATCACGTGCAGCCGGCCGTCGGTTGCGGCATCGCTCGGCACGATCAGCGCTCCGGGCCGGCCCTCATAGCTCGACCCGTTCTCGCCGAGGGCGGTGAGGGCGTCGACGGCGTTCTGGATCAGTTCGCGCAGATAGACCCGAGGGCTGGAGTAGATGTGGTGACTGAGCAGGTCGACGATGCCACGCAGATCCACCTGAAAGGTGTCGCCGGACATCGTCCCCCTTCGCTGAGCACTGACGACCGATGGCTGCGCACCGCCGCCCGGTCGGGATGGAGCCGAAACTCTACGCGACGGTGAGTATGGCCTGCGCCGCATCGCAGCCGCTGGCTTCGGGGCATCCCATCGGGTAGAGCTAGGGCGACGCTCGGCGAGAGGATGCGGATCATGAGTGGCAAGACCTTCGCAGGCAACTTCTTCGAGGACTTCCGGATCGGCCAGGTGATCCGTCACGCCACCCCGCGCACGATCACCGCGGGCGACGTGGCGCTGTACACGGCGCTGTACGGGCCGCGGTTCGCCCTCAACTCCTCGGACGAGTTCGCCCGCGCGCTCGGCCTGCCGCAGGCCCCGGTGGACGATGTGCTGGCGTTCCACATCGTCTTCGGCAAGACCGTGCCGGACGTCTCGCTCAACGCGGTCGCCAATCTCGGGTACGCCAACGGCCGGTTCGGGGTGCCGGTCTACCCGGGCGACACGATCACCACCACCTCGACGGTGACCGGGCTGAAGGAGAACTCCAACGGCAAGACCGGAGTGGTCTACGTGAACTCGGTCGGGGTGAACCAGCGCGGCGAGATGGTGCTCGACTACACCCGCTGGGTGATGGTCAACAAGCAGGACGCCGCAGCCCCGGCCCCCGAGGCCGTCGTCCCGACCTTGCCCGACGCGGTACCGGTCGAGGCCCTGGCGCTGCCGGAGCTGTCGATCGCCGGCTACGACCGGGTGCTGGCCGGATCGGGGTTCGGCTGGGGCGACTACGAGGTCGGCGAGCAGATCGACCATGTCGACGGCATGACCATCGAGGAGGCCGAGCACCAGCTCGCCACCCGGCTCTACCAGAACACCGCCAAGGTGCACTTCGACCAGTTCGCCGCCAACGGCAACCGGTTCGGCCGGCGGCTCATCTACGGCGGGCACATCATCAGCCTGGCCCGCTGTCTGTCGTTCAACGGCCTGGGCAACGCGTTCAAGGTGCTGGCGATCAACGGCGGCTCGCACGCCAACCCGACCTTCGCGGGCAACACCATCTATGCCCACAGTGAGGTGCTGGACAAGATCGAGCTGGCCACCCCGGGGGTGGGGGCGCTGCGGCTGCGGACGGTGGCCACCAAGGACCACCCGGCGTCCGACTTCCCCTACAAGGTCGACGGCAGGTACCACCCCGACGTCGTCCTCGACCTCGACTACACCGTCGCCCTCCCCCGCTGACTCTGCTCCCTCGTCTGCCCGGCCCCCGCCGAAGCAGCAGTGCCGACCTGACCCGGCAGGATGCCTCGCCCCTCCGGTTGGAGAGTGCCCTGGCCACGGGTCGCTGCCTAGCGTCGTCAGGCAGGACACGACACGTCGGGAGTGTGGCGCCATGGCAGGTTCAGGGTGGTTCGAGACGGTCGCAGAGGCCCAGCGGCGCGCCAAGCGGCGACTGCCGGCATCGGTCTACTCGGCGCTGCTGGCGGGTTCCGAACGCGGCATCTCCTACGACGACAACACTGCTGCCTTCGAGGAGCTGGGCTTCGCCCCCCACGTGGCGGGGCAGGCGGCACAGCGTGACCTGTCCACCGAGGTGCTCGGTCGCCCCCTGGCCATGCCGGTGATGATCTCGCCCACCGGGGTTCAGGCGGTGCACCCCGGCGGCGAGGTGGCCATGGCTGCCGCCGCGGCGGCTCGGGGCGTCGCCATGGGCCTGTCCTCCTTCGCCAGCATGCCGCTGGACAAGGTGGTCGAGGCCAACCCGTCCACCTTCTTCCAGATGTACTGGATGGGATCGCGCGACCTGATCAGCCGCCGGCTGGAGCGCGCCCGCAGCGATGGTGCCGTCGGCCTGATCCTCACCCTGGACTGGTCGTTCTCGTACGGACGTGACTGGGGCAGCCCGGCCATCCCCGAGAAGGTCGACCTCAAGGCCGCCGTTCGCTTCGCCCCCGAGGTGATCCGCCGGCCGCGGTGGCTGTTCGACTTCGCCCGCTCCGGCAAGCTGCCCGACCTGACCGCTCCCAACCTGACCGAGGACGGCGTGGCGCCCACCTTCTTCGGCGCCTACGGCGAGTGGATGCAGACCCCCCCTCCCAGCTGGGAGGACGTGGCCTGGTTGTGCCGGGAGTGGGGCGGCCCGCTGATGCTCAAGGGCATCGGCCGGATCGACGATGCGCTGCGCGCCGTGGACGCCGGCGTCAGCGCGATCTCGGTGTCGAACCACGGCGGTAACAATCTCGACGGCACCCCGGCACCGATCCGGATGCTGCCCGGCATCGCTCAGGCGGTGGGCGACCAGATCGAGGTGATGCTGGACGGCGGCATCCGTCGCGGCAGTGACGTGGTCAAGGCCGTGGCCCTGGGAGCCCGGGCGGTCATGATCGGTCGAGCCGCCCTCTGGGGTCTGGCCGCGGGCGGGCAGACCGGGGTCGAGAACGTGCTCGACATCGTGCGCAGCGGCATCGACTCGGCATTGCTGGGACTGGGCTGTTCCGCCGTGCGCGAGCTCACCCCGGACGACGTGCTGATACCCGACGGCTTCATCCGCACGCTCGGGGCGCCCTCGGCGCGATGATCAGCGACGAGCCGGTCGCCCTGGTCACGGGGGCGGCCCGCGGCATCGGCGCAGCCACGGTCAGAGCGCTGCACCGGGACGGGTTCCGGGTGATGGCGGTCGATGCCTGTTCGGGTAGCGACCACGGCATGGCCGAGGCGCGCTACGCCATGGCCCACCGGCACGAACTCGAGTCGTTGGCCGAGGAGTTGGGTGATCGGGTGACGATGCACGTCGCCGACGTCCGTCACCCGGTCGAGCTCTACCGGGCGGTGGACCACACCCTGGCGCGCTGGGGCCGCTTGGATGCCGCGGTGGCCGCCGCCGCAGTGATGGCCGGCGGTGAGCCGCTCTGGTCCCCGGCCGCCCACCGGCAGCTCGAGGCGCTGTGGCGGGTCGACGTCGAGGGGGTGTGGAACACAGCAGCCGCCACCGTGCCGGCCATTCTGGCCGGACCCGACCCGAGACGTGGCCGGTTCGTGGCCCTGGCCTCGACGGCAGGGGGGCGAGGACTCTTCCGGCTGGCCGCCTACTGCACCGTCAAGCATGCCGTCGTCGGCTTGATCCGGGGTCTGGCCGCCGATCTGGCCGGCACCGGGGTGTGTGCCATGGCGGTCTGCCCGGGGGCGACCCGCACGGCGATGCTGCAGGCCACCGCCGCGATCTACGACATCCCCGAGGACCACTTGGCGAGCAGTTCCCTGGTGGGTGAGGTCCTCGATCCGGACGAGATCGCCGCCACGATCGCCTTCTGCTGTAGCAGACCGGCCAGAGCCCTGAACGGATCCGTGATCACGGCTGACGGCGGGGCTGCGTGAGCGCCTCCGCTCGCCGACACGCACGGACCTACCCGAACGGGTAGGTCCGTGCCCGTTCGCCGACGGGTTCCCCGTCGGCGTCGACCCCCGTACGGTGATAGTGGTTCGCGGGCGTTCCTCCTCGGGTGGTCGCGGACGGGTCCAGGGCAAGGAGGCCACCGGTGACGAAACAGACGACGGCGCCCCGCTCACCCCCTCAACCACCGACCCAGCCCCAGCCCACACCGTTGGTGAAGTTCCACGCCCCCGAGGTGGTGTTGGGTCTCGGGTCCTTGGGCGAGGCCGGGTTCGCCGCGCTGAGGCTGGGGGCGCGCCGTCCGATGGTGGTCACCGACCCCGGTGTGATCGAGGCGGGATGGGCGCGCGAACTGCTGTATCACCTGGCCGACGCGCGACTCGACCCGATCGTGTGGTCGGGGGTGACCCCCAACCCCAAGGATCACGAGATCCGCGCCGCCTTCGACCTCTACCGCGAAGCCGAGGCCGATGTGTTGATCGCCATCGGCGGCGGCTCGTGCCTGGACGCCGCCAAGGGCGTGGCGATCCTGTCCGGCAACGGCGGCGACATCCTCGACTACGCCGGGGTCGATCGGATGGACCACCCGATCCCGCCGCTGCTCATGATCCCCAGCACGTCCGGCACCGGCGCCGATGTCTCGCAGTTCTGCATCGTCACCGATACCGAACGGTCGGTGAAGATCACGATCATGGGCCGGGCGCTGGTCCCCGACATCTCCATCACCGATCCTCGACTGTTGACCACCATGCCCGAATGGCTCAACGCGGCAACGGGCCTGGACGCCCTGGCGCACGGCATCGAGTCCTTCGTGTCGCTGGCCCACAACCCCCTCGCCGACACCCATGCGCTCAATGCCGTCGGCCTGGTCTTCGCGAATCTGCGCCACACCATGTCCGCGCCCGCCGAGCTGGAGTCCCGCTCCAAGATGGCGCAGGCCAGCCTGGAAGCCGGGTTGGCGTTCACGAATGCGATTCTCGGCGCCACACACGCCATGAGCCACCAGGTCGGGGGCCTGCTGGACTCGCCGCACGGCGTGGTCAACGGCGTGCTGCTGCCGCACGTGATCCGGTTCAATGCCCACGCCACACCCGAACGCTTCATCGCGCTGGCCCGTTCGGCCGGATTGGCCGTCGAGGGCCTACCCGGGGTGGAGGCAGCCGAACTGCTCGCCGAACACGTCCGAGCGCTGGGCGACGACATCGGGGTGCCCCGGGGGCTGCGCGAACTCGGCGTCACCGAGGCCGACCTGCCACGGCTGGCCGCCACCACGCTGCACGATGCCTGCCTGAGCACCAATCCCCGCCCGGCGGATCAGGACGACGTCCAGCGGCTGTTCCTCGCCGCATTGTGAGGTGGCGATGACCGAACAGGTGCCCGTCAACCTCCCGCCGGCCCCCGACCTGGCGGCACTCACGGGGGTTCGGTCGGGCAAGCGCAGCTACTACCTGGCCTACGTGAACTCGAACGAGCGGATGCAGCGCGCCGTCCGGGCGATGGACTCGATCTCGCGAGCCCTCGTGCGCACCGTCGAGGGGCCACGGGGACTGCTGGAGGAGGTGGTGCGCGCCGCGGCGGCACACCTGGACGCCGAGTGGACCGTGCTGGCGCTGTCCGACGGCAACCTGGTCGGGGCCCGGCCCCGGTTCCTGGTGGCCGGTCGAGACGGGCGACCGCTGGCCGACGACGAGACGCTGCCCCCGGTCGTGCGCCGTGAGCTGAACGCGATCCGCGCCGGGCACGCCGTGGGCGGTCCGGACGACGGGCGCTGGGTGCGGGTGGCGATGACATTGGAGGGATTGCCGATCGGGGCTCTGGTGGGCCGGCGGGGGTTGCAGGTCGACCCCGAGCCGGGTGACCTGTCGGTGCTGCGGATCCTGGCCAATCAGGCTGCGGTCTCCCTGCACACCTCGCAGCAGTATCAGGCCGGGCTCGTCCTGCACCGGCGAGCGCAGCGGCTCTACGAGGCCACAGCTGCCCAAGCGCGCGATCTCGAGGCCCGGACCCGCCAACTGGAGCAGGCCGAACAACGGCTGGTGCTGGCCGGACAGCGCGAGCTGATCGAGACCGAGCGCACCCGCATCGCCCGCGAACTGCACGACAGCGTCACCCAGTACGTCCTCTCCTCGGGCCTGGCGGTCGAACTGGCCCGTGGCGAGGCCGAGGCCCTGGGCACGGCGGCGACAGCGATCAGGGAGCAGTTGACCACGGCGAAGCAACTGTCGCAGCGCGCTGTCGAGCAGCTGCGGCGCGCGATCTACGCACTCCACCAGCCGCCCCGCCAGACCTTGTCGACCCTGCCCGAGCTGGTGCACGAGATGGCCGTGCACCATCACCACCTGCCGATCACGGTCAAGGTCGAGGGCGATGTGCTGCCCCTGCCCGCCGATGCCGACCACGAGATCGCCCGGGCCATCGGCGAGGCGCTGTTCAACGTGGTCGCCCATGCTGTGGCCAGCCGGGCGATCGTCCGGCTGCGGTACCGACCCGACCGGCTGACGGTCACCATCGCCGACGACGGCGTGGGCGACCCGGTCGAGCTGAGCCGGCGACTGCGTCTGCAACGTGCCACACCGAACGACGGCCGGCACCGGGGGCTGGCCAACATCGAGGCGCGAGTGGTCGAACTCGGGGGTGCACTGGCCTTTCGGCGGGCCCGGCTGGGTGGGGTGCGAGTCGAGCTGCGCGTACCCCTGCCGCTGGAGCCCTGCAGTGATCGCGGCCTGATCAACGAACTGGTCACCGGTGGCATCGGACAGGAGCACACCCCATGAGCGTTCTGACGAGTGCAGCCGAGGTGGTCGTGGGCATCATGCTCGTCGACGACCACGCCATCGTGCGGCAGGGACTGCGCTCGATCCTGGAACGTGAGCGGGACCTGGTCGTGGTGGCCGAGGCCTCCAGCGCCACCGAGGCCCTGACCGTCATCGCCCGGTCGACGCCCCGGATCGTGCTGCTCGACCTCAAGCTGTCCGCCGGTGTCGACACCGAGGGTCTCGAGCTGTGCGCCGAGCTCAGCCGGCGCCATCCCGACATCGGCATCCTGGTGCTGACCACGTTCCTGGACGAGCACCTGGTGATGGCGGCGATCCGGGCCGGGGCGCAGGGCTACGTGGTCAAGGACGTCGACACCACCGGGCTGATCCGGGCGATCCGGGACGTCGCGCGCGGCGGCAGCGCGTTCGACGCCCGCTCGGCGGCGGCGATGGTGCGCGGGCTCAACGCGCCGGTGCCTGCCCAGACCCGGCACCTGACCGCTCGGGAACACGAGGTGCTGCGGCTGCTGGCCCGGGGCCTGTCGAATCGGGACATCGGCGAGACGCTGTTCATCTCCGAGACCACGGCGAAGTTCCACGTCGGCAACATCCTGCGCAAGCTGGACGTTTCACGACGCGCGGAGGCGGTCTACGAGGCATCCAAGATGGGGGTCATCTGAGGCCCGACGGCGGGGTGCACTCACCGGTCGAGCACCAGCCAGCCACCGTGGTACTCGAACACCCGGTAACGGCATCGGCTGCGCCGTCCCCACGCCTCGAGGTCGGCGAGGCTCACGGTGCGCACGTGCCCCCAGGTCTCGTCGGCCTCCATCTCCAGCGGGACGGCGACCACCACCCGGCGCCGGGCCAACCGCAGTGCCTCGACGAGCACCTTGTCACCGTCCGCCCCGTCGAGGTGTTCGACGAGGTGCAGCGCGAGCACGGTGTCAGCCGGCGGCACCACGGCCGGGTAGCGGGTCGCGTCGGCCACCCTGGTGGCCAGCCGCACCCCGAGGCGCGGCGCCACCCGAGCCAGGAGCTCGACGGCCCCCGGTGAGATGTCGGTGGCGGTGGCCTCCAGACCCGAGGCGGCCAGCCGCAGCGAGAGGAAGCCGAAACAGCACCCGAGTTCGAGCACCGAGTCACCGGCGATCAGGTCGCCGGCGCGGCGGTAGACCGGGGCGTAGTCGGCCAGGGTGCCGGGCCGAACCGGGGACTCGATGTGACTCAAGGTGTTGCGGTAGAAGGTCTCCCAGCTGCGAAGCGGGTCGGCCTCCACGCTCAGTACCACGCCGGTGAAGATCCGCTCGAACAGGTCCTTGCCGCGCAGCCAGCCAGGGCGGAACAGCTCGTCGGTCAGCAACCCGGCCAGGTCGTCGTCCACCTCGTCGCTGCTCAGGACGTGCTCGACCGACACGTGCCCCGGGCCGGGCAGCACGTCGAAGTGCGCGGTGCGCACCATGCGCAAGCGGCGGCGGTGACGATGCCCCGCGGTCGAGCGCACGATCACCCGGTCGTCGCGGTACACGCCGTCGGGGCACGGGGTGAACGGGTCGATGGGGGCGAAGTGCCGCGCGGTCACGATGGCCTGGCCATGGCCAGGCTCATCTGCTCCAGGCCGTGCAGCCCGCGCACCACCTGGACCCGGTCACAGAACTCCGCGTACGCCGGCAGGTCGCAACGACCCAGGGACCAGGAGAAGCGGGGTTCGGGGGTGAGCCAGATCGTCGAGCGGGCGCGCCGGGTGATCTCCTCGAACACCTCCATGCGGGGATCGTGGCTGTTGCCCCGGCCATCGCCCAGGATCAGCACCGTGGTCCGCCGCGTGATGGCCGAGCCGTGCGCCTCGAGGAACTGCTCGAACGCGCGCCCGTAGTCGGAGTCGGCGTCGACGTCCAGCAGCCCGCCGGCCGGCACGCCGGAGACCACCAGCGAGAGCGCCTCCTCGATGCGGTGCTCGGCGAACAGGTCGGTGATCTCGACCAGATCGGCGCAGAAGGCGAAGGTCCGCACCGCCGGGGCGAGCGAGGCCAGCGAGTGCACCAGGTGCAGGGTGAACTTCGCGGTCATCCGCACCGACAGCGACACGTCGCACAGCACCAACAACCGGGGTCGGTCCTCGACCCTGCCCACGGTCACCGGCCGGAACGGCACCCCGTCGTAGCGCATGTTCTGCCGCATGGTGCGAGCGGAGTCGATCACGCCCCGGGCCGCCACCCGACGTCGCGGCCGGGGGGCGCCGTGCAGGCTGCGCAGCAACCGCCGCAACCCCTCCTCGAGCCGGGCACGGTCGGCCTCCTCGATGGTCTCGGTGGCCACCGCGGCGATCTCGCGCGCCTCGACCTCGCGTTGGCGGGCCATGAGCCGTTCCAGGTGTTCGCGCAACGTCTCGGGCAGGGCCGCCAGGAATGGGGCGAGAGCCCGCCGCAACGCCGCCAGGGCCTCGGCGTCGCTGCCCTCGGCGTCCTGCGAGAGGTCCTCCGGGACCTGGCCGGCCAGCCAGTCGAGCAACGCCATCTCCTGTGCGACGGACAGTTCGGCGTCCAGGGTCAACCCCGGGCGGCTGGCCAGGTCGCCGGGCAGTCCCGGGTTGTGCAGCCGTGACGTGGCGATCTGGACCCGCGCAGCCTCCCCTGCCCCACCGCGGTTGTCAGCCGACAGCACGATCTCGTCGGTCAGGGAAGCCAGGTCGAGACGATTGGCCTCCTGGTGCAGGTTGTACTGCTGAGCCAGATCCTCGGGGCGGAAGAAACGGTGCAATTCAACGGGTTTGCCGTGCGAATGGCCTTGCTGAGGGGTCTCGCCCGGCTCCTCGCCGAGGGTGAACGTGGTCAGCTCGCCGTCGTCGGCCAGGTCATCGTGGGCATGGTTGTGCTCGAGGTCCTGCTCCTCGATCACGGCCCGGAGCCCGAAGAAGGCGTCGAAGATCCTGTGGAAGGTGGCCAGATCACGCCGATCCTTGATCAGGCAGACCGCCAGGGCGCTGCGCAGCACCTCGCGGTCGGCCAGTACTCCGGGCTGGGCGGCCGCGTGGAGCGCGTCGATGACCTCGGCGACACTCACCCGCACCCCGTACAGGCGCAACAGCCGGACGAAACGGTGCAGCGCGCCGTCCATCGGGGCCTCGCCGGTTCACACCGGCCGGCGCCGGGCACGGCGCGCGGCGAAGGACCGCTCACCCTGGCCGGACCCGACGCTGCGGGGGAGCCCGGATCGTCCGGGGGCGCCGTAGTAGGCCTCGTCGTGACGACCCGGGTTGTCCTTGCCGGCCCGGACGGCGCGCCCGTCGACCTCGTCGTCCTCCCGATCGCGAGGGTTCTCGTGTGGATGGTCGTGCGGATGGCCCGGTTCGTGCCCGTGTCCATGGCCGTGTCCATGGCCGTGTCCATGGCCGCGTTCGCCGGGAAGGTGTTGCGGCACCTCGGCATTGGGATCCACCAGCCCCGTCACCAACTGCGGCAACGCGGAGGCGGCCCGGCTCAGGTCACGCTCGTACTTGAGCACCACGTTCAGCGTGGCCGCCAGAACATCGGCGCGCAGATCAGCCACCCCCAGCACGGCCAGGGTGCGGGCCCAGTCGATGGTCTCGGAGATGCTGGGGGCCTTGCGCAGTTCGAGCTCTCGCAGACGACGTACCACCTCGACCAGCCGGGCGGCGAGGACATCGGACAGACCGGTGTCCTTCGAGCGCACGATGTCGAGCTCGCGCTGTGCCGAGGGGTAGTCCAGGAACAGGTGCAGGCAGCGGCGTTTCAACGCCGCGGACAGATCTCGGGTGTTGTTGGAGGTGAGCACCACGTACGGCTGGTGGACCGCGCGGACGGTGCCGATCTCGGGTATCGAGATCTGGAACTCCGACAACAGCTCCAGCAGAACCGCTTCGAGTGCCTCGTCGGCTCGGTCGACCTCGTCGATCAGCAGCACCACGGGCTCGGGTGAGCTGATCGCCTCCAGCAAGGGACGCGGCGAGAGGAAGCGCTCGGAGAAGAAGACGCTCTCCTGCGCGGCGATCCGCTCCACCGAGGTTGTCAGGTCGTGGGCATCGGAGAGCAGTTGCCCGATCTTCTCGCGCAGGATCTGCGTGTACAGCATCTGCTTGCCGTAGTCCCACTCGTACAGCGCCGTGGTCTCGTCCTGACCTTCGTAGCACTGCAGCCGCAGCAGGCGCCGGCCGGTGACCTCGGCCAGACTGGTGGCCAGCTGGGTCTTGCCGACGCCTGCCGGCCCCTCCAACAGAACGGGTTTGCCCAGTCGGGTCTGCAGGAAGACCGTGGTCGCCAATCGGTCGTCGGTCAGGTACCCGTGCTCGGCGAACCGCTTCGCCGTCTCGGCCACATCGGTGAACTCGTCCACGCCACGACCTCCCAGGTCACAGGCCGCCGTCGGCCGGAGGCAGGCATTCCGAGCCCACCTCCGGCCACGATCGGCAGCGTCGATCAGCCGAGCAGATCGTCCAGTGCTCCGGTCATGCAGTGCTCGACCACCGGGCGCACCGTCTCGAAGGTGCACTCCTTGGCATTGCCCGGGGTACAGGCATCACCGAGCACGTGGTTGGTGATCCGGTCGACGTCGCCCGCGTCGCCGAGGATCGTCGGGGCGTTGGCATAGAACGCGGTCGGACCCTGACCCAGCCGGTTCTTGGAGTAGCTGTCCTGGGTGACGTCGTTGAACCGCTCCGGAATGCCCACGTCGCGCAACAGCCGGATCGCGGCCTCCAGCGCGGCGTCGGCAGCCTGGACGTCCGTCATGCCATGGGTGTCGACCCCCATCACCCGGGCGATGTCCGCGAAACGCTTGTAGGCCGCCGGCATGTTGAAGGCCCAGACCCGCGGCAGCGCGATCGCGTTGTTGAGGCCGTGGTGGGTGTCGTAGAACGCGGACACGGCGTGCGAGATCGAGTGGATGATTCCCAGGCCACCGGAGTTGAAGGCCTGAGCCGCAATGTACTGGGCGTACATCATGCCCTCGCGACCGGCCAGGTCCTGCCCGTTCCACACCGCGGCCCGCAGGTTCTCGGCGGTGAGCTTGATGGCGTGCAGGGCGTTCCCCAGCGAGGGCTGGAAATTGAGGCGCGAGACATAGGGTTCGCTCGCGTGGGCCAGGACGTCGAAGCCACACTGTGCGGTGTAGTCGACCGGGCAGTCGTAGTAGAGCACCGGGTCGTCGATGGCCAGGGTCGCGACCGAGGCGTCGTCGAAGGCCACGTACTTGTGCGGGTTGTCGGGGTCGGTGGTGGTGTCGGTGATGACGTAGGCCCACGACGTCTCCGAGCCGGTCCCGGCAGTGGTCGAGACCGCGATGTGCGGCGGGTTCTTGGGGTTCTCGCTCTTGTTGAAGCCCTCGAACTCGTTGACGTTGCGGCCGTCGTGGGCCACCGAGATTCGGGCGCCCTTGCAGGCGTCGTGCGAGGATCCACCACCGATCGAGACGAACGAGTCGCACTCGTTCTGCTGGTACAGCGCCACGGCGTCCATGACGTTGTAGTCCTTGGGGTTGGACTCGACCTGGTCGTAGACCACCACCTCGAGCCCGTGGTACTTCATCGACTCCACGATCTTGTGCACGATGTCGGTGCCGCGCAGCCCGGAGGTCATCACCAGCACCTTGCGGAACCCCAGCTTGAGGGCTTCCGGACCGATCATCTCGTGCGCTCCCGGGCCCATGAGTGCCCTCGGGAACGGATGGAATTCCTTGATGGGAAACGGCTTGAGCAGTTCGTCGACCTGCATGTCCAACCTCCTGGCGCTCAGCGCTGGGCGCTCGCTCGGAACGGTCACTCGCTGGTGCGGACGCTAGGAGCCCCAGCGCCCGGGCAACAGGCGGGCATCGACAAACGGGTCGCGCGGGGGGCGGACAACCTGTCCGTTCCGACAGGACGGCCCGCCCGGGCAGGGTGTGTCCCGGCGTCCCCGCTCACTCCTAGCCTGAACCCACGCCGCCGGCTGAGCGGCTGCCGATCGACCGGAGGACGACGATGAACCCCGACCCGACCGAGCTCACCACTGAACTCACCACTGAACTCACCGCCGACCCGACCGCCGAGACCGTGCTGGATCAGACGCTGGTCGAGGAGGTCTCGATCGACGGCATGTGCGGTGTCTACTGACCCGGACGGCACGGTTCCCACGGCGGACCAGGCGTGGCAGCTCAGTCCCACGGTCGCCCTGCGGCCGGAGCCGTTCGGAGCCCTGGCCTACGACTTCGCCACCCGGCAGCTGAGTTTCCTCAAGACGACGACGCTGCTGGACGTCGTCCGCCGGCTCGACGCGGCGCCGTGCATCGCCGACGCCCTCAGCGACGCCGGCGTGCCGACTGCCCAACGCACGGACTACCTGTCCGCCCTCGCCCACCTTGCCCGGGGCGGGCTGATCCGTCCCCGGCCGACCGGCAGGAGCCCGCGATGAGCGTCACCACCGAACGGCCGCTGCGGCTCGTCGATCAGTTCGAACACGGACTGAATGCCCCCATCTGCCTGACCTGGGAGCTCACCTACGCCTGCAACCTCGCCTGCGTTCACTGTCTGAGCTCGTCCGGACGTCGCGATCCCGACGAACTGAACACGGCCGAGTGCCGGTCGTTGATCGAGCAGTTCGAGGCGATGCAGGTGTTCTACGTCAACATCGGCGGCGGTGAGCCGACGATTCGAGCGGACTTCTGGGACCTGGTCGAGCACGCCGTCGCCCACCATGTCGGCGTGAAGTTCTCGACCAACGGCTACCGGATCACCCGCCGGCGCGCCCAGGCCCTGGCCGCGACGGAGTACGTCGACATCCAGGTCTCACTGGACGGCGCCACCGCCGAGGTGAACGACGCCGTTCGGGGCCAGGGCAGCTTCGAGACGGCGACCCGTGCCCTGGAGCACCTGGCCGAGGCCGGCGTGAGGTCACCCAAGATCTCGGTGGTGTGCACGCGGCACAACATCGATCAGCTGGACGACTTCGCGGCGCTGGCCCAGCGGTACGGCGCCCAGCTACGGCTGACCCGGCTGCGGCCCGCCGGCCGTGGCGCCGACACCTGGCCGCAGTTGCACCCGCTCCCCGGCCAGCAACGCCAGCTCTACACCTGGCTGATCGAGCACGGAGACCAGGTGCTCACCGGTGACTCGTTCTTCCACCTGTCCGCCTATGGTCAAGCCCTGCCGGGCCTGAACCTGTGCGGAGCGGGCCGCGTGGTCTGCCTGATCGACCCGGTCGGTGACGTCTATGCCTGCCCGTTCGCGATCCACGACAGGTTCAAGGCCGGGAACGTCCGATCCGCAGGGGGATTCGCGGACGTCTGGCATGACGCACCGCTGTTTCGGCAATTGCGTGAACCAACCTCGGGTGGTGCCTGCAGCTCGTGCTCGGCCTTCGACAGCTGCCGCGGTGGGTGCATGGCCGCCAAGTTCTTCACCGGGCTTGCGATGGACGGCCCCGACCCGGAGTGCGTCACCGGAGCCGGTGAGCGCGCGCTCGCCGCCGTCGACCGGCGGCGGCTGCCGATCATCGGGACGGACCATTCCAAGGGGTCTGCACCGAGAGCATGTGACGCCAGCCCCGTCACCGGCGGTCGCACCGGACCGCCCGGCCATGGCTGAACAATTGGCCGAACAACTGGCCGAGCGTTGCTGGCCCGAGCTGGATGCGGTCCGGCCCGTGGTGTTGGTGCCGGTGGGTTCACTCGAGCAGCACGGCCCGCACCTGCCCTTGGACACCGACACCAGGATCGCCGACCAGGTGGCTCGCGCCGTGGCGCGACAACTCACCGACCACGAGGTCGTGGTGGCACCGGCTGTCGGCTACGGCGCCTCAGGTGAACACGAGCACTTTCCCGGCACCGTCTCGATCGGTCACGAGGCCCTGCACCAGATGGTGGTCGAGGTCGGCCGCTCGGCGTGCCGGTGGTCCGGACCCCTGATCTTCGTCAACGGCCACGGTGGCAACACCGAGTCCCTCCGAGCAGGCGTGAGGCGGCTGCGTGCCGAAGGCCGTCCGGTGAGTTGGGTCAGTTGCTCGATACGCGGCGGCGACCTGCATGCCGGTCGTGCCGAGACCTCGCTGCTGTGTCACCTGGCGCCGCACGTGGTGCAGCGACACGCCGCAGTGGCCGGGCCCACCGCGCCCCTCGACGAGCTGTGGCCGGCCCTACGAGGCGCACGGCGTGCGGGCGATCTCACCCAGCGGGGTCCTGGGCGACCCGACCGGCAGCAGCGCGGCGGAGGGCGCCCGGTTGTTCGCGGAGCTGGTGGCCGATGTCACGACCGCGGTTCTCGCCGAACTGCGCCGAGTGGCTCAGGCGTCCTCGCAGCCATGATCGCCCGGCCGGTGACAGACGCGGTGCCGCCGGGCTTCACCGTGCAGCTCGGTGACCGCGTGCACCTGTGCGACGACGGCCGTGCGCTGGTGGGTGCATCGAGTGTGCTGTACCTGCGCCCGGAGGCGGCCGAACGGTGGGGGTCCGACCGACGGTTGGCGGTGCGCACCGCCGCGGATGCCGCGCTGGCACGACTGCTGCTCGACCGCGGGATGGCCGACCCGGTGTGGCACCACCGGCCCCGGGCCGAAGCCGCCGTGGGCCGGGTCACCGTGGTGGTGCCGGTGCGCGATCGAGACGACCAGCTCGACCAGCTGCTCGGTGTACTGGCCGCGGCTCGGCTGGACGTGGTGGTGGTCGACGACGGCTCACGCGATCCGGAGGGCGCGGCCCGCGTGGTGCGAACCCATGGCGCACGGTTGGTGGTCCACCCGCGTAATCGGGGGCCGGCGGCGGCGCGCAATACCGGTCTGGCACACGTCGACACCGAGTTCGTGGCCTTCTGCGATTCCGATGTCCTGCCCGACGCCGACTGTCTCGCGGTGCTGCTGCGCCACCTGGACGACCCGGCGGTGGCTGTGGTGGCTCCCCGAGTGCTCGGGGTGCCACCCCGCCCGGACGACGGGTGGATCGAGCGTTACGAGCAGGCGCGCTCCTCACTCGATCTGGGTGCACACCCGGGCGCGGTCGGTCCGCAGCGCCCGGTGTCCTATCTGCCGTCCGCCTTCCTGCTGGCCCGCAGGTCGGCACTCGGCACCGGATTCGACGAGGCGCTGCGGTGTGGTGAGGACGTGGATCTGATCTGGCGATTGGTGGACGCTGGTTGGCGCGTCCGTTACGAACCGGCAGCCACAGTGCGCCACCGACACCGCACAGTGCTTCGGGAATGGTTGCAGCGCAAGGCGTTCTACGGCACGTCGGCAGCTCCGCTGGCCTCGCGGCACGGTCGCGCCGTGGCTCCGGCGGTGCTGACCGGCTGGTCGGCCGCGGTGAGTGTGGCGCTGCTGGCACAGCGACGCTGGTCGGTGCCCGTGGCTGCGGCAGCCTGGGCGTGGACCACCGTCTCGGTGGCACGGCGGCTGCGGCGCAGCGCGCACCCCCTGCGCACCGCGGCCGTGCTGACCACCGAGGGCCTCGTGGCCACGATGTGGCAGACCGCCTCAGCCCTCACCCGGCACTACTGGCCGATCGCCCTGACCGCCGCCGTGGTCTCGCCGCGGGGACGGCGCGCGCTGCTGGCGGCCGCCGTCGCCGAGGCCGTGGCGGATCGCCACCGCACGGGGGCCGACCTCGATCCGGTGCGCTACCTGCTGGCCCGACGGCTGGACGACGCCGCCTACGGAGCCGGGCTCTGGTGGGGCGCCATCCGGGCACACTCCGCCGAGGCATTGATGCCCGACGTCCGGCACCGGGCGAGGTGAGGGCAGGCGAGGGCGGGTGAGAGGAAATGCCGCGAACGCCGTCGTGGGTGGCCGGTCTCCCAGCAGACCACCGTGGTCGCTCGGCGACGTCGATGTCATGGCGCACTCCCACCGGTGGTCGCGCCCTCGCCCACCCGCGCCAGCACCGTGGTCGCCAACCGGGACGCTGCCGCGATGCACGAGCCCAGACCGACGCCGCGCACCCCGGCGCCCGTCAGATACACCCCGGGCAGCTGGGCCAAGGCCGCGTCGATCGTCGCGACCCGATCGGCGTGACCCACGGTGTACTGCGGCATCGCGTCGGGCCAGCGCTGCACGTGGCTGGACCGCGGCGGATCGACCACACCCATCGCCGCGGCGAGCTCGGCCCGGACGGCACGCACCAACACCTCGTCGTCCATCGCCGCCCAGCGCTGGTCGCCGTCGCGCCCGACCATGCAGCGGATCAGCACGGCCGGACCATCGGCGTGCTCCGCCGCGCTCCGGGGCGACACGTGCGGCCACTTCGCCGTCACCCAGGTGCACCCGACCAGCAGGTGACCGTCGGCCGGGGGCACCAGGAACCCGGTGCCGTCCAGCGGACGGGTGATCGCGGCGGGGTCATAGGCCAGCATCACCGTGGCCACGCCGACGTGTGGCACCTCAGCGGCGGCCGCCGCCGCCACCGGCGCGATGCCCCCGAGCAACGCCGCCGCCCGCGGCGCCGGCACGGCCAGCACCACCTCGTCCGCCGGGAAGGTCTCACCGGACGCCGTGCGCACCACATATCCGCCGGTCTGCAGCGCGCTCAGGTCGGTGGCCAGGCCGTCCGTGACGATCCGTGTGGAGGGCACCTCCTCGAGGGCTTCACGCAGTGCGGCCACCAACGTGCCGAGCCCACCCTCCAGGCTGATCAGGGCCGGTCCCCCGCCGGTGCGCGGCTCCTGACCACGCATGGCCAGGAACACGCTCCGCCGGCCCGTCACCGCCGCAGCCACCTCGGGGACGGCGCTGCGGGCGGACAGCCGAGCAGCATCGCCGGCGTGCACGCCGCCCAGCAGGGGCTCGATCATGTGGGCGAAGACCTGCCGGCCGAACCGCGGCCGCAACAGCTGCGCGATGCTCGGGTCGGCGAGGCCCTGCGCGGTGGCGGGTAGCACCAGATCGGCCCCGGCCCGCAGGAAGCCCCACGGCGAGACCAGCCCGGAGCGCAGCAACGGTCCCAGTTTGTTCGGCACGCCGAAGATCGAGCTCTGTGGCAACCGGCGCAGTGCCCCCCGCGCCCAGATGAAGGCGCCCGTCGACCGCGGCGCCCGGCGGGCGTCGTCCAGGCCCAGGTCGGCCAGCAGGGCGTTGACGGCCGGGATGCGCACCAACAACGCCTCCGGGCCGGTGTCGACCCGATACCCGGCCACCTCTGCCGAGGTGATCTTGCCGCCGACCCGGGGCGCGGCGTCCAGCACGGTGACCTGCGGTGGATGCTCGCCGCGGGTCAGGTAGTACGCGGTCGCCAGACCGCTGATGCCGCCGCCGACCACGACGATTCGCTGCACCGTGCTCGCCTTCTCTGCCCTCGGAGCCGTTCGCCCTGCCGACTCACCCTACGTGCCGGGCCGAGACCTCCCGGGAATGCCACCATGGGTGCATGGACGCCGACTCGCCCGCCCCCGCCAGCGACCCCACGACCGCGCTCGGCGATGGCAAACACCCGCGCGACACCCCGCGCTCCCCCGCGTTCCGGGCCTTCATCGCGCGCGACTGGCAGCCGCGCCCCACGGCGCTGCCCGACCGGTTGCCGTCCGCGCCGTTCGCGGCCGACCGGCGTCGCCGCGTGGGTGCGATGTTCCCCGGCGAGCGGCTGGTCTTCCCCGCCGGCGGGTTGACGCCGCGCAGCAACGACACCGACTACCGGTTCCGGCCGCACTCCGCGTTCTCGCACCTGACCGGCCTGGGCACCGATCAGGAACCGGACGCCGTGCTGGTGCTCGAGCCGATCGAACCGGGCTCGTCGGCAGGCGGCGAGGGCGGCGGCGCCACGCACGAGGCGGTGCTGTTCTTCCGTCCCCGGGCCGAGCGCGACACCACCGAGTTCTACTCCGACGCCCGCTACGGCGAGCTGTGGGTCGGCGTGCGACCCAGCCTGGAGGAGATCACCGCCCTCACCGAGATCAGCACCCGCCACCTCGACGAGGTGCTGGACGCCCTGGCCAAGGACGCCGGCGAGGACGGCCTGAGCGTGCGCGTGGTCCGGGACGCCGATGCGGCGATCACCACCCACCTGGACAGTGCCCGCGGGGCCGGGCACGCGGCGTCCGACGAGCGGCGCGAGACCGTGACCAGCTCGGACGCCGAATTGGCGCGGGTGGTCAGCGAGCTGCGGCTGGTCAAGGACGTCTACGAGATCGAACAGATGCGCGAGGCGGTGGCCGCGAGCGCCCGCTCGTTCGAGGACGTCGTCCGCGCCCTGCCGCAGGCCGTGGCCACCGTGCGCGGCGAGCGGGTGATCGAGGGCGTGTTCGCCCACCGTGCCCGTCTCGAGGGCAACGGCACCGGCTACGACACCATCGCCGCCAGCGGGCCGCACGCCTGCACGCTGCACTGGATCCGCAACGACGGGCCGGTACGCGAGGGCGACCTGGTGCTGATCGACGCCGGGGTCGAGCTCGACAGCCTCTACACCGCCGACGTCACCCGCACCCTGCCGGTGACCGGACGCTTCAGCGAGGCGCAGCGTCGGGTCTACGAGGTGGTCCTCGAGGCCGCCGATGCCGCGTTCGCGGTGGCCCGGCCCGGCACCCGGTTCCGCGACCTGAACGTGGCCGCGCAGACCGTGATCGCCCGCCGGCTGGCCGAGTGGGGGCTGTTGCCGGGCACCGCCGAGGAGTCGCTCGACCCCGAGGGCCAGTTCCACCGGCGCTGGATCGTGCACGGCGTGAGCCACCACCTGGGCATCGACGTGCACGACTGCGCGCAGGCCCGCCAGGAGATGTACATGGACGGCATCCTCGAGCCGGGCATGGTCTTCACCATCGAGCCGGGGCTGTACTTCAACGCCGATGACCTGATGGCCCCGGAGGAGTTGCGCGGCATCGGGATCCGGATCGAGGACGACGTGCTGGTCACCGCGGACGGCTGCGAGAACCTGACCGCGATGCTGCCACGCACGGTCGACGAGATCGAGGCGTGGATGGCGGGGCTGCTGGGTCGCTGAGGGGTCGCTGAGGGGTCGCTGAGCAGGTCGGCTCAGCCGGCCGGGATCAGCTCGGACAGCGTCTCGAAGGCGTAGCCCGCGTCCTTCCAGGCGGTGAGCACCTCGGGCAGGGCGTCGAGTTCGGTGTCCCGCCGGGTGATCAGGCTGCCGCTGGGCAGGCCCACCCAGGCGGAGCGTCCGATGCCGTCGTGCAGGTCGACCACCGCCCCCGGGTGGACGGCGCCACGCAGGTGACGTCGCACGCCCTCGGTGTCGTCGTCCGGCCCGCCACCGTCCTCGCCGTTGCGCACCACGGACCACAACGCCAGGTCCTGATCGACCGCCCGGGCAGCGAGCAGGGTCGCCGAGGTCACCTCGCCCCGGGGCGGGCGGTACCAGCGCGGACGACGCCCGGTCACCGTCTCGACGGCGTCGGCGCCGCGGGCCATCGAGTCGCGTACCGCGTCAGCGGTGAGCCGCACGGCGGAGACGTGATCGAAGCTGTGGTTGGCGAGTTCGTGACCCTCGTCGCGCGCTCGCCGCACCAGGTCGGGGTGGCGGTTCACCAGCTCACCGATCACGAAGAACGTCGCCCGGATCCCGCTGCTGCGCAACAGGTCGAGCGTGCGGGCGGTGAACTGCTCGGTCGGGCCGTCGTCGAAGGTCAGCGCCAGCCGTGGCGTCGCGACCGGCGCCGACCACCACACCCGGAGGTCACCGCGCACCGCCTGTTGGGACACCGACGAGGCCAGCGCCGCGGCGTCCGCGTCCTGGGTACGTGCTCGGGTGACCAGCGACGAACCGACACCGGCCAGCGCCGCGGTCGAGGTGGCCACGGCCCCGGTGAGCAGGAATTGGCGACGCTGCATGGCGGCGACTCTACGGCGGCCCCGGTCGGCCGGGGGAGGTGCCGGGCTGGTGCGGTCGGGGGTGCTGCTACGGTCCGCGACCATGGGCAGCCGCACCGGGGTCAGCGTGCTGGCCGCGGTGCTCGTGGTGGCCGGGCTGGGCCTGGTCAATCGCGCCACCCTGGCCGAGACGACCTCGGCGCGCTCGCCCCTGCACGCTGCGGTGGTCGGGCTGGACCAGCACGGTGAGCGCGTCGTCCTGGCCGAAGGCGGCCTGAAACGACTGGTTCCGGGCACGCGTGCCCTCGACGAGCGGGCCGCCGACGCGCAACGCGAGTGGCTGAGCTCAGGGCGAGTGCCGGGCGCCGGCACCCGATGGGAATCGATGGTGCACGACGCCCTGCTCGACCTGCACGTCCTGACCGTGCCCGTCGAGCCAGTCGAGTCGAACGAGTCTGTCGAGTCGAGCGAGTCGAGCGGTTCGACCGACCAGCGCGAGGCCGCCGCCGTGGCCGGGTGGGCCGAGCGCTGGCGCTACGTCTGGCCTCGCGACGCCGCCTTCGTCGCCGCGGCGTACGCCCGCAGCGGCCACCCGGCGGACGCCGAGGCCGTGCTCGCCTTCCTGCAACGGGTCCAACCCGAGTCCGGTCACCTGCAGGCCCGCTACGTGCCCGATGGCTCGGGTGAGGTGCCCGACCGGCGCGGTGAGGAGCCGGACGGCCCGGGGTGGACGTTGTGGAGCCTGGCCGTCCTGGCGGACTCGCTCGACGACCCCGGTGCCCGGCGCGACCTGCTGACCCGGTTGCGTCCGCTGTTGGTCCGTTCGACGCGGGCGTGCCTGGAGCTGGTCGCGGCCGGCAAGGGGTTGCCGGCCGCCGGTCTCGACTACTGGGAGGTACCCACCCGACGCGCAACCCTGGGGGTCGCCGCGCCGACACTCGCCGGTCTCGAGGCCGCTGCGAGGTTGTTGCCACTCGTGGACGACGAGACGCTGGCCACATCGGCAGCCGAGACAGCGCGGGCACTCGACCGTAAAATCGCCCGGGTTTTCGGCACCCGCGGCTACCCGCGAGAGGTGCGAGGCTCAGCGCACGACGCCGCCCTGACGTTTCTCATGCCGCCGTTCCGGGACGCCGTCCCGCCCGCCGGACTCAGCGCGGCATGGGTGGCCGCGCAACGCCAGATGCGTCGTCCCGCAGGGGGTTTGGCGCCCGGATCGGCCTGGCGACAGGACGGTGTCTCCTGGACTCCGGAGACGGCCCTGTTCGCGCTGACCGCCGCGACGACGTCCCAGCGACGCACCGCCGAACAGTGGCTCGCCTGGCTCGATGCCCACCGCACCGCGGGGGGCGCGCTACCCGAGAAGGTGCTCGCCGACGGCAGCCCGGCCGCCGTTGCACCGCTCGCCTGGACCGCTGCGCTGGTGATCCTCACGGTTGATTCGTTGGATCAGACTGCCTCTCCACGCGTCACCATGGGTTAACCTGCAGTCTGTTGCGCCGTCAACCAACGGCGACACCTTCGGTGCCATCCCGAGGAGGTGAGTGGGTCATGCCATCTGGTGATAGTCCCGAGGCCAGCCACCTGGCCGCACCCTCGATCCCCCCTGCCGAGCCCGGCACCCCACTCACGGCGACGACGACGCTCTGACTCGTCACGCGTGGTGCGTCACCGGGCTGCTTTCCCCGGAGGTGACCCGCCATGGCCCGCCCGTCCCGCCCTCTCGCCCGCACCCTGCCCCTGGCTGCGCGGACCATTCCGCTGCGCCCCCTCGTCGCGGCGACCAAGACCGTCAACGGACGACGCCCGGCGATGACCGCCGCTGCCACACCCCCCGAGTCCAATCGCCTGCTGCTCGACGCTGCGGTCGACTGGGCGCTCTACATCGAGGGCATCCGCCAGGAACACCAGGATTTCGACGCTGCCTGCGCCGTGGCCCGCTCGGGTGAGGGCTTCATCTGGCTGGGGCTGCACGAGCCGACCACCAACCAGCTGAACCAGCTCGGTGAGGTCTTCGACCTGCACGAACTGGCCCTCGAGGACGCCTCCAACAACAAGCAGCGGCCCAAGATCGAGCGCTACGACGACATGCTCTTCCTCGCGCTGCGCTCGCTGGCCTACATCGACCGCGACGACCGCATCGGTGAGGGGCTGGACGGCGGCGACATCGTCGAGACCGGCACGGTCATGGTCTTCCTCGGCGAGTACTACGCGGTGACGGTGCGCCACGGTCGTCATGCCTCGATGCGGGGGTTGCGGCGCCGGCTCGAGCAGGACCCCGAGCAGCTGGCCCTGGGGCCGTCCGCCGTGCTGCACGCCGTCTGCGACAAGGTGGTCGACGATTACCTGGCCGTGGTCGACCAGGTCAACGAGGACATCGAGGAGATCGAGACCTCGGTCTTCACCCAGCGTCGCATCACCGATGTCGAGCGCATCTATCAGCTCAAGCGCGACATCATCGAGATGAAGCGCACCGTGAGCCCGCTCGCCGGGCCGCTGCACGAACTGGCCCACCGCGCCCAGGGCCTGGTGCACCCCGACATCCGCGAGTACTTCCGCGACGTCGAGGACCACCTGATCCGGGTGCGTGAGCAGGTGCAGAGCTACGACGAACTGCTCGGCTCGATCCTGCAGGCGGGCCTGGCACGCCTGACCGTCAGCGAGAACGAGGACATGCGCAAGATCTCGGCCTGGGTCGCGATCGCGGCGGTGCCCACGATGATCGCCGGGGTGTACGGCATGAACTTCGACTACATCCCCCTGCTGCACAACCAGTGGGGCTACCCCATCGTGTCGCTGGTGATGCTCACCATCTGCGGCACGCTGTTCCGAGGCTTCCGCCGCAACGGCTGGCTCTGAGCGCCACGCCACCTCCCCTCTCCCCCGCCTCTCACCTCCCACCTCCCACCTCCCACCTCCCACCTCCCACCTCCCACCTCCCACCTCCCACCTCCCACCTCCCACCTCCCTAAGATCACCGTTTGGGATCCAGATTCCGGTGTTTTTGTCCCGGATCCGGAGTCCAAACGATGATCATGGATGGGGCGGGGGGGTGAGGGGATGCGGGGCGCGAAACGCGCAGTGCTGGGCCTCGCGACGAGCACCGCGATGCGTCCCCAGAGGCGCCGCGTCGTCCCACTGTCCACAGGCCGGCTCGGCAAGGGCCACCGCGGCTTCCCCTTCAGGCGAGGCTGCGCGACATGGGGAGCCACCGAACCGGCACGCCGTCCATCTCCGCGCGCCAGGCAGGCGTGTTCACGGCGGCGCAAGCTCGCGACGAGGGTTGGACTCCCGACCAGATCCGTCACCGACTCACGCGCGGCGGCTGGCAGCAGATCGCCGGTCGCGGCCTGGCCGCACTCGACGGCCCTGTCGGCCCCTGGCAGCTGGCTTGGGCCACCCATCTGACCTGGCCGGACGTCGTCCCGTGCCGCACCCTCGCCGGTGCCATGCACGGGCTACCGGTGCACCTGGAAGCACCCGTTGACGTCTACGCGCCACCCGGACGGCGACGCGCGTCGGGGATCCGAGTGCACCGATCCCCGTGGACGCTGGACGAGCCGACCACCGTGCGCGGCCTGCCGTGCACCTCGTTGCGGACCACCGCCCTCGACTGTCTCGCCACCCTCGACTGGCCCCGCGCCCTGGATCTGTATGCCTGGCTCAGCACCCGCGACATCCTGACTCGCGACCTGATCCTCGACGTGATTCGCTCCGGGACCGGACGACACGGCGTACCTCAACTCCTGCGTCTCGCCCGCGTCGTGCGGACCGGCGCCGTGAGCGCGGCCGAGGATCTGTTCCACCAGATCCTGCGCCGAGGCGGCCTCGCCGGGTGGGCCGCCGGCCAGAAGGTGTTCGACGACGTGGGCCTCATCGGCGTGGTGGACGTCTTGTTCCGCGCAGAGCGGGTCGTGGTCGAGATTGATGGCAGGCGTGCCCATTCCGATGCTCGCGTCTTCCAACAGGACCGCGAACGACAGAACCGACTGCTGGCGGCGGGCTACCTCGTCCTGCGCTTCACCTGGTGGGACCTCACCCAGCGCGCGGACTCCGTCGTGGACCAGATCCGCAGAGCCCTCAGCACCCGCTCATGATCACCGTTTGGACTCCGGATTCGGGACAGAAACACCACAAACTGGATCCCAGACGGTGATCATGACGGGGGTGGGTGGGAAGGCTCAGGCCTCGGGCGCCTCGGGGAGGGGGCGGGTGTCGCGGTCGGCGGCCTCACGGGCCTCCCGGGCCTCGCGGGCCTCACGATCGGCCTTCTCCCGAGCCTCGAGGCGGCGTTGCTCCATCACCTCGCCGTAGGTCAGACCGGTCGGCGGCGAGTCCGGGGTGGCGGGCGAGGCAGGCGCACCCGGTGGGGAGGTCACGGGCTGGGACGGCGTCCACCCCGTCGGATGCGGTGGCCCGCAGGGCTCACCCGGGCCCGGACCCGGGGACGGCGCACCGGTCGGCGGCGGGCCGAACTGCCCCGGCGAGGGCCAGCCCGGTTGCCCCATCGGGGGCTGCTGTCCCATCGGGTACGGCGATCCCATCGGATTCTGCTCTGCGAAGGCGCCCCCCGGGCCTCGGGACAACCCGGGACCACCCGGCAACTTGGAGAGCAGGTCGGTGGCAGCCCGAGAGTGCTCCGGCATGCAGAGCACCTCATACTCGCTGGCCACGATCTGGCTGGTCGAGGTGAAGTCGCGCCGGCCACCGGTCAGCGCATACGAGATCACCCCGAAGAGCATGCCGAAGGCGCCACCGATGAGCATCGAGGCCACCACGAATCCCCCGGGGTAGTCCGAGCCGAACAAGGTCAGCAGCAATCCGACGAACAACCCGAACCAGGCGCCGGACGCCGCCCCCGCGATGGCAACCCGCCCGTAGCTCAGCCGACCGGTCACCCGCTCGACCATGCGCAGCCCACTGCCCACGATGGTCACGAACTGCACCGGGAAGTGATTGTCCGAGAGGAAGTCGACCGCTCGCTGCGCCTCGAGGTAGGTGCCGTACCGCGCAATCGGTTCACCCCGCGGCGGCGTCGGCAGCCCAGGCTGGCGCTGACGGCCCATCGGTCCCAAGTTCGACATGGTCCCATCCTGGCCTACCGCTGCCCGGCCCGCCCATCCGGGGACTGGCCTGAGATGGCACGCCTCGGCCTGAGACACTGACCGTGTGACTCTCCACCGGGCGGCGCCGAGCGGGCATGGCCCGATCGAGGTCGGCCCGGACGGACGACCCCCGGCCACCGGCCGGATCGAACTGCCCGATCTGCGCAATCTGCCCCCCTTCGGATCCGAGGAGTCCACCGCCGGACCCGAGCCGGCGCCGTCCGGCTCGCGCGTGGCCAAACTCGCACGCAAGGCCAGCTGGAACCTCGCCGACCAGGTCATCACCGCCGCCACCAACACGCTGCTGTTCATCGTGCTGGCCCGATCGGTCAGCAAGGGCCGCCTCGATGCCTTCACCAACGCCTTCTACATCTTCACGTTGATGATCGGCATCGGCCGGGCACTGGTGGGCCAGGTGCTCAGCGTCCGGTTCAGTGACAGCGAGGGGGCGCCGTGGCGCACCGCCCTGCGACAGGCCTTCGGCTTCATCGTGGCGATCACCCTGGCCGCCTCGGCGGTGATCGCCGGGGTCGGGCTGCTGGTGGACGGCCCGCTGCACCAATCGCTGTTGGCACTCGCCGTGGTGCTCCCCGCCCTGATCATGCAGGACGCCTGCCGCAATGCCTTCTTCGCCCAGTCGCAGGCCAAACAGGCCGCACTCAACGACGGTCTCTGGGCGGTCATCCAGTTCGGTGCCATCGCGGCGCTGATCCACTTCGGGCACGCGGATGTCGGTTACCTGGTGCTGGCCTGGGGTGGTGGCGCCGCGGTGTGCGTGCTGCTCGCGTTGACCCAACTGCGCGTCGTCCCCGATCTGCGGGCCGCCCCTGCCTGGATCCGCCGATCGTGGAACCTGTCGCGGTTCTTCCTGGCCGAGAACCTGCTCACCTCCGGCGCGTTCACCGGCGGCTTCCTGATCGTGGGGGCGATGGTCGGTGAGGGCGCAGTGTCGGCGATCCGCGGCGCCCAGGTGCTGGTCGGGCCGCTCGAGACCCTGAGCTCGGCGATGTTCACCTTCACGCTGCCCGAGCTGGCCCGGCGTTCGTGGCTGAGCGTGCGCACCCGATGGAAGATCGCCACGGCGGCGAGCGCCGCCATGCTCACCGTCGCGCTGGCCTACACCGCCGTGCTGTGGCTCATGCCGGACGACGTGGGCCGGCTCATCTTCCGGGCCAACTGGGACGGCCCGAGCACGGTGCTGCTACCCATCGCCCTGGGCTCGGCCGCAGCCCGGGCCTGCCTCGGACCGGCGGTCACCATCTACGCGATGGGTATGGCCCGGCGCACCTTCAAGCTGATGACGGTCGAGGCACCGCTCGTGCTCAGCCTGATGCTGGGTGGGGCCGCGGTGGGCGGTGTGGTGGGCGCCGCCTGGGGTCTGGCGGCCAACCAGGCCCTGCTGATCCCGCTGTGGTTCCTGACCCTGCGCTCGATCCTGCGGCTGCCCCCCGAGGCACTGGCCGCCGAGTCGCTGCTGCACGACGACCACGACACCCCTGACACCGCCGGCACGCCCGGCTCGCCCGACACCGCTGCCCTGCCGGTGCTCGACGGGTCGGGGCGCCCGATCCAGCCGCGGCACGCGGCATTCGGCAGCCTGCCGCTGCCGCCCGGGGCCGGACCGGCCCGCGGGCGGCACACCCGCAACCGCTGAGGCTCAGCCCTCGAGGGCGTAGTCCTCCAGCAACCGTCGTCCGATGATCATGCGCTGGATGTCGGCCGTACCCTCACCGATCAGCAGCATCGGCGCCTCGCGGTAGAGCCGCTCGATCTCGTACTCCTTGGAGTACCCGTAGCCGCCGTGGATCCGGAAGGAATCCTCGACGACGTCCCGGCAGTACTCACTGGCCAGGTACTTGGCCATGCCGGCCTCGAGGTCGTTGCGCTCGCCGGCGTCCTTCTTGCGGGCGGCCATGATCATCATCTGGTGGGCGGCCTCGACCTTGATCGCCATCTCGGCCAGGCGGAACTGCACCGCCTGGTGCTCGGCGATCTTCTTGCCGAACGTCTCGCGCTGCTGGGAGTAGCGGATGCCGAGCTCGAAGGCCCGCATCGCCAGGCCGCACGCGCGGGCGGCGACGTTCACGCGGCCGACCTCGACGCCGTCCATCATCTGGTAGAAGCCCTTGCCCGGTACGCCCCCGAGGATCTGCGCGTCGGTGGTCCGGTAGCCGTCGAAGACCAACTCGGTGGTGTCGACGCCCTTGTAGCCCATCTTCTCGATCTTGCCGGGCACGGTCAGGCCGGGCGCGGTCTCGCCGAAGCCGGAGGTCTTGTCGACCAGGAAGGTGGTCATGTTCTTGTAGACCGAGTTCGCGCCGAGGTCGGTCTTGGTCAGCACCGCGACGAGGTTGCACGAGCCACCGTTGGTCAGCCACATTTTCTGACCGTTGATGCTCCAGGTGCCGTCGGCCTCCTGCGTGCTCTTGGTACGAATCGCCGAGACGTCCGACCCACAGTGCGGCTCGCTCATCGAGAACCCGCCGCGGATCTCACCGGTGGCCATCTTCGGCAGGTAGTGCGCCTTCTGCTCCGGCGTGCCGTGCTGAATCAGCATGTAGGCCACGATGAAGTGGGTGTTGATGATGCCCGAGACGCTCATCCAGCCGCGGGCGATCTCCTCCACCACCAGGGCGTAGGTCAGCAGCGACTCCCCCAGCCCGCCGTACTCCTCGGGGATCATCAGGCCGAAGACACCCATCTCCTTCATGCCCTCGACGATCTCGCTGGGGTACTCGTCCTTGTGTTCCAGCTCGGTGGCCACCGGGATGATCTGTTCGTCGACGAACTCCTTGACCAGCTTCAACATCTCGCGCTGGTCGGCGGTCAGCCCTTCGGTGTGCTGGAGACGTCCCATGGTGGTGTCCACCCCTTCGTGGAAAGTGCAGGTGCGTCACGGCGCAGGTGCCATCGAGTATCGCCACCCCAGCCGCGTCTGGCCCCGGGCTGAGATGTGAACCCCACCACCCACCGAGCCCGAACCAAACCCGCTCATACTCCGCAGGTGACCGCCCATACTCCGCGGGTGACGCGTGACAGCGATGTCATCAGGCCTTCGCGCGACACCTGCGGAGCATGGGCGGGTTGGGGGTGGGTTGGGGGTGAGGGCGGTGAGGGCGGTGAGGACCACAGCGGGATACTCGTTCGATGACGACGCGGCCGCCAGGCACCCCGCGCTCTCGGCCCGAGCCGACGCCGCGAGGGTTCGACTGGGCGGTCGGGATCCTCACCCTGGAGGGAGTCCTGACCGGGGCGTTCGCCGTCTTCGCGCTCGTGATGTCGGTCATCGACGCCTCTGTCGGCGACGTCGGTCTGGTCGGTCTCGCGAGCGTGCGGGCGGATCGACGATGGTGGGTGATCTCGCTGCTGGTCTTGGCAGCAATGGGCAGCTACCGCGTGTGGTCCAGCGCCCTGGACGACGCCCACCTCCGTCCGCAGAAGGCATCGTTCGAGATCGCGGGGATCGCCTGTCTGCTCTGGCCGTCCACCCGCCGATACGTCGCTGCCTCGCGGACGACCCGCGAGGCCCTCGGCAAGGACAGGGAGCAGCCAGACCCAGAGCAGGCCCGATGAGTCCTGCCTGAGGCGCGGGGTGGGGGGCGGATCGAACTTCGGCCCTGCTGGTCCGACATCCCTCCCACTGTGGCCGGGTTGGAGTCACTGTGGCCGAGTTGGAGTCACTGTGGCCCTGGCATATCGGGGCGACAGTGACCTGCCGCTGCGTCAGTGCCCAGTCGGGTAGCTCAGATGCCCCGCACCGGCCGACACCGGGCCGGCGGATTGTCCGACAGTGTGCACGAATTGCATGATCACCGAGGAGCTGGTGTGCGCACCCCAGGCCCGGCGTCCAGCGCGTCGCGACATGGGATTGGGCGGGGCTGTCCAAACCTGGGGATGCTGTTCGTCGTACGGGCAAGCGAGCATCGCACCAGCGGCGCTCACCCACCCTGGAGGACCTCATGCGCTACATGTTCTTGCTCTACTCCGCGCCCGACGCCGGCCCCGCGGACGGAACCCCGGAGGCGGCCGCCGAGATGCAGGAGTGGTTCGCCTACACCCAGGCGATGGTCGAGGCCGGCGTGATGATCGCCGGTGACCCGCTGCACCCGGTGACCTCCGCGACCACCATCACGACCGGGGACGGCGGGACGGTCACCACCGATGGTCCGTTCGCCGAGACCAAGGAGGTGCTCGGTGGGTACTACATCGTCGACGTCCCCGACCTGGACGCCGCGCTGGCCTGGGGCACGAAGGCTCCCACCGCGCGCTACGGCTCGGTCGAGGTGCGCCCCGTGGTCGACCTGAGCACGCTCGGCGCGCCCGCCGGCGCCTGAGCACGGCTGAGACCACCTGATCGTGATCACCTCTCGGGTCGCCCAGGTCTTCGCGGCGCAGTGGCCGGTCCTCGTGGCCACGCTGCGCCGCGACCTGGGCGACCTGGACCTGGCCGAGGAGTCGGCGCAGGATGCCTTCGTCGAGGCCGCCGCCCGCTGGGGACCCGGCACCACGCCGGAGCGGCCGGGGGCCTGGCTGCTCACCACGGCCCGACGCCGGGCCATCGACCGGATCCGGCGGGATCAGCGATTCACCGCCCGGCTGCCCGCCCTGGCCGAGCTCGCGACGTCCGATCACGGCCCCCGACCCGCCGGGGAGCTGGTCGACGACCAACTGGCCCTGATCTTCGGCTGCTGCCACCCCTCGCTCGACCCGGCCTCCCGCATGGCACTGACGCTGCGCGAGGTGTGTGGTCTGTCGACCGGGCAGATCGCGGCGAGCTTTCTGGTGCCGACACCGACCCTGGCCAAACGCCTGGTGCGGGCCAAGGCGAAGATCCGGACGGCGGGTGTCCCGTTCGCCGTCCCGGCGCGCGACCAGCTGCCGAGCCGCAGCGACGAAGTGCTGCGTGTGATCTACCTGATCTTCACCGAGGGCCACACCGCCGCCGAGGGGCCCGCCCTGATCCGCGGCGACCTGTGTGACGAGGCGCGGTGGCTGGCCGGGCTGCTCGCCGACCTGCTCGCCCAGTTGCCCGTCTCCGGCACCGGCGACCACGAACGGATCGTGGCGCTGGCCGAGACCCTCGGGCTGCAGGCCCTGATGCTGTTCACCGACGCCCGGCGCCGCACCCGGCTGGACGACGCGGGACGCCTGGTGCTGCTCGAGCACCAGGACCGAACCCGCTGGGATCGCGCCCTGATCGCCGAGGGCCAGGCCGTGCTGTCGCGCGCGCTGGCGCTGGGACACGTGGGCGCCTACCAACTCGAGGCCGCCATCGCGGGGTTGCACACCACGGCGACGGACTGGCCCGGCACCGATTGGGTCGGCATCAACCGGCTCTACGACCAACTGCGGCTGATCCAGCCGACCGACGTGGTCGCCCTCAACGCCGCCGTCGCCACCTCGATGATCGACGGCCCCGAGGCCGGGCTGAGAGCCATCGAGGCGATCGCGGCCCGCGGCGACCTGGCCGACTACCGCTACCTGCACGCCGCACGGGCCGACCTGCTGCGGCGGCTGGACCGCATGCCGGAAGCCGCGCTGGCGTACCGGCGGGCGATCGAACTCACCGCGAACGAGGCCGAGGCGCGCTACCTGGCGGACCGGCTGGACGCCTGCGAGGAGCCCGGCGCCACATCCTGACCCGCACCCGATGGTCACGGCGCGAACCCGGACGTAGCCTGAACGTCGAACGGGTGTCGCCGGACGCGACGCACACCCGCGCGGCGGAGGTGGCCATGACCCTGACCCGCAACCTCACCGATGCCCTCGTGGTGCGACGCGCCGAACGCATCCTGCGCCGAGCTGGCCGGTCGGAGGCCCGCCGACTCGACCGGGAGCTGTCCGCGTTCACCACGCAGGCCGAGCGCAACGATCTGCTGGCAACCCTCGCCCGCTACCCCGATGAGCTCACCGAGCACCATCGAGAGGTCTTGAACCGGCGTCAGAATCGACGTGCTCGGTAGCCGGCTCAGAAAGTGACCGGCTCAGTAGATGGTGTCCGCCACCCGCTGCGGGTAACTCGCGTCGTACGTGGCTCCGTCGAAGGCGCCCTGGGTGATCTCGGCCATGATCGCGCCGACGGTGGGCAGCTCGTCGGCGGTGCGGTGCAGCTGCGGGTTCCACAGGTCCGCGCGGATCAGCGCCTTCGGGCACTGGGTGTAGACCGTCTGCACCGCGATCTCGATCACGGTCTGGGGCAGTTTGCGCCCGTCCAGGCGCGCCATCGCGTACCGCTCGAGCAGGGCGGGATCGGTGCGCAGCACGGCGGTTCCGTTGACGCGCAGCGTCGTCCCCAGGCCCGGGATCAGGAACAGCAGGCCGACTCGGCCGTCGAGCACGATGTTGCGCAACGAGTCCAGCCGCTTGTTGCCCCGCCGGTCGGGCAGGTGCAGCGTGTGCTCGTCGACGACATGGACGACGGGCGCCGGGTCACCGCGCGGGGAACAGTCCAGTCCCTCCTCGCCCGCCGTGGCCAGCAGCACGAACGGCGAGGCCTCGATCCACCGCCGCTGCAACGGCGTGATCACCGGCGTCTCCTTGAGGCGGCCGCCCTCGGGGAATGCCCCGTAGATCGCCTCGAGTGAGGCGATGTCGGACACCACATCGGACGGCGGGTGCGCGCTCATCACCCCACGGTACCCGCGTCGTCCTCGATCATGATCGAATCGAGAGGTCGAGAAAGCCCCGTTTCGGGCGTCCGAACCGTGCTTTCGTGACCCCTCGATTCGATCACGAGAAATGGAACCGGGTGACGTCGCCGGGAAAGGCGAACCAGGCCATCGCCTTGTGCGGGGTGAACACGCGCAGGCCGCCGGCGTCCGGGCCGGACCAGGCATCGGCGGACGGCGCATAGCCGCGCTCGCCGTACTTGCGACCCAACTCGGCCGCGACCCGCTGCCCCAGCTCACCGGCGACCGGCTCACTGGCGCGGGAGACACCCTCGACGATCACCGCCTCCCAGCCATCGCCGATGTGCAGGGCACAGTGGGGGTTGTCACCCAGGTTGCGGGCGTGCACGGTGGCCGGCGAGCCGTCGTAGAGGAAGTGACCGTCGAGCCAGATGCCCCACCGCGGCACGACGTGCGGGCGACCGTCCGCGCGGGTGGTCGACATCCAGTACTGCGGCGCCTCGACCAGGAGCTGTTCGACGGCGGACCACTCGACCAGCCCGTCGTCGGTCTCGGGGACGCCATACCCCTCGGGCATGATCGGTCGGTCGCGGGCAGGTACCGAGGTCGACGATTCGCTCATCGAGCGACGGTAACGCCGCCAGTCGACCCCTGCGCGGCGATCTGGCGGTGAGGCCCTCGTGAGGGGATCCAGGCCCCACACCGTCGCCGAGGTCGACCCCGGCCGGGGGCCGGTCACCCTCCCCTGATCACGTTGAAGATCACGTTGAGGGATCCGTGCACTTCCGAGCACACGCACTCCTCAACGTGATCTTCACGATCGACGGAAACCCGCAACGTGATCTTCAACGTGATCTCCAGCGGAGCGGGCCTCGCGGCAACCGCCGGGAATGAGCCCGGCCTCGGCGCGGTTGTCGGGGCACGGCCCACGTGACGCCAGATGTCGAGACGGTCGTCTCACATGATGGCAATGCGTTGACCCGCGACCCAGCGCTACGTATCGTCACCAGAGCCCATCCAGAGCGGCCGAGAGACCTGGCTCGTCGACGCCGCAGCAACCACCCGATGACGGGACGGTGCTACCGCCAGGCCGATGGAGGACCTCGTGCAGCAGAACGCCCCGGACGGTGGCGGCGTCCATCTCGTGCGCCGGCACCACGTCGACCTGCTGCGCACCGCCAGCGCCACCTGTCGCGCCTGACCTGTCCGGCCCTCCGGCCCTGTCCGGCGCTGTCGGCCCTGCCCTCAGCAGGCGGCGATCACGGCCACCCGTCCTCGATCGCCACGCCGTGCCCGCTCCGGCTCATCGCTGTCACCCATCTCGAGAGGACTCTGCGTGAGCACCACCCGCACCCGCCCCGCCCGCCCCGAGGGCCAGTGGGCACTGGGTTCCACCGAGCCGCTGAACGCCAACGAGGAGTTCAAGGCAGCCGACAACGGACTCAACGTGCGTGAGCGCGTGGAACAGGTCTACGCCCACCAGGGCTTCGCCTCGATCGAGGCGAGCGATCTGCGCGGCCGGCTGCGCTGGTGGGGCCTGTACACCCAGCGCCGCCCCGGCATCGACGGCGGACGCACCGCCACCCTCGAGCCGCACGAACTGGACGACGAGTACTTCATGCTGCGGGTACGCATCGACGGCGGCGCGGTGAACCTGGCCCAGCTGCGCGTCCTCGCCGACATCTCGCAGCGCTACGCCCGCGGCACCGCCGACATCACCGACCGGCAGAACATCCAGTACCACTGGATCCGCATCGAGGACGTGCCCGCCATCTGGCAGGCGCTCGAAGCGGTCGGGCTGAGCACCACCGAGGCATGCGGCGACACCCCCCGCGTCGTCCTGGGCTCGCCGCTGGCCGGCATCGCGGCCGACGAGATCATCGACGGCACCCCCGCGATCGACGAGATCACCCGCCGCTTCATCGGCGATCCCGACCTGGCCAACCTGCCCCGCAAGTTCAAGACCGCCATCTCGGGCAACCCGAACCTGGACGTCGCCCACGAGATCCAGGACGTCGCGTTCGTCGGCGTGGTGCACCCCGAGCACGGCCCCGGGTTCGACATCTGGGTGGGCGGCGGACTGTCGACCTCTCCCGCGCTGGCGCAGCGCCTCGGCGCCTGGGTGCCGCTGGCCGAGGTGCCGGACGTCTGGCACGGCGTGATCCGGATCTTCCGCGACTACGGCTACCGCCGGCTGCGCAACCGCGCCCGGCTGAAGTACCTGATGGCCGACTGGGGCGCGGCGAAGTTCCGTGAGGTGCTCGAGAGCGAGGCCTACCTGGGCCGGCCGTTGATCGACGGCCCGGCGCCCGCCGAACCGCCTCGGGGACGACGCGACCACGTCGGGGTCACCTCACAGGGCCGCGGCCGGTTCATCGTCGGCGCCGCCCCCACCGTCGGACGAATCTCCGGCGCCACCCTGACCGCCCTGGCCGGGGCCGTCGAGCGGGCCGGGTCCGATCGGGTGCGCTTCACCGTCGACCAGAAGCTGGTCGTGCTGGACGTCGCGGCCGAGGCGGTGGCCGACCTGGTCGACGAGCTCGACGCGATCGACCTGCAGGTGCGCACCTCGACGTTCCGCCGGGGAACCATGGCCTGCACCGGGATCGAGTTCTGCAAGCTGGCGATCGTCGAGACCAAGGCCACCGCCATCGACGTGATCGGCCAGCTCGAGAAGCGGTTCTCCGACGTGCCCGAGTTGTTCGCACCAGACGCACCACAGGTGTCCATCAACATCAACGGCTGCCCGAACGCTTGCGCCAGAACGCAATTGGCCGACATCGGGCTCAAGGGCATTCAGTTGGCCAACCCCGCCGACCCGGACGGCGCCACGGTCGACGGCTTCCAGATCCACCTGGGCGGCGGGTTGGGGCTCAGTGCAGAAGCCCACGGCGGCAGCGGGTTCGGCCGCAAGCTGCGCGGTCTGAAGACCACCGCCGCCGACCTGCCGGACTACGTCGAGCGCGTCGTCCGGCACTGGCTCGAGCAACGCACGGACGGCGAGGCGTTCGCCACCTGGGTGGCACGAGCCGCCGAGGCGGATCTGCAGTGAGCGCCGGCACGGCGTCGGCCGCGGCGAGGGCAGCGGTGAACCACTGTCCGTTCTGCGGCGAGAGCGACCTGCGCCCCACCGACGCCGAACACGTGGGCGACTGGTACTGCCGGTCGTGCCTGCGGCTGTTCGCCGTCACCCCTCACGGCCTGCGCCGCACCATTCCGACGGAGGACTCCCCATGACCGCCACCGCCCTGGACGCCGCCACCTCGATCACGGAACCGGCCACGACCTCGATCCCCTCCACGATCCCGGCGCCGGCCGGCCCGAGCCGGCGTGGTCAGGGGGTCGGCTCGCTGCTCACCGACCCCAGCGACGTCGCCGCTGCCCTGGCCGACGACCCGATCGGCTTCGCCCGACACGCCGACTCGGTGCTCGAGGGCGCCGATCCGCTGACCGTGCTGGCGTGGGCCGGGCGGGCGTTCGGCCGCGAGCTGGCGGTCACCGCGGCCATGGGCGACACCGCGCTGGCCCACCTGGCCTCCCGCGCCGTCCCCGGGGTGCACGTGTTGTTCGTCGACACCGGCTACCACTTCGGCGAGACCCTGGGCACCGCGGACGCCCTGGCCACGACCTACCCGGTGCGTCTGATCACGGTGCGGGCGCAGCAGAGTGTGGTGGCCCACGAGGCCGAGCACGGCCGGCAATACCGCAGCGACCCCGATGCCTGCTGCGCCGTCCGCAAGGTCGCGCCGCTGAACCAGGCACTGTCGGGGTATCGGGCCTGGGCGACCGGGTTGCGCCGCAGCGACTCCCCCTCCCGGGCACTGACCCCCACGGTGCAATGGGACCCCCGGCGTTCACTGCTCAAGCTGGCCCCCATCGCCACCTGGACCGACGACGACCTGGATGCCTACCTGGACGCCCACCCGGACGTGATCTCGAATCCGCTGCTCCAGATGGGGTACCCCTCGATCGGCTGTTGGCCGTGCACCCAGCCCGTGGCCGAGGGCGAGGACGCCCGGTCGGGACGCTGGGCCGGTCGCTCCAAGACCGAGTGCGGGATCCACTACCAGATCTGACGGTGTGCACGAATTGCATGATCACCGACGAGGAGGTGGCGCGGAGGTGATCTGAGCTGGTTCGTTGGCAGGATCCGATGTCGCCCGGGTACGGTCGAGACGGTCCGGGGGGACTCGCCAGGTGAGTTCGGTGGCCGCCTCGAGGAGTGTCATGTCCGATCCTGCCCAGTCGCCGTCCCGTGCCGGGGCCGAGGACACGACGGTCTGGGCGCTGTGTGCCGGCTGCGGCCAGCGCTCACACATCTCGGCCTCCCGGTGCCCCTCGTGCGGTGCCACCCTCGACGTGCCCACGGCACCCATCTCGTTGGCCGACCTCGACGACCTCGACGACCCGGACGACGGCACGAGCCTGATCCGACCCCAGGCCCCCCCGACCCTGGTCACCGCCCCACCGGCCCTGGTCACGGCTCCACCGACCGTGGTCACCGCGGACGGCGCGGCCCTGATCGCCGGTCTCGTGCGCGACACGGTGGTCTCGTCCGTCCCCGTGGTGCCCGCGGCCGTCATCCCTCCGCCACCGGTTCCTCCCGCACCGGTGCCGCCGGCCGCGGGTCACCCGGTCTCGCCCATGCCACCGGCCCCGCCCATGTCAGCGGCCCCGCCCATGCCACCCGCCCCGCCCGTGTCAGCGGCCCCGCCCGTGCCGACGGCTCCACCGATCCAGCCGGTCCCACCGATCCGGCCAGCGCCACCGATCCCGTCGGTCGATGCCCGGCCCTACCCACCCACCGCCGAGCGCTCGCCGCTGGTGCTGATCGGTGCCGGCGTGGGGGTCGGCGTCCTGCTGTTGATCCTGGGCGCCCTGGTGACCGGCCTGTTCGGCGACCGAGGCGACGAGGCGGCCGCCCCGACCGGCACCCCGGTGGCGATCCCGGCTGCCTCGATCACGGCCTCGGCCTCGAGCACCCAGGAGGCCGAGGGCGGGGTCACCTACACCGCCCAGAACACCCTGGACGGGCGCGCCGAGACGGCGTGGAACAGCGACGGTCGGGCGGACGGCAAGGGCCCGGGCATGGTGCTCATCTACCGGTTCTCCGACCCGGTCGACCTCACCACCCTCACCGTGCTGAACGGGTATCAGAAGACGGTGCAGAGCAACGGCAAGACCTCTGACCTGTTCACCCTCAACAGCCGGTTCCGCAGCCTGCGGGTCACCACCGATGCCGGGTCGTGGACCTGGGACCTGCCCGACGATCGCACGCCGCAGACCCTCACCCGGGCCTTCGGCAAGACCTCCAACGTGCGCCTCGAGGTGCTGTCGGTCTACCCCGGCAGCAAGTACCTCGACCTGGCCCTGTCCGAGGTGTCCTTCGCCGCCCGCGGCTGACCCGTGCCCGCCACACACCCACCGCGCAGACGTGGGGCCGCTGGTGTGGCACCCTGCCAGGGTGAGCAAGGTCGAGACGCTGGTCGGATTCTTCGGTGAGCGACGCACCGACGCTCGCCCCGTCGTCCCGGCGCGCGCGGATCTGACCCCGGCACAGCGCGCGCTGATCGCCGAGTCCTGCGCCAAGTCCGGGGTCATCTGGGTGCGCCCGCTGGAGGACGCCCGCCCTCATCTGGCCTGGCACGTGTGGCACGACGAGGCGGTGCACGTGGTCTACGGCGTCGGCGAGCAGATGCTGCCGATGCTGACCGGCCACGTCGAGGTGCAGGTGCCGAGCAAGCACGACCGCAGCCTGCTGGTGGTCTTCGCCGCGACCGGCACCGTGCTGGCCCCCCATACGCCGGCCTGGCAGGACGCCGTGACCGCCCTGGCCAGCGCACGCCTCAACAGCGTGGACACCACAGACGTCCAGTCCGGGCGCTGGGCCACCGGGTGCCTGGTCAGCCGGTTGGATCCGATCACGGTGTTCGCCGCCGGGGCCGGCAGCCGCGAGGCACCCAACCCGGCCGCCACGCCCGCGGGCAACCCGGGCACCACTCTGACCCGCCGCCCCTGGCATCTGGGCGGGCGACGCCGGCGCTCACGCTGAACGCCGACCACGCGGACGCCGCCACCGCGCACCGGGTGTTCGTCGCCCGGTTGGCCGGCATGGCCGTGTTCGACCCCCTCGGCGACCAGGTGGGACTGGTGCGCGACGTCGTGGTGGTCAGCGGCGCCGCAGCGACCGCCAGCCCCCGCGCCGTCGGCCTGGTGATCGAGGTGCCCGGCCACCGGCAGGTCTTCCTGCCGATGACCCGGGTGACCAGCATCCAACCCGGCCAACTGATCATCACCGGGCTGGTCAACCTGCGCCGGTTCGAGCAACGGGTCACCGAGACCCTGGTGGTCGATCAGCTGCTCGGCCGCCGGGTGCAGGTGCGCGGCAGCGGCGAGCCGGTCGTCGTCCAGGACGTGGCGATCTCCCTCACCCGCGCCCGGCAGTGGCGGGTGAGCACGATCTATGTCCGCCACCTGCCCGCCGGCCGGGCCGGCGCCGCGCTGGCCGCGGTGCCCGGCCTGGCCCGGCTCACCCGCCGCCGGGGCGAGACCGAGCTGGTCGACCACACCGCGCTGGACGGCCTGATCCCCTCGGCCCCCGACCGGGCCACCTCCGACCTGCTGGCCTCGCTGGAGGATCTGCGCGCGGCCGAGGCCGCGGAGGCGGTGATGGACATGCCCGCCGAGGACCGGGTGCGGGTGACCGCCGCGCTGGACGTCGAGCGGCTGGCCGACGTGCTCGAGCAGCTGCCCGAGGCCACCCAGGTCGAGATCCTGGCCAGCCTGCGCGACGACCGTGCGGTCGAGGTGCTCGAGGCGATGCAGCCGGACGACGCCGCCGACCTGCTCGGCGAGCTGAGCGACGAACAGGCCGAGTCGCTGCTGGCGCTGATGGACCCGGGCGAGGCCGAGGACGTACGGCGGCTGTTGGCCTACGACTCCGACACCGCCGGCGGCATGATGACCACCGAGCCGGTGATCCTGCCGCCCGAGACCACGGTCGCCGAGGCGCTGGCGCGGGTACGGCGCGCCGACCTGGCCCCGACCCTGGCCATCGGCGTGTTCGTCTGCCGCCAGCCGCTCGAGACCCCCACCGGCAGCTACCTGGGCATGGTGCACCTGCAGCGCATGCTGCGCGAACCTCCCGCCACACCGGTCGGCGACATCCTGGACACCGAGGTCGAACCGCTGGATCCGACCGACCGACTGACCACCATCACCCGGCACCTGGCCACCTACGACCTGGTGTCGGTGCCGGTCATCGATGCCGACGGCAGCCTGCTGGGCGTGGTCACCGTCGACGACGTGCTCGACCACCTGCTGCCCGAGGACTGGCGGACCCATGACGACTGAGCGCGGCGGGCTCGACGTCCCGATGGATCAGCGGCGGGGCCTGTCGGCGCCGCACCTCGATCCCGAACTGTTCGGGCGCTGGTCCGAGCGCTTCGCCCGGTTCATGGGTACGGCCACCTTCATCGCCGCGATGACGGTCTTCGTGGCCGCGTGGCTGGTCTGGAACACCTGGGGGCCGGATCGCTGGCAGTTCGACCCCCGCACGTTGAACTACACACTGCTCACGCTGATCCTGTCGTTGCAGGCCTCCTATGCCGCTCCCCTGATCCTGCTGGCGCAGAACCGCCAGGCCGACCGGGACCGGGTGTCCTTCGAACAGGACCGCCAGCGCAGTGAGCGGGCGTTGGCCGATACCGAGTACCTGACCCGCGAGATCGCGTCGCTGCGGATCGCGGTCGGCGAGCTCACCGGGCTGGTGCGCGACGTGATGGCCGAGCTGCCCCCCGATGAGGTGTCCAGATGGGTCAACCCCGAGCCTCCGGCTGCCGACTCTTGAGGGGTGACCGCCGCCTCGAACCCGATCCCCGGCCTGCCCCTGCGGCGGCGACTGGGTGATGTTCTGGTGGATTCCGGGCTGCTCACACCGGAGCAGCTCGACCTGGCCCTCGAGAGCCAACGGGTCGCCCAGGGTGATCGCCGCCGGCTCGGCCAGGTGGTGGCCGACCTCGGGCTGGCCTCCGAACGTGACGTCGCCGAGTGCCTGGCGAACCTGCTCGGCCTGAAGATGGTCGACCTGTCCAAGACGGTGCCGGCGCCGGACGTCGTCCGGCTGCTGCCCCGCCAGGTCGCCGAACGCACCCGGGTGCTGGTGCTCGACCGCACCCCCCAGGGCCTGGTGGTGGCCTGCGCCGACCCGACGAACGTGCTGGCGCTGGACGACGTGCGGCTGCACACCCGCTCGCTCGAGCTCACCGTGCTGGTGGCCACCGAGACCCAGATCCGTGATCAGATCAACCGCGCCTGGGCGCTGGGGCAGGACGACTCCTCCGTCGCGGCGCTGACCGACGAGGGCGAGGACGACGAGGGCGACGCCGGGCCCAGCGGCGGCGCCGACGACGAGGCGCCGATCGTCAAGCTGGTCAACCAGATCCTGGCGGACGCCGTGCGCACCCGGGCCTCCGACATCCACGTCGAGGTGCAGCGCGACGCGCTGCGGGTGCGCTACCGGGTGGACGGTCTGCTGCGCGATGTGATGAACGCGCCGAAACGGATCGCGACCCCGGTGATCAGCCGCATCAAGATCATCTCTGGGCTGGACATCGCCGAGCGTCGGGTCCCGCAGGACGGGCGCACCCGGTTCTCCCTCGAGGGCATGGCGATCGACGCCCGGGTCTCGACCCTGCCCAGTCTGCACGGCGAGAAGGTCGTGATCCGGCTGTTGGCCCGCGGCGATGCGATCCCCTCGCTCGAGGGTCTGGGTTTCGAGACCAAGCAGCTGGCCACGTTCCACGCCTCGCTCGCCGTCCCGCAGGGGCTGGTGTTGATCACCGGACCGACCGGATCCGGCAAGACCAACACGCTCTACTCGGCGATCGCCGAGATCCGCACCCCCGAGAAGAACATCGTCACCCTCGAGGACCCGATCGAGGTGCAGTTGCCGGGCATCACGCAGGTCGGCGTGAACGTCAAGGCGGGCATGACCTTCGCGGCGGGGTTGCGCTCGATCCTGCGTCAGGACCCGGACATCATCCTGGTCGGCGAGGTGCGTGACGGCGAGACCGCCGAGCTGGCCCTCAAGGCCGCCATGACCGGCCACCTGGTGCTCACCACCCTGCACACCAACTCGGCCGTCGCGGCGGTGACCCGGCTGGTCGACATGGGCATCGAACCGTTCATGGTCGCCTCGTCGCTGACCTGCGCCATCGCCCAGCGCCTGGTGCGTCGGCCCTGCGAGGCCTGCGCCGCGCCCTACATGCCGGACGACGTCACGCTGACCCTGCTCGGCCTGACCAAGGCCGACCTGGCCGGCGCCCGGCCGATGAAGGGCGTCGGCTGCTCGGAGTGCGGCGACACCGGCTACCGCGGCCGCACGGCGGTCTACGAGGTGCTCGAGGTCGACGGCGCGATGCGTCAGGTGTTGCTGTCCGACCCGAGCGAGGCGGCGATCTCGGCTCAGGCCCGGGCGTCCGGCATGGCGACGTTGCGGGCCGCGGCACTGGACAAGGCCGCCCACGGCCTGACCACTTACGAGGAGGCGATCCGGGTCACCCACGCGGATCACTCGGGCGGGTCGAGCTGCCCCGCGTGCCGGCGTCCGGTCGAGCAGGGCATGGTGGTCTGTCCGTGGTGTGCCACGACGGTCGACCGCGGACACTGCCACAAGTGCGCCAAGCAGTTGGACGCCGACTGGCGGATCTGCCCGTGGTGCCGGACACCCGCGGAGCCGTCCCCCACGGCACGGCACGTCACCAGCGCCGCGAGCCGACCGCCCGCCGCCCGGCCCCCGCACCAGGCACCAGCACAGCAGGCGCCCCAGCAGGCACAGCAAGCCCCACCACAGCAGACGCCACAGGCTCACCAGCCGGCACCCCAGCGGCAGGCTGCCCCACAGCAGCCCCAGCAGCGCCCGCCGCAGGCACCCGCCCAGCGCCCCGCTCAGACTCCACCCGCTCACCAGGTCCCCCGCCAGAGCGCACCGGCGAACCCCCCTCAGGGCGTCCCCACCCGGACGCCGCCGGGCGCCGCACCGCCGGCTCAACCGGCGCGTCGTCCGGCGTCCCCGCCCGCATAGCGGACCGGCCGCGCCCCACCCGTCGAGGCACCCTACGATCGGGGTATGTCTGCTACGTCCACGTCCCCCTCGCTCGACGCGATCCGCGCCGCCCTGGCCACGGTGAACGATCCCGAGATCCGCAAGCCGATCACCGAACTCGACATGGTGCGGGCGGTCGAGGTCGACGACGCGCACGTGACGGTCGACGTCCTGCTCACGGTTCCCGGGTGCCCGATGAAGGACCAGATCACCCGTGAGGTCACCGCGGCGGTCAGTGCCGTCGAGGGGGTGGAGCAGGTCACCGTCACCCTCGGGGTGATGAGCGAGGAACAGCGCACCGGCCTGCGCCAGAAGTTGCGCGGCGGGCCGGCCCAGGGCCGCGACATCGTGTTCAACCGCGCCGGTAACACCACCCGGGTGTACGCCATCGCCTCCGGCAAGGGCGGCGTGGGCAAGTCGAGCGTGACGGTGAACCTGGCGGCGGCGATGGCCGCGCAGGGCCTGGCCGTCGGGGTGCTGGACGCCGACGTCTACGGCTTCTCGGTGCCGCGCATGCTCGGCGTCACCGGACAGCCGACCAAGGTCGACGACATGATCATGCCGCCGGTCTCCCACGACGTGAAGGTCATCTCGATCGGCATGTTCGTGCCCGGCAACCAGCCCGTGGTCTGGCGTGGCCCGATGCTGCACCGCGCCCTGGAGCAGTTCCTGGCCGACGTCTACTGGGGCGACCTCGACGTGCTGCTGCTCGACCTGCCGCCCGGCACCGGCGACGTGGCGATCTCGATGGCCCAGCTGCTGCCGACCGCCGAACTGCTCGTGGTGACCACCCCGCAGACCGCCGCCGCCGAGGTCGCCGAGCGCGCCGGAGCGATCGCCCTGCAGACCAAGCAGCAGATCATCGGCGTGGTCGAGAACATGTCCTGGCTGGAACTGCCCGACGGCTCCCGCATGGAGCTGTTCGGCGCCGGCGGCGGCCAGGCGGTCGCCGACTCCCTCACCCAGGCGGTCGGGGTGAAGGTGCCGCTGCTCGGCCAGGTGCCGATGGACGTCGCGCTGCGCACCGGTGGGGACGACGGCACCCCCGTCGTCCTCAGCGCCCCGAACACCCCCGCCGCCCAGGCGCTGCGCTCCGTCGCCGAGACCCTGGCCGCTCGCGGCCGCACCCTGGTCGGCCGCACCCTCGGCCTGACCAAGATCAGCTAGCCCAGCCGCCACCAACCACCACCCCCCCAAACCCTCGGTGATCATGTAATCCGTGCACGTTTTGTGCACGGATTACATGATCACGGGGGGTTTGGGGGCGGGGTGGGGTGGGCCTCAGGTGGCGTCGGGGTCGAAGCGCGGGCCGGACGCTGCGGCCCCCGCCGCACCGGCCGCACCGGCCGCACCGCTGGTGGGTTCGGCCGGTGTCGAGCCCGCCGACCCGGTCGACCCGGGCTGACCCGTCCGGGACGAGCCGTTGGACGTCGCCCCGCCGGACTTCAGGCCCAGCGGGTCGTCGGGGTCGAAGGTGTCGGCCAGGGCCTCGCGCACGATGCGGCGCGGGTCGTACTGGCGGGGGTCGAGCTTGCGCCAGTCGACCTCGTCGAACTCCGGCCCCAACTCCTGACGCACCTGCTCGGTGGCGCCCTGCGCCATGCGACGCAGCTCCTTCACCAGCCGGGCCAACTGTTGGGTGTACTGCGGCAACCGCTCCGGGCCCAGCACGATCGCGGCCACCGCGAGCAACACGATGAACTCGGGACCGCTGATGCCGAACACCAGCGAACCTTAACGCCCGGCCGCGACCAGCGTCACCGTGACCGTGCGCTCGGACCCACCACGACGCACGATCAGCTTGACCGTGTCGCCCACCGCCTTGGCACGGATCGCCACGATCAACTCCACGGACGACGTCACCGGCCGCCCGTCGATGGCGACGATCACGTCACCGGCCTTGATCCCCGCCTTGTCCGCCGGGCCGCCCGGCTGAACCGGTTGGGTGCTGCCCTCCGCCCGCTCCAGGACGCGCACGCCCTCGCCGTCGTAGGACGAGTCGAGGCTGACCCCGATGATCGGGTAGTCCGCCTTGCCCTTGGTGATCAACATGGCCGCGATCCGGCGGGCCTGGTTGGACGGGATCGCGAAGCCCAGGCCGATGTTGCCGCCGGTTCCCCCGACAGCCCCGGGGGCGCGCGCGATGGCTGAGTTGATGCCGATCACCGCGCCGGCGGCATCGACCAGCGGGCCACCGGAGTTGCCCGGGTTGATCGCCGCATCGGTCTGGATCGCGTTGATGTACGAGGCATCCGAGGCCGACTCCCCCGCGCTGACCGGTCGGTTCTTGGCACTGACGATGCCCGTCGTCACGGTGCCCTGCAGCCCGAGCGGCGCCCCGATGGCGATCACCGGGTCGCCCACCGTCACGGCGTCCGAGTCACCGAACGTCAGTGCGGGGCGGGTGCCGGTGTCGACCTTCAGCACGGCCAGGTCGTAGGAGGCGTCCTTGCCGACCACCGTGGCCGACTTGTGGGTACCGTCATCGAAGACCACGGTGAGCTTGGGGTTCGTCACGGCCGAGACGACGTGGTTGTTGGTCAGCACGTGGCCCTGGCCGTCCATGATGAACCCTGACCCACTGCCCTCCCCCTGGCTGCCGCTGACCATGATCTGCACGGTGCTGGTCAGCACGGTCGAGGCGACGGCGGCCACGCTGTTGGCGGGCCGGGTGACGGCGGGGGCGGGTACCACCCGGCCGGACGACGTCCCGCCGGCCGGTTCGATGCCCACGGACGACAACGTGCCGGTGCGCGCCATCAGCCACACCCCGGCAGCGCCCCCGAGCACCCCGAGCAGCAGGACGGCGGTCGCCGCGGCGAACAGCCGCGCACCGGTCATCCGGCGGCGAGCGGTGCCGGCCGCCACCCGGGCGAGCAGGTCGGCGTCCGCCCCCGCGGTGGTCGCCATGGGCGCCGGCGGCGGTCCCGGAACCGGAATCGAGCCCGGAATCGGAGTCGGGCTCGGAGTGGCCACCGCCTCGTAACCCGGCGGAGGCGGCAGCGGGACCGGAGCCGTCTGCGGCAGCGGCGGAGGTGCCCCGGTATCCGTCACCGGTCTGGTCGGCCGGTCGCCGGAGACCGGTGCGCCGTCGGTCGTCGAGGGCCGCGCCCAGCCGTGGTCGGGGTGCTGCGTCATCGAGCGAGGAACCCTCCGGATCGGTGATCGAGCCGGACGCCGGGTCAGCGTCCGGGCGCGGTGCCGCCGAGCCAGCGCCCCGGCAGGGCGTTCACGATCGGCAACCCGGTCATGGTTATCACAGTCCGGGCCATCGACAGGTTCGCCTGTGGGGTCATGGCCGCGTTCACCGACGGTGAGACCACACTCAAGGCGAACACCCCGGCGCCCAGCACGCCCATCGATCCGGCGACCGTGGCGGCGAAGCGCGTCCGGCCGGGCCGGCGGGACAGCCGTGCGCGACGGCGGCCGAGGACGGGCCGAACCGCGGCAGCCGCGGTGTCCGGCACGCCACCGGGACGCGAGGCAGCGGGGCGGCGCGACCCGGACGGGCCGGCGTCCGGACGAACCGCGGTGTCCCACGGTGCGGGGCGGGCCGCAACCAGCCGATCGTGCTCCGCCCGATCGCCCGTGGCCGGGCCGACGGTGACCATCGGCTCGTCCCGCGGTGCCGCCGGGTCGTCGTCGAGCGGTTCGGCGACGTCCGCCGCCAGGGCCGGCACGGCCAGCAGCCGCGCCATGAAGTCCCCGGACGGCGCCGGGCCGGCCAACGCCGACAACCGGGCCTTGGTCAGCCGCTCGGCCTCGACCATCTCGCGGCAGCTCGCGCAGACGCCCAGGTGGGCGTGCGCCGCCTCGGCCTCGGCCGCCCCGAGGCGAGCGTCGACCAGATCGCTGATGCGCGACTCCAGGTGGCTCATCGGGTCACCCCCGTGCCACTGCTGAGCACGATCGGGCCGACGCTGGTGCGCGTGGCCGCGGGGCGCGAGCGATCGGCGTCCGGACGGCGGTGGGCCAGGGCCTGACGCAGCTGTGCCCGACCGCGGTGGATCCGGGAGCGGACGGTTCCCAGTTTGATGTTCAACGTGGCCGCGATCTCCTCGTAGGACAGACCTTCGATGTCACACAGCACCACCGCGGCCCGGAACTCGGGGGGCAGGGTGTCCAGCGCAGCCTGGACGTCACGGTCGAGGTTGTTGTACTCCCACATCCGCTCGGGGCCGACGTCCGACCCGGCGATGCGGGTGTCGGCGTCCTCGGGCAGGGCATCGAAGCGGATCCGCTTCTTGCGGCGGACCTGGTCGAGGAACAGGTTGGTGGTGATCCGGTGCAGCCAACCCTCGAAGGTGCCGGGGGTGTAGGAGGACAGCGAGCGGAACACCCGCACGAAGACCTCCTGGGTCAGGTCCTCGGCATCGTGCTGATTGCCGGTCAGTCGGTAGGCCAGCCGGTAGACCCGGGCCGAGTGCTGGGTGACCACTTCTTCCCAGCTCGGCGGGGTCCACGGCTCCTCGGCGGCGCTCAGCGGGACGGCGCCGGGCACCCGGATCGGGGCAGCATCGACGGCAGCACCCTGCCCGCTCTCGCCCGACTCGCTCACCACGGCCCTCTCCCCGAGACGTTCCCTCAGCGTCCGGCGACGCAACGAGCGCACCGGTAGAGGTACGGCATACACCGACACCTGGACTCCCATCCTCGCCCACGACGGAGCTTCTGCCCAGCCAACGGGGCCGACGCGGCCCGGGTTCCCGGCACTCTGGCGCCCCAGCGCAGCACCGTCGAACTAGGCTGGGCACCGCTGGAACTCACACACGGCATGAACGCACCGGCAATTTCCGTCATCAGAGCAGTCCCGCCGCACCACCCGACGACCGACAGGAGTGCCACGATCAGCGCCCCGAGCCCTGCCACCTGGGCCTACACCGAGAACTTCGTACCCGAGGACGACGTCGTCGACCGGGCGCGCGGTCGTGCCCGTGAACTGGGCTGCGAAGCGGTGACCCCGGGTGCCGGCGCCGTGCTGGGGCTGCTGGCGGCGGCGGTGCAGGCCCGGGGCGTGGTCGAGATCGGCACCGGGGCGGGGGTCTCGGGGATCTATCTGCTGCGGGGCATGCCCGCCGACGGCGTGCTGACCACGATCGACGTCGAGGCCGAGAACCAGCGGGCCGCCCGGGAGGCGTTCGGCGAGGTGGGCGCGCGGCCCAACCGCACCCGGGTGATCTGCGGCCGGGCCCTCGACGTCCTGCCGCGACTGACCGATGCGGCCTACGACCTGGTGCTGGTCGACGCCGGCCCCGGGCAGTGTGAGCGCCATGTCGAGCAGGGGCTGCGGCTGGTGCGACCGGGCGGCGTCCTGGTGGTCAACGACGCCCTCTGGCACGGCCGGGTGGTCGACCCGGCGCAACGGGACGGTGCCACGACAGCGATGCGCGAGGCGGCCAAGCGCCTGCGGGACGACGACCGGCTGCTGCCGGCCCTGTTGCCGGTGGGTGGCGGGCTGCTGATCGCGGCGCTGCCGGCCACGAATGGCACCTCGCCGGGGGTCATGGGGGGGCGCGAGGTGAGACCCCACTGACCGACGACCCCTTCGTCACCCAACCGGTACCGGTCCAGGCCGGTACCCCGACTCCCCCACGCCGTCTGCTGCGCGGTTCGGAGCAACTCGCCCATCTGGTGGGGGCGCGTCTGCTGGTCGGGATCACGTTCCGCGACCCCAGCGGCTCGGTGCTGCGCTCGGACCAGTTCTGCGGCCGGGTGATCGAGGTCGCCGAGGGCGTGGTCGTCGTCGAACGCGGCGGTGAGCAGGCCGTGCTACCGGCCGATGCCGGCGCCTACGAGACCGCCCAACCCGGCCGATACGTGCTGCAGAACACCGGCGAGGCGGTGGTCGACCCCGACTACCTGACCGTCTGGGACGTCCAGGTCGATTCCTGACCGACACCTGACGCGCTCCTGGACGACGCGGCGCACCGCCGACCCGGCCGGCGTGCTCAAGCTCGCCCCGCGCACACCGATGTTCCTGCCATGGCTCTCTCCGGCTCTCGCCTGCCCGCGCTGGCCCTCGCCGGTGCCGTGGCGCTGCTGGTCGCGGCGCCCCTGGGCGGGTGCAGCGACCGTTCGCCCGCCGCGGTGCCCAACCGCCAGGTGCAGGACGACGACGGCGCCCCCACGCTGCAGCAGTACGCCTCGGGTCAGCTCGCCTTCGGCGACCCGGCGAAGGCCGGCTACGCCCCGGTCGCCGAGCCCGATCTGCAGGACCAGGGCAAGCAGGCCCCGGTCACCCGTCCGGTGCTGCGCACCCCTGAGCAGGCGCTCGCCGGCATGGGTACGGTCCGGATCACCGCAGGAGTCGAGACGCTCTCGCACCTCGCCCCGGTCGATCACGCGCCCGCTGCGGGGTCGGTACCGCACACCCGCGACGGCAATCGGCGTAACGACCTCGGCGAGCTGGTGGTACTCGACGACACCGCTGCCCTGGCCTGTGGCGACGTCGAGATGGCACTGCGGCAGTTCGATGCCGGACGGCGCGAGAACGCCGCCGAGCAGCTGCGCAAGGCGGCCGGACAGCTCGAGCACTCGATCACCCCCGGCATCACCGCCTGGGTGAAACCCTTGGCGACGATCGCCTCGAACGGCTCCGATGTCACCACCGCGGTCGCCTTCCTGACCGTGTGCACCGACGGGGGGTACGAGCTGTGAGCCGGGCGCGCGTCGTCCGCGGTGTCCGCGCTGTTCCGGCCCGCCGGCGACGGACGGCCCCGGTGACGCTGGCGCTGGCCGGCCTGGTCGCCGGGGTGCTCGGCGCGGCCGTGGGTACGGCGCCCGTCGCCGCTGCTGCCACCACAGCCCCGGTCACGGCCGCCGCGGCGGCCGACCCGCAGCCGACGCCCGTTGCGGTGGACAACCTCGACCTGGTGCCGGTGAAGACCTGGGGCGTCTCGGGGCTGGACTCGGCGAACACCCAGACCTCGACCCTCGACGTCCTGGTCTGGGACATGGTGCAGGTCGGCGGGCGGTTGTTCGTCGCCGGCGGGTTCCTCAACGTGCAGCAGGATAAGACCACCACGCCGATCCCGCAGAAGTTCATCGCCGCCTTCGACGTCAACACCGGCGCCTGGATCGACACCTGGCGACCCCAGCTCGATCGGGCCGCGTACTCGGTGGCCGGCTACGGCGGCAAACTGATCGTCGGCGGTGAGTTCACCACGGTCAACGGTCAGCCGCGCAAGGGCCTGGTCGCGCTCGACCCGCTCACCGGGGCCGTCGACTCCTCGTTCGCCGGCTCCGTCGACCGCCCGTGGTCGACCGCTCGCGCCATGGTGCGCGACCTGGACGTCGAGAACGGCCGGCTCTACGTCGCCGGGAACTTCTCGCACCTCGTCGGCGCCGGCAACGCCCGGGTGCCGGTCTACAAGGCGGGCCGGTTCACCTCGACCGCCGGAGCCGTGGACACCGCGTGGAAGCCGGCGATCACCGGCTCGTCGGTCTGGGGTATCGACGCCGACACCACGACCCATCAGGTCACCGTGGCGGGCTACTTCACCGGCGTGAACGGCCTGGCCGGCAGCGGCTACTTCCACACCGTGGACGACGCCACCGGTGCCTCGGCGCCGGGTATGAAGGCCGTCCCTCGCAACTACCCCGCGAGCCAGCCGGAGTTCTTCGACGCCACGGTGGGCAACGGACTCGTCTTCGCCGTCGGTGAGCAGCACGTGCTGCAGGTGCTCTCGCCGACCGACCACACCATGCTCGGTTACCACCACACCGGCTACGTGAACCCCGGGTTCGCCTACAACAGCGGCAGTTTCGCCGGCGGGGCCTACCAGGTGGGGGTGCGGATCGGGAACATCGTGTTCGCCGGGTGCCACTGCACCTATTCGACCCGCAACGGCTACGTGAACCACTTCTCGTCCTACACCGGCACGTTCACGCCGAACCGGCTGGTGATGGCCTACGACGCCACCACCGGGCGGCTGATCGAGAACTTCCTGCCCGACATCAACTCACCGCGCGACGGCACCTGGGCGGTCACCAGCGACACCAATGGCTGTCTCTACGTGGGCGGTGACTTCCACGTCGGCGGGGTCGACCACGCCAAGGCCCGATGGCTCGGCGGGTTCGCGAAGCTGTGCCCCAAGGGCTACGACCCGGCCGCCCAACCGGCGGTCGGCGCCGACCGCTACCTGCCGGCCGGATCCGTCTGGTCCTACGACGATTCCGGCACGGATCGGGGAACCGCCTGGCGTGAGCCCGGTTTCGACGCCGCGTCGTGGAAGAAGGGGCCGGCCGGCCTCGGCTTCGCCAGCGGCGAGAAGACCTCCCTGGCCACCGGGCACACCACGTACTACGCACGAACCAGCTTCGAGGTCTCCGGTGCGCTGCCGCCGTCCCTGGCCCTGAAACTGAAGGCGGACGACGGCGCCGTGGTCTACCTGAACGGCCGCGAGGTTCTGCGCGACAACCTGCCGGGTGGCACCGTCACGGCCGCCACCACCGCGGTCGAGTGGCGCGGTGGGGCCGCGGAGAACTTCACCGTGCACACCGTGCCCGCCTCGGCGCTGGTCAAGGGCACCAACGTGCTCGCGGTCGAGGTGCACAACGTCTGGAGCGGCAACAACGACCTGGCCTTCGACCTGGACGTCGCCTCCTCGGACGTCGTGGTCGCCGCCCCAGCCACGCCGACGCCGTCCGCGAGCGCCACCGCGACGCCCCCGGCGGCGGCCACCGCCCTGGTGCCGCTGGGCTCGACCTGGGCCCACACCGACTCGGCGAACGGCGAACCGGCCAACTGGAAGGCCGGCCTCGGTGGCGGCGCCAGCGGCCCGGGTGAGTTCGGCTTCGGGGACGGCGACGAGAAGACGGTGCTCACCGCCGGCCGCCAGACCTACTACTTCACCCGGACGTTCGATGTCGCCGATCCGGCGCCGTACGCGAAGGGGCTGACCCTGTCGTTGGCCGCGGACGACGGTGCGGCGGTCTACCTCAACGGCGTCGAGCTGAAGCGGGTCAACCTGCCGGACGGCGTCCTCGGCCCCGACACCAAGTCGGTGATCTGGGTCGATGCCGCCGACGAGAAGGTCAAGACCTACGCCGTGCCTGCCACCGCACTGCAGGCCGGAGCCAACGTGATCGCCGCGGAGGTGCACCAGGTGTACGCCGGCAACAGCGACCTGAGCTTCGACCTCGGCCTGGGCTGAGGGCAGTGCGCGGCTGACGCTGACCGGGCGCGGTCACTTCTGAGCCCGTGCGGTCACTTCTGAGCCCGTGCGGTCACTTCCTAGCCTGTGCGGTCACTTCCAACCGGGTGCGGTCACTTCTGACCGATCTGCGGTCACTTCGAGCACCTGACAACGCTGTCAAACGGTCGGAAGTGACCGCACTCAGCGGGCTGAGGGCTGAGGGCTGAGCGAGGGTGTGAGAGCTGAGCGGCAGGTGATGGGGTGTGGGCTGAGCGCAGGTGATGGCTGGGGGCTTGGCGGGAGGTGGTGCTGGGGTGACGTGATCGGGGCTGAGCGATGGGGGCTGAGTGAACGGGCGCGGATCAGTCCGTGCCGGGACCAGGGCCAGACGCGAACCCGGCCGGCCCCTCGGCGACCGCCACCACCTCGACCCGGGTGATCTCGATGGGGGCCGAACCGATCATCACGCTGACCGGGGCCGTGGGCGCCGCAGCGGTGAACGAGGCGTGGAAGGCGTCCCGCGCCGCGGCGGTGGCGAAGACATAGGTGCCCTCGAACCACTCGCCGGCCACCATGCGCCAGGTCTTGAAGCTCAGGCCGTCCAACTGGGAGAACCGGGCCAGGGACTCGGTCACCACGTAGTCGCGCAACTGCTGCTCGAGCCCCTGGGGAGCACCCGTCAGTGACCACCGTGCCGCGAGTCCATACATACCGCCCACCCTAACCAGACCCTTGGTGATCATGTAGTTCGTGCACGCTCGTGAATGGATTCACGAGCGTGCACGAATTACATGATCACGGCGGGTCTCGTGAGGTTGGGGTCGGTCAGCCAAGGCCTCCAGGTAGCGCAACAGCAGCCGGGCGCCGTAGCCGGTCGCGCCCTTGCACACCTCGTGACTCACCTTGTCCGAGCGGGCCACCCCGGCGATGTCCAGGTGCGCCCAGCGGCGCCGTCCGGCGAAGGACCTCAGGAACAGGGCCGCCGTGATCGCCCCGCCGCCGATCGAGCCGTCCAGCGGCACGTGGCGCAGGTCGGCCACCTCCGAGTGCAGCGCCGGGGTGTAGTCCTCGACCAGGGGCATCCGCCACACCTGCTCGCCGCTCGCCCGGGCCGCGGCCTCGAGCGATCGGGCCAGGGCGTCGTCCTCGGTGAACAACGCGGCATACCGGCGGGCGAGCGCCATGGTCGCCGCCCCCGTCAAGGTGGCGATGTCGATCATCACCTCGGGATTCAGGTGCGCCTCGGCGTAGGCCAGGGCGTCGGCGAGGACGAGGCGTCCCTCGGCGTCGGTGTTGGCGATCTCGACCGTTCGCCCGCCGTAGCTGGTGATCACATCGGCCGGACGGTACGAGGAGCCACCGAAGCTGTTCTCCGCCAACGGCAACAACCCGGTGACCGGACGACGCACCCCGGCGTCGCGACACGCGGCCAGCGCGGCGAGCACCGCGGCCGACCCGCTCATGTCCGTCTTCATCGGCACCATCGCCGCCCGCGGCTTGAGCGAGATGCCGCCGGTGTCGAAGGTGATCCCCTTGCCGATCAGCACCACCGGCGCGCGCCGTGCATCGCCCTCCGGCCGGTAGTCCAGCCGTACCATCGCCGGTGGTGAGGCGGACCCACCGCCCACCGCGACCAACCCACCGAACCCCTCGGCAGCGAGCCGGTCGGCGTCCCAGACGGTGATCGTCAGCCCGGCCTCGGCGGCGACCTGCCTGGCCTGCTCGACCATCCAGGCAGGGTTCTTGACCGAGGACGGGGTGACGGCCAGCACCCGGGCCCGCACGGTGGCCTCGGCGTCCCGCCGGCCCGCGGCGACCGCCGCGGCGTCCGGGGTGCCGAACATCGTGATGCGCCCCACCGGACGGGCGTCGTCCCGGTTCTTCGTGCCGGTCGCCGGTGGCGCGTACCCGCCGAGCAGCAGGCCGGTCACCCCGGCGCGCACCCGCGACCGCTCGCGGCCCGCGACCAGAGAGGTCGCCAGCGTCCGACGGCCCCGAACCCTGCGGCCCAGGGCAGCACCGGCGCGGCGCAGATCATCGGGCTCCCCGCCCCCGACACCGATCAGCAGCCAGTGCACCGACGCCACCGGCACCCGGGTCACCTCACCGGCCCGCCCCCGCACCTTCTCGGCGGCGAGCACTGCGTCGAGGTCGATGCCGTGGGCGGCGGCGGCGCGTCGTCCGGCGGCGTCGATCACGACCGGTTCGCCCTCGACGGGACGCCCCACCGTGGTGGCCAGCACCTCGGCGTCCACCTCGGCATTCGCCTCGGACGGGTTCGGCTCGCCCGTCACCAGTTCACTGATCGGCACCTTCACGCGGTCAACCTAGCCGGACCCGCCCTGGCCTCGCCGAACCCTCATCCCGCCGGACAGCATCGAACCCCGGACCGAGTCGGTCCGGGGTTCGTCGCGGTTACTGTCGCGCCACCACGATCAACCAGTGATCAGGGGAGGACTGCCTTCAGCGCGTCTCCGAGGTCGCCGGCTTCTGCCGGTGTCAGCTCCACGACGAGCCGCCCGCCACCCTGAAGGGGCACGCGCATCACGATGCCGCGGCCCTCCTTGGTCACTTCGAGCGGGCCGTCGCCGGTCCTCGGCTTCATGGCCGCCATGCGGCATCCCCTTTCCTCGTGAGGTGCCCGCGCGGGGTGGATCCGCACAGTCCAGTCGGAGCATTATCCCTTGCCGGGCTGCCGGAGGCGAAACGGGGGTCGAAACAGCGTCCGTCCGGGGTCACGGCAAGGTCACGGTGGGAAGCCTCCGACACGCCAGATCGTGACGATCCACACCACTTGGAGCATGAATCCTCCGGCCGTCAGTGCCCGACGATAGGCGGCCGACGGCGAGAGCACGAGCAGCAGTACGCCCAGCGGAAAGGTCAACAGCAGATACCGGGCCAGACTCGTCGTGGGGTCCAGGACGGCGATCAGATAGGCGCCGTAGGCCACGCACCAGACCCTCAGGTCGGCTCCCAGGACCCGGGCGATCGGGCGGGTCAGCCACCAGAGCATCACCACCGGGATGGCGACCAGCAGCACACGCCCCACGAACACCCCGAGGTAGCGGGCCGAGGCATCCAGCCACGGGTCCACGGGCACGAGCCCACGGCCGTACCGCCAGGCGGCCATGGTCTCGGTGTACGCCGCCGCACGCCCGGTGACCACCGCAGCGGTGATCGGCCAGCTCACCGCCCCGATCCCCGCGGTCACCAGCAGCCCCGCGGCCGTCCCCGGCCGATCGCGAAGCCGTCGGACGGCGTGCACGGCGGCCACCAGGGCCAGCGGCACCGCGATCGGGCGGGCGAAGCCGACGATCAGCAGCGCGATCATCGCGGCCGGGTACGCCCTGCGTTGCAGGCACCAGAGCACGGTGACCAGCATCAACACCCCGAGGGCGTCGCTGTAGGGCAACTGCAGCGCCGGAGCTGTCGGGAACGAGCCGAGCAGGGCCACCGACCACAGCGCGACCTGCGGTCCGGCCAACCGCTCGACGAGCGAGCGCAGCACGACCGCCGAGGCCAGGGCACACCCGATCGCCACCAGCCAACCTGCCACCGGCCACCCCAGGCCGAGGGCCATCAGGGCCCGCGCGAGCAGCGGGAACACCGGATAGAAGGCCCAGGGGTTCTGCTTCACCTCACCGGTGAGCGGATCGAGGGGCAACACCTGCGGGTAGCCGCCCTGGGCCACCTTGCGATACCAGGCGCTGTCCCACCGGGCGATGAACTGCAGGTAGGACCAGTCGGCGGTGCGTCCGGTCGCGTCCACCACGGTGAACCGCGAGGCCCGATCCAGCAGGAAGGCGGTGAGCAGCATGCACCCGGCCATCACGACCAGCGCCTGCGCCCAGGGCGGGGTGCGCAGCCACCGGTCGAGCAGGCGGACGAGGCGAGTGTGGCGTCCGGTCAGTCGCGGCAGCCCGACCGGTGGGGTGGGTGCGGCGGGCAGATCGAGCCGGTCGGTCATCCCGGGCCACCCGGCGTGTCGGAGGCGTGACGCGCCCAGCACCCCTGGAGGTGATCGTTCACCAGCCCACAGGCCTGCATCGCCGCGTAGGCCGTGGTGGGGCCGACGAAGACCATCCCGTGCCGGCGCAGGGCCTTGGCCAGGGCGACCGAGGACGGCGTCTTCGCGGGCACGTCCCCCAACCGAACCGGCACCGGACGGGCGTCGGCCGGAGCCTCGGGGAGGTCGGCGTCCCGGACGGCGAACGACCACACCAGCGCATCCAGGCCGCCGTGCTCGCGCAACGCCACCACGGCGGCGGCGTTGGTGATCGCCGCATCGATCTTGGCTCGGTTGCGCACGATCGCGGCATCGGCCATCAGTCGCGCTCGATCGGCATCGGTGAAGGCGGCCACGGCCTCGGGATCGAACCCGGCGAACGCCTGCCGGAACCCCTCGCGCTTGCGCAGGATCGTCAGCCACGACAACCCCGACTGGAACGCCTCCAGGGTGAACCGTTCGAACAGCGCCTGGTCGCCGTGCACCGCTCGACCCCACTCGGTGTCGTGATAGCCGACGTAGTCGGGGGCCGAGACACCCCACGCACAGCGCGCGAGCCCGTCGTCCCCGATCACCAGCCCGCCGGCGGCGAGGTCCGGTTCGCTCACTGCACCTGCTCCTCGTGTTCGATGTCGCGGGCCATCGCCCGCAGCACCCGGTCGAGCCCGAGTCCGGTGACGACGGCGATCAGCCGAACCAGCGGCCGGGGCACCACGACGTCCTCGACCCAGTGCACCCGGCTGCGGCCGGCGTCCAGTGGCTCGACCTCGAACTCGGCGCCGCCCCGGACGACGCGACCCAGTTTGACGACCTCGCAGCGGCCGGTGGCCCCGCCCTCGGGTGGCTGCCAGGCCACGACCTCCATCACGTCGTCGAACCCGAGAGCCGCCAACGGGCGTGGCGCCGCGGTACGCCCGACGAAGCGCGCACCGAGACCCAGCCCGGACGGCGTGAGCGTACGCACCGTGGTCAGCGGCACCCAGGCACCGTGCCGGGGCCAGTCCACCAACACCGCCCAGACCTGCTCGGCGGGCGCCGCCACGTCGATCGTGCGCAGAACCCGGCACCGCGCGAGCAGCCTCACCGGCGCTCAGTCCTCGGTGTGGGGCCGGCGCATCGGCGGGTGGTTGGCGTAGGCGTCGTCGGCGTAGGGCTCGTCCAGGTAGGGCTGCTCGACGTAGGCATCGACCAGGGCCGGCTGGTGGCCGGGCTCGGTCGGCACCTGGCTGAGTCGCTCGATCTCGGCGTCCCGGCGGGCCAGTTCCTCCGCCAACCGGTCGAAGGCGGCATCCACCTGGTCCATGCGATAGCCGCGCAGCGCCGGGGCGAACCGGACGTGGTCGAGGTCGCCCACCACGAGTTCGCCGTCCGGCAGACCGGTGGGCGGCAGCGACGACGTGGCGGCGTCCAGACCGCCCCCGATGCGTCCGAGCGCTACGGCGACGACCAGTCCGAGGACCACGATCGTGAGCACGATGAAGACGAGCGTCACGCGCTGATCCTCGCATATGCCGCTGTGCAGCCGATCCCCTGCGGGCCAGGGGACGTACCTCGCCCGATCGAGGACCAGACGAGGCTCCCGGTGAGTTGCGCGCGCTGTCAGAGCCGGCGGTACATCACGTGCAGGCCGACCAGACCGTGCCGGGCGCTGCGGAAGGCCTGCGGCACCGTGCCGATGATCTCGAAGCCGAGCGTGCGCCAGAGGTCGACGGCGCCGGTATTGGTCTCGACCACCGCGTTGAACTGCATCGCCGCGAACCCGGCGGCCTGCGCCCGGGCCAGCACCGCCTCGGCCAGCAGCCGGCCGACGCCGCGACCGCGCGCTGCCGAGGCGACCATGAAGCTCGCCGTCGCGACGTGATCACCGCGGCCGGGCCGGTTCGGCCCGTACTTGGCCGAGCCGAGCACCTCGCCCTCACCGTCCACCGCGACCAGCACCTGCATCGGTGCGGGTTCGAACCACAGCGGGCGCGCGTCGTCCGGGCCGAGGCCCTCGGGGTAGGCATAGGTCTCGCCGTCCGCGACGATCGTCGACCAGAAGGGCCAGATCGCGGGCCAGTCCGCCTCACTCGCCTCGCGGACGACGAGCCGGCGTGCCGGGTCGTCGACGGGTTTGCCGGTCATCGCGTGCTCACGCCGTCCTCACGATGTGCTCACGACGTGAACAGGCCGCTGTAGGCGTTGAGGGCCGGCTGTCCGCCGAGGTGGGCATAGAGCACGGTCGAGTCCTCGGCGATCTCGCCGCTGCCGACCAGGTCGATCAGCCCCGCCATCGACTTGCCCTCGTAGACCGGGTCGAGGATCACGCCCTCCAGGCTGCCCACCAGGCGGATCGCGTCGAGGGTGGACTGCACGGGAATGCCGTACTTGTCCCCCGCCCACCCCTCGAGCACCGTGATCTCGTCATCACGCAGCTCGCGGCCCAGGCCGATCACCTCGGCGGTCCCCCGGGCGATCCGCTCCACCTGGTCGCGGGTCTCGGCCAGCGTCGCGGAGGCGTCGATGCCGATCACCCGGCGCGGCCGCGGGCCGTCGGGCAGGTCGGCGAAGCCGGCGATCATGCCGGCATGGGTCGAGCCGGTCACGGTGCAGACCACGATGGTGTCGAAGAAGACGCCGAGCTCGGCCTCCTGCGCGGCGACCTCGTGCGCCCACCCGGCGAACCCCACCCCGCCCAGGCGGTGATCGGAGGCCCCCGCCGGGATCGCGTAGGGCACCCCACCTCGGGCCCGGACGTCGTCCAGCGCCTGCCGCCAGCTGTCCTTGAACCCGATGCCGAACCCGGACGGGTCGAGGCGTACCTCGGCACCCATGATCCGCGACAGCATGATGTTGCCGACCCGGTCGTTGACCACATCCGGCCAGTCGACCCACTTCTCTTGCACCAGAACGCACTTCATACCCAGATGGGCGGCGACGGCGGCCACCTGACGCGTGTGGTTGGACTGGAAGCCACCGATCGAGACCAGGGTGTCGGCGCCCTGCGCGAGCGCCTCGGGAACCAGGTACTCGAGCTTGCGCACCTTGTTGCCGCCGTAGGCCAGGCCGCTGTTGCAGTCCTCCCGCTTGGCCCAGATCGCCGGGCCACCCAGGTGGGCGGACAAGCGCTTCAACGGGTGCACGGGGCTGGGCCCGAACATCAACGGGTACCGCGGGAGGTCGCTGATCGCCATGGCGCACACGATGCCACGAGCGGCCCAGAGCCACGGTCACGAACTGGTCGTGCCGTATAGACCTACGGAATCGGTTGTATTGGTCCCGATCGGCACACGCCTTCCGCAGTCCAGTAGGCGTTTCACAACGCATACGGCATGATGGACGACATTCCTCTCGCTGAGCCCTGCGCTGAGTGACACCAAGCCCGCCTCCCTGGAGCCGACAAAGTGACCGAGACCCGGACCTGGCCCGCCCACGACCCTGCGACCCGCCGGTCGCTGCCGACCACCTCGACCCCACTGGACCCGGCACGCGTCGAGCAGCTGCTCGTCGCCGAGTGGGAGCGCTTCACCGCGGCCACGCCGGGCTCGGCCGCCCACAACCTGCAGGCCAGCAAGTCCCTCCCGCTCGGGGTCACCTCCTCGTTCCAGCACTGGGACCCGTACCCGATCTCGATCGCCTCGGCGCGCGGCGCCTGGCTGACCGACGTCGACGGCCGCCGACTGCTCGACCTGTCGATGGGTTTCGGCGCCATGATGGTCGGCCACCTCAACCCGGTCGTGGTCGAGCATGTTCGGCACGCGCTCGAGTCGGTCGGCACGCTGTTCGTCACCCCCTCGCCCACCGCGACCGAGGTCGCCGAGCTCTTCCAGCAGCGCTTCGGGCTCGACCTGCTGCGCTTCACCCAGTCCGGTACCGAGTCGCTGATGTACGCCGTCCGCGCGGCTCGCGCGTACACCCAGCGCAAGGCGATCATCAAGATCGAGGGCGGCTACCACGGCGGCTACGACCCGCTGCAGGTGTCGGTCAAGCCGGGCCTGGACGAGATCGGCCCCGCCGACGCCCCGACGCCGCAGGTTCCCTTCGACGTCGAGGCCGGCACGGTGCACGTCGTGCCCTACAACGACCTGCCGCGGCTCCAGACGATCCTGGCCGAGCACGGTCGCGACATCGCCTGTGTCGTCATGGAGCCGGTGCTCGAGAACCTCGCGATCGTGGTGCCGGACGAGGGCTACCTCGCCGGGGTCCGGGCGGCCTGCGACGCCAGCGGCGTCCTGCTGATCTTCGACGAGGTCAAGACCGGACTGACCGCGGGCTATGCCGGCGCGTCCCAGCGACTCGGCGTCCGGCCCGATCTGATCACCCTCGCCAAGAGCATCGGCGGCGGGCTGCCGCTGGCGGCGTTCGGCGGACGCCGCGAGGTCATGCAGGTCGTGGTCGACGGGCGGATGGCGCACTTCGGCACGTACAACGGCAACCCGCTGGTGATGGCCGCCGCTCGGGCCGTCGACGAGATCTGCACCCATGAGGCACTGGCGGCCGCCGAAGGCATCAACGTGCGCACCCTGGACGCGATCGACGAGGTCATCACCGAGTTCGAGCTGCCGGCGCACACCGTCGGGCTCGGCCTGAAGGGCTGCATCACGTGGTCGACCACCCCGGTGCGCAACTACCGCGACTACAAGGCCACCGACTTCCGCGTGGCCGAGTTGTCGTGGCTGTGGGGCGTCAACCGCAACATCCTCACCCCGCCCGGGCTCGACGAGCAGTGGCTGGTGTCGTTGGCGCACACCGACGACGAGATGGCGGTGCTGGTGTCGGACTTCCGGCAGCTGGCCCAGGCCCTGCGGGCCTGAGTCGGCGGGCGGCAACCTGCCCGTTCACCGGATCGCGCCCGTTCAACCCACCTCGGCCTGCGCTGCCTCGGCACGGGCTCGCGTCAGCACGTCGGCGAAGGCCTCCACCGGCTGTGCCCCGCTGACGCCGTAGCGACGGTCGACGACGAAGAACGGGACGCCGCTGACACCCAACGAGCGCGCCATGTCCTGGTCGGCCCGCACTGCGTCCGCATGGCGGTCACCGGCCAGGACGTCGCGGGCCAGGGTCTCGGGCAGGCCGGCCTCGACGGCCAGCCGCACCAGGGTCTCGACGTCCCCGATGTCCTGCCGGTGGGTGAAGTGGGCCGCGAGCAGGGCTTCCTTCAGGGCCGACTGCACCGCCGGACCGCCGTGGGCCAATGCGGCGTGCAGCAGCCGGTGCGCATCGATGGTGTTGGTGAGTACCGCGGCACTCTGGTCGTAGGTCAGGCCGTCGGCGGCCGCGATCGCGTCGACCTGCGCCACCATCTGCTCGGCCTGGGCGATCCGAGCGGCCGGCTCACCGGTGCCGTACTTGCCGGCCAGGTACTCGACGGTGCGTGGGCGGGGCCGGCCGTCGCCCGGCCTGGGGGCCGAGGGGTCGAGTTGGAACGAGCGGTAGATCACCTCGACGTCGTCCCGATGGGCGAAGCCGGCCAGTGCGGCCTCGAACCGCCGCTTGCCGATGTAGCACCACGGGCACACGACGTCGGACCAGATCTCGACCTGGATCGGGGTTGTCATGCCGCGGACAACTGCCACCGAGGTGATCCGATTCCCGATGGCGCCGACCGATCGCCGAGCGCGCTGCCTGCCACCGTCAGCCGACGTCGAGACCCAGATCGTGGCGCGAGGCCTGATCGAGGTCGACCAGGGCCTGGCTCAGCGATCGCAGCAGCTCGGGCAGATCCTGCCCCGACACCCGCACGGTTCCCACGCACGTGTCGTCCTGCCAGATGCTCAGCACGACCCGGTTCTGCTCGGGGTGGCTGCTGACCCGCAGCGCCCGGCCGCGCGCGTCCCGCCCGACGACGATGTCGCCGCGCCGCGGAATCGGACTGACGCGCATCCCTGCAGTGTGCGCCGACGATCCCGGGCCGTCCACAGGCAGCCGCTGTGCACCGCCTGTGATCACCCCCGCGGCGGACCGGGTCACCGCACGACGCCGCACGCCCCTGGCGTTTCACTGTTGCCCTGACTGGGTCACTGTTGCCCCGTTTCACCCCGAGCTCAGTGGCTCCGACCCCAGGACAGTGCTCACCACCCCAGAAGAGTGCCGAGCCGAGGGACGGGTGGCGACCACATCCACACACAGCGATCTTCACGCCGTCCCCAGACCCCTCAGTGAAGATCGCCGTGCGTGAAAGTGGTCGCCATCGTCGTGCGGTCGATCCACCAACTGCTGGTCCACCGAGTTGCGGGTCCGTGATCTCCCTCAGTCCAGGGGGTCGGCGAACCGGCGCACGGTCTCGATCGCCTCGTCGACGTCGTCGGTCAGGGTCAGCAGGTCGAGGTCACCGGGCGAGATCATTCCCTCGGCCGCCACGACCTCGCGGATCCAGCTGATCAATCCACCCCAGTAGGCCGAACCCATCAGCACGATCGGGAACGAGGTCACCTTGTGGGTCTGCACCAGCGTCAGTGCCTCGAACAGCTCGTCGAAGGTGCCGAACCCACCGGGCAACACGATGAAGCCGGTGGCGTACTTCACGAACATGGTCTTGCGCGCGAAGAAGTAGCGGAAGTGCACGCCCAGGTCGACCCACTCGTTCATGCCCTGCTCGCGAGGCAGCTCGATGCCCAGGCCCACCGAGACACCGCCGCCCTCGATCGCACCCTTGTTCGCGGCCTCCATGGCACCGGGACCGCCGCCGGTGATCACGGCGTATCCGGACTCGGCCAGCCGTCGTCCCACCAACTGCCCGAGGGCGTAGTTGGGGTGCTCGCGCGGGGTGCGCGCCGACCCGAACACGCTGATCGCGGGGCCGAGCTCGGCCAACGCCCCGAAGCCCTCGACGAACTCGGCCTGGATACGCATCACCCGCCAGGGGTCCTGGTGCAACCAGGAGGTGGGTCCCCGCTGATCGAGCAGTCGCTGATCGGCTGTCGTCGCCGGCACCTGAGATCCACGCAGCGTGATGGGGCCTTTGTAGTACGCAGCGCTGCGAGCGGAGGTGCGTTGTTCGGTCATGCGCTCACTTTGGCACGGCGGCCCTCCCCCATCCGGGTCGGACGCGACTGGCTCACCACGGCAAACTGTCACAGCGCGCTACTGTTCGTCCGTGCAGAGTTGGCGGGCGGACTCCTCGGGCGGAGCCGGTGTGTCGGCACCCGAGCCTGCGCGCGCCGCGACACCGCGGGCGGGCGGGGGACGACCCGCCAATCGCCCCCGCAACGAGGTGATCGAGACCGAGCGGCTGCTCGTCCAAGGACGCTTCGGGGACCCGGTCGCCGCGCTGGCCGAACTCGAGCAGTACCTGCCCGGATTGCAGCGGCACGCCGACCACGAGGCCTGGCCCCTCGGCTTGTACGCGCGGGCCTTCCTGATGCGACTGGCGGGGGCCAACAAGGCCGAGGTGGTCGCTGCCTGGACCATGCTCGAGAGCGCCGCCGCCGAACGCCAGCTGCCGGTCTGGGTGGCGATGGCCTGCGCGATGCGCGCCCGGACCCGACTCGAGAGCGGCGAGGCCGGCGCCGCCATGGGCGACCTGGCCCGCATCCATCTCGATGCCCTCACCGACGAGCTGACCTCGATCGCCGGGTTCCGGTTGCTGGACGCCGCCGCCGCGGCCTTCGCCCGCATCCGCCTGTTCGATCGCGCGGACGACGCCCGCTCGCTGCTCGAGGCCACCATCAGCGGTCACGAGCCCCTCGACCAGGCCACCCACTGGGCAACCTGGGCTGCCGAGTTGGCCGCGCGGGCACTGGAGCCGGTGGCCCGCGGGGCCACCGACCCCGAGCCACGGCTGCTCGATCGCGCCGTCCAGATCGCCGAGCGGGTGATCGCGCTCGGGGTGAGCCCGGTGCCCGAGCCGCTGCGCCGGGTCGCCAACGGTGTACGCGCCCTGTCCGCCAGTTACCGCGGCCAGCCCACCGAGGCCCTCAAGCTGCTCGGCTCGGACGCGTTCGGCGAACCCCTCGGCCTGCAGGCCCCCGAGTCCCAGCTGCTGGTCGTGGCGGCCCTGCACGCCCACACCCTGGTCGGCTCCCACGCCACCGCGCGCAGCCTGGACGAGAGCGTCTCCCGGCAGTTCGGCTCGCTGCCCAACATCGTGCTCGAGGTGTGTCGCGCCCGGGAACGGCTCTGGCTCGAGCGTGAGGCCCGCGGCGATCTCAATCGCCCCACCACCCGGCTGACCGACCTGCTGGTCCGGCTCAGCTGGCAGGGCATGGAGTTGGCCGGCGAGACCGCCCGCCAGGCCATGGAACACCAGCTGCTGGTCACCGAGAGCCGCACCGATGCCCTCACCGGGGTCGGCAACCGCCGCGCCCTCGATGAGGAGATGGCCGCCATGCTGCGGTTCACGCAGTTGCCGGTCGCGATGGTGCTGGTCGATCTCGACGACTTCAAACAGGTCAACGACACCTTCACCCACCTGGTCGGCGACGAGGTGTTGCGGCAGGTGGCCCGCACCCTCAGCGAACAGGTCGGCCCCGGCGACCGGCTGGTGCGCTACGGCGGCGACGAGTTCGTCGTCCTGCTGCCGGGGGCCGGCGACGCCGAGGCGACCAAGGCCGCCCGACGGATGTCGCGGGCGATCCACACCCTGCCCTGGGACACCGTGGCCTCGGGACTGCGCGTGCGGGTCACCACCGGCTGCGCGGCGCTGTACGCCCTGACCGGACGCCGCCCGGCCGCCGATGCCGAGCGACTGTTCCGCCGTGCCGACGAGGCACTGCTCGAGGCCAAGCGCCGCAGCCGGGTGAGCCTGCCCGCCCCCGGCTCGGTGATGCCCGACGCGATCGGGGCCATGCCGGAGGAGGCCCCCGAGTCCGCCGAGGTCGCACCGCCGCGCGAGCGCACCAAACCGACCTCGGCCAGACCGCGTAAGCGCGCGACCCCCGAGAGGGGCACGACCAAGACGCCACGCAGCAAGGCGGCGACCGCGCCCTCGTCGACGGCCGGGGCCGCCGCACCGCCACCCACCGAGGTTCTCGACCTGCGCGAGGCACCCTCGTCGACGGCCGGGACCAATCCCCCGCCCACCGCGGCACGTGGCGGCGATCTGCGGGCCCGGCACGCCCTGGGTGACGTGCCGGACGACGAGCCGCCCGAGGCCACCACGGCCGAGGTCCGCCCGGTGCGGCGGAGCGGTCGGCGCGCTGCGGTGATCGACCTGTCCACCGGCCAGAGCACGGCCGCGGCATCCTCGTCCGGCTCGTCCGGCTCGTCCGGCTCGTCGCGGTCTGCCACACCGCGCGACTGACACACCGGTGATCCTGGCCCGATATCGGCCGTTGCTCGCGGTGCCCGGGGTTCGCCGGGCACTCTGGCTCGGCCTGGCGATCCGCACCCCGATGTGGGCGGCCAACGTCGTCCTCACCCTGCACGTGGTCGGCGCGCTGCACCGCAGCTATGGCGCCGCAGGCGTGGTGACGATGGCCGCGACGATCGCGCTGGGCATCAGTGGCCCGTGGCGCGGCCGGCTGCTGGACCGGCGAGGACTGCGCCGCATGCTGGCCCCGTGCCTGGCGGTGAACCTGGTGTGCTGGAGCGCGGCACCGTTCCTGCCGTTCGAGGCCCTGGTGCCGGTGGTCGCCCTGGCCGGGTTGTACGGCATCCCGGCGTTCTCGATCACCCGCCAGATGATGATGGCCGCCACCCCGCTCGACCAGCGCACCGCCGTGCTCTCGCTCGAGTCGGTCGCTCTCGAGGTGTCGTTCATGATCGGCCCGGCACTCGGGGTGTTGCTGCTGACCTGGTGGCCGACGACCTGGGTGCTGCTGGGCTGCCAACTCGGCGCCTGGGCGGGCGGGCTCGCGTTGTGGTGGGCCAACCCCTCCCTGCAGCACGAGGACGAGACCGATGGCCCCGAGGTCGCCGCGGCGGCCACGTCGACCAAGGCCACCGAGGCTGCCGAGATCACCGAGGGATCGGCCCCCGCCGACCCGCGACGGGTCCGACCGCTGTGGCTGACCGCTCCGGTGCCCGCCATGCTCGGGATCAGCACCGCGACGGTGCTGCTGCTGGTGGGCAGCGACCTGAGCATCGTGGCCGCCCTGCGCGCCATGGGTCACCCCGCCTCGATCGGGCTGATGCTGACCCTGTGGGGTGCCGGGTCGGCGATCGGTGGGGTGATCTACGGCGGCCTGCACCGGCGGATGTCACCGGTCTGGCTGCTCGCCGGCCTGGCGCTGACCACCCTGCCCGCGGCGTTGGCCGACGGTCCGGTCGTGTTCGGTGCCCTGATGGTGCTGGCCGGGCTGTTCTGCGCGCCCACGCTGACCGCCACCGTCGACGAGCTCAGTCGGGTGGTGCCGCTGGCCCGGCGCGGTGAGGCGATGGGCTGGCAATCCGGGGCCACCACGGCCGGCAGCGCGCTCGGCGCTCCGGTGGCCGGTTTCGCCATCGATCAGGCGGGCTGGCAGGGCGGGTTGACCCTGACCGCGCTGGTGGGGTTGGCGGTCAGCCTGGCGGCGGGGTCAGCCAGCGCCGTAGGGCGTCGGCGCAGGCGGTGAGCTGAGCCGCGGGGCAGCGTTCGTCGTCCCGGTGGGCCAGCAGCGGATCGCCCGGCCCGAAGTTCACCGCCGGGACGCCCAGCCCGGTGAACCGGGCGACGTCCGTCCAGCCGAACTTGGGCTTGGGCGGCTGACCGATCGCGGCGACGAACGCGGCGGCCGCCGGGTGACCCAGGCCCGGCAGCGCGCCGTCCGCGGCATCGACGACGGCGACCTCGAAGCCGTCGAACACCTCGCGCAGGTGGGCCTGCGCGTCCGCCACCCGCCGGTCCGGCGCGAACCGGTAGTTGACCGTCACCAGGCAGTGGTCGGGGATCACGTTGCCCGCGATGCCCCCGTGGATCGCCACCGCGTTGAGCCCCTCGCGGTAGGTCAGACCGTCGATCGTCACCTCGCGGGGCAGGTAGGACGCCAGCCGCGACAACACCCGCCCGGCGTCGTGGATCGCGTTGTGTCCCATCCAGGATCGGGCCGAGTGGCTGGCCACGCCGTGGGTGGTGACCTCGACGCGCATGGTGCCCTGGCAGCCACCCTCGACGGTGCCGTCGGTCGGTTCGAGCAGCACGGCGAAGTCGCCGGCGATCCAGTCCGGGTGGCGCTCGGCCAGCCGCAGCAAGCCGTTGCGGGCGGCGTCCACCTCTTCGTTGTCGTAGAAGACGTAGGTGACGTCGCGCGCCGGTTCGGTGAGCGTGACCGCCAGGTGCAGCTGGACGGCGACCCCGCCCTTCATGTCGACCGTGCCGCGGCCGTGCAGCACGGCCTCGCCGTTCTCGTCGAGGATGCGCACCGGCAGGTTCGGCGTGCCGTCCGGGCGCTTCGCCAACGGCACCGTGTCGAGGTGGCCGGCGAGCACCACCCGCTCGGGCCGGCCCAGGTGGGTGCGCGCCACCACGGCGTCGCCGTCCCGCAGCACCTCGAGGTGGCCGGCCTCGCGCAGCACCGCCTCGACCGCGTCGGCCAGGGGGCCTTCGTTGCCGCTCACCGACTCGACGTCACAGATCGCCCGGGTCAGCCCGACGACGTCGCGCACCTGCGAGGCCAGCTCGCTCGCCATCTGTTGCATGCGCGAAGGCTAGTGGGAGCGGCCGCGAGCCGCCGCGCCGCCACGAGCCGACGCAGGCACTGTCGGACGCCGCATAGGCTTGCGGCATGACCGCGTCCGCGACCCCCTCCGCCACTCATCGCGCCGCGTGGGCGCACGGCCTGGCCACCGTCGCCGTCGGCGGCACCGGGCCCGAGGTGGTGCTCGACACCTGGTACCCGGCACCCCGCCTGGGCGAGCCGGACGGCTCCCCCGCACCCGCCGAACTGGTGGCGCTCGCCGGCGCCGACGCCGCGCGGGGGGTCGAGCGACGCGTGGTGACCACGGTCATCGACCTGGACGCCGCACCCGCCGACGTGAGCGATGCCTACCTGCGGCTGCACCTGCTGTCACACCGGCTGGTCGCCCCGCACGCCCTGGCCATGGCCGGCATCTTCGGGGTGCTGACCAACGTGGTGTGGACCAACCGCGGCCCGTGTGCCGTCGAGGGCTTCGAGCTGACCCGGGCGCGGCTCGCCACGACCGGACCGGTGGTGGTGCTGGGGGTCGACAAGTTCCCCCGGATGACCGACTACGTCGTGCCCACGGGCATCCGCATCGCCGACGCCGATCGGGTGCGCCTCGGCGCCCACCTGGCCGAGGGCACCACGGTGATGCACGAGGGATTCGTGAACTTCAACGCCGGCACCCTGGGCGTCTCGATGGTCGAGGGGCGCATCTCGGCCGGCGTGGTGGTCGGTGACGGCTCGGACGTCGGCGGTGGCGCCTCGATCATGGGCACCCTGTCCGGTGGGGGCACCGAGGTGATCTCGATCGGACGGCGCTGCCTGCTCGGCGCCAATGCCGGCATCGGCATCAGCCTGGGCGACGACTGCGTGGTCGAGGCCGGCCTGTACGTCACGGCCGGTACCAAGCTGACCCTGCTGCCCGGCGGGCAGGCCGTGAAGGCGGTCGAGCTGTCAGGCGCCAGCGGTCTGTTGTTCCGCCGCAACTCCCTCACCGGTGGGGTCGAAGCCGTTCCACGCGAAGGGAAGACGGTCGAACTCAACGCTGCCCTGCACGCCAACGCATGAGTCGGTGGCTGCGGACCCTCGCGGTCCTGGTGGTGGTCGTCCTGGTCCTCGGCGCGGGCTGGGTGTGGCTGCGCGGCGTGCTGGATCGGCTGACCCTGCTGCCCGGCTGCTCGGCCACGGCGCTGGGCACGACCGCAGTGCTCGACCCCGAGCAGTCCGGCAACGCCGCCGTGATCGCCGCGGTGGCGGTGGATCGAGGCCTGCCCGGCCGGGCGGCCACCATCGGGATCGCCACGGCGCTGCAGGAATCCAAGCTGCGCAACATCGACTACGGCGACCGGGACTCGCTCGGCCTGTTCCAGCAGCGCCCCTCGCAAGGGTGGGGCACCGCCGAGCAGATCATGGACCCGGTCTATGCCACCAACGCCTTCTACGACGTGCTGGTCAAGATCGAGGGATATCAGAGCCTGCCGATCACCAAGGCGGCGCAGAAGGTGCAGCGGTCGGCGTTCCCGTCGGCGTACGCCGCGCACGAGACCGAGGCCCGGGCGTTCGCGTCGGCGTTGAGTGGGTACTCGCAGGCTGCGCTGACCTGCAAGCTGCGCGACCCCGAGAACCTCTCCCGCGAGCAGGTGGGGGCCGCGGGGCTGACGCCCCGAGCCGCCTCGGTGGCCACGGCGTCGGCCGCCGAGACCGGCCGCACCGGTGCCTCCGCCGGGGCCGAGGACGGCACCGCGGTGCGCTTCGTCCTGACGGGGGCAGAGGCCACGCGGATGTCGTGGGCGCTGGCGCACTGGGCGGTGGCCCGGGCCGACGGACTGCACGTGGTGGCGGTCGAGGTGGGCGGTCGGCAGTGGCGGCGCGATCACTCGCAGGACGGGTGGACCAGCTTCGCCGGCGCTCCCTCGACCGGCAGCGTGATCGTCCGGGTGGCCGCGGGCGGCTGAGTCGGGTGGCGCGGCACGACCGCGGTGATCAGGCAATCCGAGCACACCGCGCCGCAGGAATCGCCCCTCAGTCGGTTGGGCTGACGTCGGTCGGTGTGACGTCGGTCGGTGTGACGTCGGTCTGGCCGACGTCGGTCGGGGCGGAGTCCGTGAGGGTCGAGTCCGTCGGAGTGGAGTCGGTCGGGGTCGTGTCGGTCGTCGCAGAGTCGGCAGAGTCGGAGGGCGTTGCGGACGGGCTCACGGAGAGGCTCGCGGAGAGGCTCACGGACGGACTGGTTGATGACGGACTCGAGGACGGACTCGAGGACGGACTCGGTGAGGACGCCGGCGAGGGCGTCGGCGTCGGCGAGCTGGATGGCGAGTTGGATGGCGACGGCGATGGCGTGGGGCTGGGCCGACCGGTGGGACTCGCGGCAACGGCCGGCGGACCGATCGGCACCTGCCCGGAGGCAAACGCCGCCGCGAGCCGGATCACGGTGTCGGCGTAGGCAACCGAGTTGTTGTAGCGCAGCACGGCCGAGCGCAGCCCGACCGGGTCGGCGAGGTCGGCGCCGCCATGGCAGAGGTAGGCGGCCGCGGTCAGCGCGGCGTCCCGCAGGTTCTGGGGGTCGGGTGTGCGGCCCGGATCGGCCGAGCGCGCGAATCCGGCCCAGGTGCCCGGCAGGAACTGCATCGGGCCGACCGCGCGGTCGAACACCGGGTCACCGTCGAGGCGACCGCGGTCGGTGTCCATCACCCGCGTGGTGCCGGGCCGGCCGCCGTCCAGCCGGATGCCGATGATGGGCGGACGCACGACGCCGTCCGGCCCGAGCACGGCGCCGCCGAAACGGCCGTTGTCCGACTCCACGGTGCCGATCGCGGCCAGCAGGCTCCAGGGCAGGTGACAGCCCGGATCGGTGCGGGCCAGCCGGTCCGCGGCGCTGCGATACGCGGCCAGCGCCCCGGCGGGAAGGCCCGGCGACACGATGCGGCCGGCGGGTACCGGGTCGCTGCTCTCGTGCGTGCGCAGCGGGGCCGGGCGCGTGGTGGGCGCCATCGTCGACGTCACCGATGTTGTCGATGGCACCGGCCCAGACGACGAGGCGAGCTCGGTGGCGTAGCGCGCCAGACGTTCCAGGTCGACGGGTGGTGCGGCCTGCGTGAGTGGCGGCGTGGCCGCCGACTCCAAACTGGTGCGCACGTCGTCCCGGCTCGCCCCGCCGGCCCCGGCGGCCGACAGTGCGGCGACGCAGGCCAGCAGGACGGCGCCGCTGATCGCCCAGGAAGCGACCGACCGAGCACGGTGCCTCGGGGGACGGGGCGTGAACCGGTGGCGGGGCAGGGCGTCGCGGGGGCGCGGGGCAGGCGGATCCGCTCGATGTCGAGCCATGCGCGCCCTCCCCGTGTGCCACCCCTACCAGGGTGCAACGGGTTGCGACGTACGTCATCTGCTCAGGCCGTCCACCACCCCGTGATCATGCAATCCGTGCACAAAACGTGCACGAATTGCATGATCACGGGGTGGTGGACGGGTCGGGGCCCCTACTTGGTCGGGGCCGGCGCGGGTGCGGTCACGGCGAATCCGGTGCCCGGGGCGAACGTCGTCACGCTCGGCGGGATCGCCTTGAGCATGTCGATCTGGGCGCAGGCCGGGCAGTTCTCGTACCCGGCCTGACGCGCCTTGTTGGCTGCCGCCTCAGCCTCGGCCTGCTTGACCTTGGCCTGAGCCTCGGTCACCGCCGCGAAAGCTGCCTGCGACTTGTTGATGGCCTCCTGCACGGCTGCCGGCAGGGTGATCTTGGCGAGGTTGAACCGAACGTTGGTGATGAACGCCCCACCCAGGGTGGCGTCGAAGTCGACCGCCAACGTCTTGTTGATCTCGTCCTGGATCTTGGAGATCTTCAGGTTGCTCTTGCCCGCCGAGGCGTTGACTGCCTGCAGACTGCCGCCGTTCTGCACGAGGGCACAGGAGGCCTGCAGCTCCGAGCACTGCACCGACCCGATCTGCTCACGCAACGCGTTGCTGATCACCGGGCGCACGATCTGGTCGAGGAAGGTCGCCCAGCCCTCGTCACTGTCCCAGGCATACCGGAACTCGCCGTCCGCGCCGCGGTACCTGCGGGTGCCGTACTTGTCGTCGAAGGCCTTCAGCGCCTCCGGATCCGCGCTCAGCTGGAAGTACACGGTGCCCTCGACGCCCACCTCGACGCCGTCCGCGGTCGGCAGGTTCTCGACGTCCACACCGGTGCGATCACCTCGCGTGCTGTCACCGGTGATGGTGTAGAAGCGCTGCTGGGCCGGGTAGGGGTGCTTCTGGGAGAAGAACCCGATCCAGGTCACCCCCGAGGCGGGCGGCACGATCTGGCGGATCCGGTTGTTGTTCAACGGACCGCCGTTCCGGATCACCGCCACCTCACCACCAGCGGTCTTGGTCACCGCGGTGGGCAAGAGCGCCGCCAACCCCGCCACCACGAGCACGCCGATGATCGCCCGGCCCCTCACCCGGGGCATCGACCGCGCGAGCGCCTTGCCGTGCGGCCGCGTGGCGTCCTTCGACGTCCCGCCATCGGCTGTCCCGGTGTCGCTGTCCTTGTCGCCGTCCTTGGTGTCCGCCACCGGACTCATCCTCCGCTCCGCACCGGCATCCGCCGGGTAGACAAGCCGTCCGACGATCACCAGCGAAGATCGGTTCCCGCCGGGTGTGCCGCCTGCGCACCCATCGGCAGGTCGACGCCCCACCCTGACAGCCGGAGCACCGGCGCATCGATGCGAGAATCGTGTCTCGTGGAGACCAGCACCCCGACCGACCCAGCGACCGACCCAGCGACCGACCCAGCCGACGAGCTCGACGCGAGCATGCGCAGCGACTGGGTGGCCCGGTTCGCCGACGAGGTCATCGCCGAGGCCGACCGCCGTCTCGCCGCCGACCCGACCCTGGCCGGCAAGCCGATCATCTGCGCCTCCGGGGTGAGTCCGTCCGGCCCGATCCACCTGGGCAACCTGCGCGAGATCATGACGCCGCACCTGGTGGCCGACGAGATCCGCCGACGCGGGCGCGACGTCGTCCATCTGTTGTCGTGGGACGACTACGACCGCTTCCGCAAGGTACCGTTCGGCATCCCCGGGGTCGACGAGAGCTGGAACGAACACATCGGACGACCGCTGACGGCGATCCCGGCACCGCCCGGCAGCGCGCACGCGAACTGGGCCGAGCACTTCAAGGCGCCGATGCTCGAGGCGTTGGCCCGCATGGGTATCGAGGTGCACCAGCTCAGCCAGACCACCAAGTACACCGCGGGCGACTACCGCGACCAGATCCTGCTGGCGATGCGCGAGCGGCAGCGGATCGACGCCGTCCTGGGTCGATACCGCACCAAGAAGGCCGCCCCGGCTGCGGGCACGACCGAGACCACCGACGATGCCGACGAGAACGCGCGGGTCGCCGCCGAGGGATCGGGCGCGGCAGCCGAGGACGACGGCGCCGGCGCGTCGGGTTATCACCCCTACAAGCCGTACTGCACGGTGTGCGACAAGGACCTCACCACCGTCACCGCCTACGACGACGAGACCACCGAGCTCGGCTACACGTGCGCAGCGTGCGGTCACCACGAGTCGGTGAAGCTGGCCGAGTTCACCCGCGGCAAGCTGGTCTGGAAGGTCGACTGGCCGATGCGCTGGGCCTACGAGGGGGTGGCCTTCGAGCCGTCCGGGGTGGACCACACCAGCCCGGGGTCCTCGTTCACCGTCGGCACCGAGCTGGTCAGCGAGATCTTCGGTGCCCCGGGGCCGATCGGGCCGCGCTACGCCTTCGTCGGCATCAGTGGCATGGCCAAGATGAGCAGCTCCAAGGGCGGGGTGCCCACCGCGATGGACGCCCTCGAGCTCATGGAGCCCTCGCTGCTGCGCTGGCTGTACGCCCGCCGTCGGCCGAACCAGGCGTTCAACGTCTCGTTCGACGCCGAGATCGCCCGGCTCTACGACGAGTGGGATGCGTTGGGCCGCAAGGTGTCCGCCGGTACCGCGAGCCCCGCCGACACGGCGTCCTACCATCGCGCCCGCTCGACCCAGAGCGCCGGCGTGCTGCCGCAGACGCCGCGCCCGGTGGCCTACCGCACCCTGGCCTCGATCGTCGACATCACCACCGGGGACGACGCCCAGACGCTGCGGATCCTGGCCGACCTGGACCCGGCCGACCCGGTGGCGAGCCTGGACGACGTCCGGCCCCGGTTGGATTGCGTCGAGCGGTGGGTGGCCACGCTGCCCGCCGACCAGCGCACCCAGGTGCGCACCACCCCGGACGCCGCGCGCCTGGCCGAACTCGACGAGACCCAGCGCGCCGGGTTGCGGCTGCTGCTGGACGGTCTGGCCGACCACTGGTCGCTCGATGGACTGACCACTCTGGTCTACGGCGTCCCCAAGCAGCAGTTGGGCCTGGCCCCCGACGTCAAGCCCACCCCGGAGCTGAAGGTCGCCCAGCGCGCCTTCTTCGCCCTGCTCTACGAGCTGCTGGTCGGCCGCGACACCGGCCCCCGACTGCCCACCCTGCTGCTGGCGGTGGGCCAACCCCGCACCCACACCCTCCTCACCCCCTGATCCACCCCCAACCCTCTCCCCAACCCGCTCATGCTCCGCAGAAACCGCGCGATGCTCCGCCGGTGACGCTCGCAAACGTTGTCATCGGACGACGTCCCGTCACCTGCGGAGCATGAGCGGGCGAGGAACGCGCAGCCGAACTGCGCGGGTGCGTAACGAATCGGTTGCCGTCCTTCGGGCAGGTCGTGCCTTCACGCTAGGTTGCTGGACGATCCGATCTCTCGATCTCGCCAGGAGGCTCTCCTCATGACCACACGCAGATCCGCGCTGTTGGCACTCGGCGCAGCGGCCGCACTCGGGCTCACGGCCTGCGGCGGGGGCACCGGCGCCTCGTCGGCCGGTGGCGCCAGCGCCGACGCGAGCGGCTCCGCGGCCAAGGTCAGCTCGATCAAGATCGTCGCCGCGGAGTACAGCAAGGACAACACGAAGGCCTTCTGGGACGCGTTCGCCACCGCCTACAAGGCCAAGACCGGCACCACGCTCGAGGTGCAGGTGGTCAGCTGGGACAGCATCGACCAGACCTCCTCGACGATGGTGCAGAACAACCAGCCGCCGGACATCCTGAACCTCAACGTCTACGCCTCCTACGCCAAGGACGGCCTGCTCTGGTCGGCCGACGACGTCCTGTCGGATGCCGCCAAGGGAGATCTGCTCGACGCGTTCGTGAAGTCCGGGACCTACCAGGGCAAGCTCTACGGCATGCCGGACCTGTCCAGCGCGCGGGCGTTCTTCTACAACAAGGACCTGTTCGCCAAGGCCGGCATCGCCGCCCCGCCGAAGACCTGGGCCGAGTTCGAGGACGACGCCAAGAAGATCACCGCGCTGGGCAACGGCACCGTCGGGTACGCGATGCCGCTCGGCCCGGAGGAGGCCCAGGGCGAGTTCTCGATCTGGACGTTCAACAACGGCGGCGACTGGAAGGCCGACGGCAAGTGGACGATCAACTCGGCGAAGAACGTCGAGACGCTGACCTTCTTGAAGAAGCTGGCCGTCGAGGACAAGGTCACCCAGAACAACCCCGGCAAGACCAACCGCGCCGACGCCTTCGACCTGTTCAAGTCCGGTAAGGCCGGCATGGTGGTCGGGTTCTCGCCGCTCGCCGGCGCGCTCGACGCCGACAAGAAGGTCAACTACGGCGTGGCCCCGATGCCGACCAAGGACGGCGGCGCGCCGCAGACCTTCGGTGTCACCGACTACCTGATGGCCTTCAAGAAGCCCGGTAACCAGGAGGCGGTCAAGGCCTTCTACGACCTGTACTACCAGAAGGACCAGGTCAACACCTTCATCAAGAAGGAGGGCTTCCTGCCGGTCACCAAGAGCGGTCTCGAGGTGTTCGCCTCCGACCCGAAGCTGAAGGTCTACCTCGACACCCTGCCCAACATTCACCTCACCCCGACCGACGACCCGACCTGGGACAAGATCAAGCTCGCGGTGCAGCAGAACATCGGTGCGGCCACGGCGCCCAACGGCGACCCGAAGGCCGTGCTCGACGGGCTGCAGAAGACCGCCGAGACCACGAGCTGACGTTCCCGGTCATCCAACGGTGATCACTCGATGAACACGCGCGGCCGGTCCGGTCCACTGCAGGCACTGCTGTGGATCGGGCCGGCCCTCGCGCTGATCGTGGGGGTCGTGCTCTTCCCCGCGGTCCGCCTGGTGCAGGCCTCGCTGAATCGCTTCTCCATCACCGGGTTACGCCAAGGTGGCGCGGGGTGGCGCAACTACCGGGCGGTACTCGAGCACCCCACCTTGGGCACGGTGCTGACCAACACCGTGATCTGGGTGGTGGCGGTGGTCGGGCTGACGATCCTGGTCTCGCTGATGCTGGCCCAGTTCCTGAGCAAGGAGTTCCCCGGACGACGCGTGGCCCGCCTGGCGCTCATCGTGCCGTGGGCGGCGTCCCTGCTCATCACCTCGCAGCTGTTCGTGCTGCTCTACGACTACAACTACGGATTGCTCAACGCGGCCCTGAAGAAGATCGGCGTGATCTCGGAATCGATCGACTTCCTCGGCGACGACTCCTGGACCCTGGCCTCGATGATCGTGGTCGGGGTGTTCGTCTCGATCCCGTTCACCACCTTCGTGTTCGTGGCCGGGCTCAACGCCATTCCCGATGACCTCCACGAAGCCGCCCTCGTCGACGGCGCCTCACCCTGGCAGGGCTGGCGCCTGATCACCTTCCCGTTGCTGCGTCCGGCGATGCTGGTGGCCACGGTGTTGAACACCATCTACGTGTTCAATTCCTTCCCCATCGTCTACACCCTCAACGACCGCAACCCCGGGTTCGCTCACGACACCACGATCACCTTCATGTACAAGCTGGCCTTCAAGAGCCAGGAGAAGGACGTCGGGATGTCCGCTGCCGCAGGCCTGCTCAACGTCGCCCTGATCCTGGTCGTGGTGGCGATCTACCTGAAGGTCGTCGACTGGCGGGAGGAGACCCGATGAGTCCGGCCGTCAGCACCACCGGCACGAACCCGACCGCGGCGACCACATCGACAGCCCGGACGCCGCTCTGGCGGCGGGTGCGCCGTCCGGTCATGGGTCTGGCCGGAGCCGTGATCACGCTGGCCTTCCTCGCGCCCTACCTGGTGATGGTGCTCGACTCACTGCGCACCAGCACCGATGTGAAGACGACTCCCCCGTCACTGTTCCCGCGCGAGTGGCAGTGGTCGACCTACGGCCAGGTGCTCGGGGACGAGCGGTTCCTCAACTGGCTGAAGACCTCGCTGGTGGTCTCGGTGGCCTCGACGGTGATCGTGGTGCTGGTGGCGGTGCCCGCGGCGTACTACACGGCGCGGTACCGGTTCCCGGGTCGGACGGCGTTCCTGATCCTGGTGCTGGTGACCCAGATGTTCTCGCCCACCTCGCTCGTGGTCGGCATCTACCGGGAGTTCTTCGAGCTCAACATGGTCAACACCTATGGGGCACTGGTGCTGACCAATGCGGCGTTCAACCTGGCGTTCGCGATCTGGATCCTGAACTCGTTCTTCTCCTCCATCCCCAAGGAGGTCGAGGAGGCCGCCGAACTGGACGGCGCGGGCCAGTTCGCCCGACTGTGGCGGATCATGTTGCCGCTGACCCGCCCGGGCCTGGTGACCGCGACGATCTTCACCTTCATCGCCGCCTGGAACGAGTACGTGGTCGCGTTGACCCTGATGATCGACGACGACAAGAAGCCGCTGACCGTCGGCATCCGCGCCTACGTCACCGGGTACGAGCAGCACTGGGACCAGATGTTTGCCGCCTCGGTGATCGCCGTCGTCCCGGTCGTCGTCCTGTTCATGCTGATCGAGAAGCACCTCGTCGGCGGCCTCACCGCCGGCGCCGTCAAGTAGCCCCACCCCGAGCCACACCCCGAGCCACACCCCGAGCCCAACCCGCTCATGCTCCGCAGGTGACGCCTCATGCTCCGCTACTGACGGTCGACAACGTCGTCAAAGGGCCATACCCGCGCCCCTGCGGAGCATGGTTAGGTTTGCGCCATGGTGCGACGTTTCCGGCGGACACTGGCCGAACGGCCGCACTACGTCACCGCTCTGATCGTGCTGGTGCTGCTCGGCGCCGGGCTGATCGTGCTGGCCGTGCTGTTGCCCGCGGGCGCGATGCGCGACCTGCTGATCAACCTCGGCGCAACCGTGGTCGGCGTCGTCCTCACGGCGGTCGTCCTCGAACCGCTGATCGAGATCGCCCGCCGACCCGAGGAGCGCATCCTCACCGCCTTCCCGCACCGCGAGTTCATCAGCGGTGTCGCCGGTGCCCGGCACACGGTCAAGATCATGGGCGCCTGGCCCTATGTCATGGACCAGCCGTGGCGCCAACCCTTCCTGGACGCCGCGCGCTCGGCTCTGCGCGCCGGCGCCTCGGTGCGCATCCTCACCATGGACCCGATGAGCCACGCCGCCGAACAACGTCAGGACGACCTGGGCACCTCGGTCGACGTGGCGGCCCTGATCGCCGACACCCTGGTCGAGCTCGAATCGTTTCGCGACTCGCTGGATTCCGCTGCGGCCCAACGCTTCTCGGTACGCATCTACTCACTGCTGCCACCGGCTCGGCTCTACCTGACCGACCAGCGGGCGCTGTGCTCGTTCCTGTCCCAGGGCACGAACCTGGGCACCGACGTCCGGCACTACGACACCAGCATCATGTCCGGCCTGGCGCGGTTCGTCGACGAACAGTTCGACGTGATCTGGGGCCACCGGACGACGCGCGCCCTGGACTCGTACTGGCACCTGCCCCTGACCACCAGCAGCGACGGACGGCGCTACGACGTCCAGTACGTCGAGCTCGATGAGGTCATCTACGTCGCCTCGCGCCGCCTGATCGACGTGCTGTTCCGCCGCCGCCTGCAGGATGAGCAGGTCAGCGTGCCGGTCAACGGCTCGGTGGCGGTGTTCACCCTCGAGGCCTCCCTCGACAGCAGCGACGAGGTTTCCGGCATCCGGACGGCGCTGGATCGCAAGTACGGCAGCCGCAGCGAGCTGCGCCAGGGCCTGGGCGCCGTGGTCAAGCTCATCCCACTCCCCACGCCCGACTGACCCGACCCCACGACGTCCGACCCCACGACGTCCCACCCCCAACCCGCTCATGCTCCGCAGGTGACCGGGTTTGCCCCCGCGACGACGTTGTCATGCGTCACACGCGGAGCATGACGGGGCACCCGCGGAGCATGAGCGGGTTGGGGTTGGGGCGGGTTGGGTTCAGGTGAGGCGGGCGGGGAGTTGGACGGCGTCCGCGTCGGTGATGCTCAGGGCCACTCGCACGTGGCGTGCGGCTGCTGCGCCGTAGAACTCCCCCGGCGCCACCAGGACGCCGCGTTCGGCAAGCCAACGCACGGTGTCCCAGCACGGCTCGTCGCGCGTCGTCCACAGGTAGAGCCCGGCCTGCGAGTGCTCGATCCGGAACCCGGCCGCGGTGAACGCCTTCAGCGCCAGGTCGCGTCGCGCCCGGTATCGCTCGCGCTGCTCGGCGACGTGTGCGTCGTCCGTCAGGACAGCGGTCAACGCGGCCTGCACCGGCGCGGGCATCATCATGCCCGCGTGCTTGCGGATCTCGAGCAACTGCTGCACCAGCGCGACGTCCCCGGCCACGAACGCCGCCCGGTACCCGGCGAGATTCGACTGCTTGGACGTCGAGTAGACCGCCAGCAGCCCCTCGTGCGACCCGCCACACACCCGGGGGTCCAGGATGCTCGGCACCTCCGCCACGTCCCAGCCGAGCTCGGCGTAGCACTCGTCACTGGCCACCACGGCACCGATCGAGCGCGCCCAGGTGACCACCTCGGCCAGCTCGGCCACACCCAGCACCGCACCCGTCGGGTTGGACGGCGAGTTGACCCAGATCAGCCTCACCCCGGCCGAGGCCTCGGGCGAGAGCACCCCGTCGGCCGGCAACGGCGTCGCGCCGGCCACCCGCGCCCCGACGTCGTAACTCGGGTAGGCCCGCTCGGGGAACACCACCACATCGCCCGGGCCGAGCCCGAGCAGGGTCGGCAGCCACACCACCAGCTCCTTGGAGCCGATGGTGGGCAGCACACCGTCCGGGTCGACGTCCGGCACCCCGCGGCGCCGGGCGAACCAGGCGGCGACCGCCTCGCGCAGTGCGGGCGTGCCGTAGGTCGCCGGATACCCCGGGGCATCGGACGCCGCGATCAGCGCCTCGCGGGCCACCGCCGGCGTCGGGTCGACGGGCGTACCGATCGAGGCATCGATGATGCCCCCGGGGTGCCGGCGGGCGAGGTCACCGAACGGTGCCAGCCGGTCCCACGGGAAGTCGGGCAGCGAGCGCAGCTCAGTGCCCTTCGGTCTGCTGCGGCGGCAGCGCGGCGATGATCGGGTGGTCCTTGGCGATCTTGCCGAGTTTGGCGGCGCCGCCGGGCGAACCCAGGTCGTCGAAGAACTCCACGTTGGCCTTGTAGAAGTCCTCCTTCCACTGCTCCGGGGTGTCGTCCTCGTAGTAGATGGCCTCGACCGGGCACACCGGCTCACAGGCACCGCAGTCGACGCATTCGTCCGGGTGGATGTACAGCGATCGCTCGCCCTCGTAGATGCAGTCGACCGGACATTCCTCGATGCAGGCCTTGTCCTTGAGGTCGACACACGGCAGGGCGATGACGTAGGTCACGGTAGGTCCTCCTGTGCGTTGCGCGCGCACGTAGTCGGGCGGTTCCGGCAGCGGGTCAAGTATCGCGGTCCCGGGCAAGTATCGCGCGGTCGACGGGCAACCTTGACCGAGGGGTGAGACGCCACGCACCACATCAGCCGAGCAGGGTCAGCTCCATGACCGCCTTGGCGGTGTGCATCCGGTTCTCGGCCTGGTCGAACACGCGGCTGTTCGGCCCCTCGAACACATCGTCGTCCACCTCACGCAGATCGGGCCGAGCTCGGGCCGCCTCGGTGTCCAGATCGTGGAAGGCGGGCAGACAGTGCAGGTAGATCGAATCCGGACGCCGCGTGGCCGCCATCATCGCGGCCGTCACCTTGTAGTCGCGCAACAGGGCGATCCGCTCGTCGGTCTGGTCCTCCTCGCCCATCGACACCCAGACGTCGCTGTACAGCGCCGCCGAGCCGTCCAGCGCCGTGGACCAGTCGTCGGTCACGGTGATGGCGCCCACGGGGCTCTCGCGCCGTGCCAGCAGCCCGGCGATCAGCTCGGGGTCGGGGTGCAGCTCGGGCGGCGCGAGGATGCGCAGGTCGAGCCCGATCTTGGCGGCGGCGATGGCCAGGGTGATCGCCATGTTGTTGCGGCCGTCGCCGACATAGGTCAGGGGCAGGCCACTCAGCTCGCCGAAGTTCTGCCGCAGCGTCTGCAGGTCGGCGAGCACCTGGGTCGGGTGGTACTGCTCGCACAGGCCGTTCCACACCGGGACGCCGGCGTGAGCGGCAAACTCGGCGATGGTGGCGTGCTCGAAACCGCGGAACATGATCCCGTCAAACATCCGGCCCAGCACGCGGGCGATGTCCTTGGTCGACTCCTTGACCCCGAACCGGATGTCGTCGCGGGTGAACACCTCGGCGTGAGCACCGGTCTGGGTGGCGGCCACGATGAAGGCGGCCCGGGTGCGGGTGGAGGGTTTGAGGAAGATCAACGCGATGGCCCTGCCGGCCAGGGTGGCCACGTTCGCGCCGTCTCGGCGGCGCTGGCGCAGCAGCTCGGCCCGCTCGACCAGTTCGAGGATCTCGCCCCCCGTGACGTCGTCCAGGGTCAGCAGGTTGCGGCCGCGCAGGGTCGAGAACGCGCTGGCGGAACCCGGCCGAGACTCGGGCCGGGAGACCGGGGTGGGCATGGACGACCCCTCCGAGAGGCAGCTGTCGAATCGAAAGATCAACCCTAACATGGGACTTCCCGCAGCTCAGGGGCCATTGAGCCCCTGGCGAACCGGCAGAATGGGCTCTCGTGACGGCAAGCCCCCGCGACGGTCGACACCCATCCCGACGGCCCCTCGTGGCCGGCGCCGCGATGGTGATCGCCGTCCTGTCGGCGGGCTGCAGCGACCAGGCGACGCCCACCCCTCCGGCGCGCAGCCTCCTGCCGGCCGGTGCCGGGACGACGCCCGCCCCCGCCCGCACGTCCCTCGCCGCCACCCCGACACCGAGCCGGACGTCGAGCCCGACACCGACTCCGACCAGCCCGACACCGACGCGGACCGCCACCGTGGCCGGCATCGACGTCTCGGCCTACCAACCCCACGTCGAGTGGGCGGCCCAGCGCCGCAGCGGCGTCCGGTTCGTGTGGATCAAGGCCAGCGAGGGCACGACGTGGCGCAGCCCGCACCATGCCACCCAACGCGCCGGGGCACGTGCGGCGGGGCTCTTCACCGGGTCGTACCACTACGCCCGCCCCCTCGGCGCGACCGGGGCAGCCCAGGCCCGGGCCTTCCTCGCCGCCGGGGGCGGCTGGACCGCCGACGGTCGCACCCTGCCCGGAGCTCTCGATCTCGAGAAGAACACCGGGGACGCCGCCGGCGGCGATCCCTGCTACGGCCTGTCCCCCGCCCGCATGCGGGCCTGGATCCGCAGCTTCACCACGACCTATCGCACCCTGACCGGACGCGATGCGCTGATCTACGTCCGAGCCGACTGGTGGAACCGGTGCACCGGGTCCGACACCACCCTGGCGGCCTCGAACCCGTTGTGGCTGTACGACCACGAAGGCGTGGCCGGGCCGCTGCCCGCCGGCTGGACCCGGGCCACGGTGTGGCAGTCCGGCGTCCGCGGCGGGCTCGACCGCAACACCTTCTTCGGCACCGAGGCTCAGCTGCGCGCCTGGGCGGCCGGGTCGTGAACAGGACGTCGGCTGCCTCGCTGGCCGAGCTCGAACGGCTCGAGCTGGCGCACTGGCGGCCGAGCCACTGCGAGCCGCTCGGGCCATGGCTGCTCCGCGCTCACCACGGATTCACCGGGCGGGCCAATTCCGTTCTCGCCCTGGGGAATCCGGCCACCCATGGGCTCGACCTGGGCGAGGCGTTACGACGGGTGCACGCCTTCTACACCGCACGGTCGCTGCCGGTGCGGATGTCATTGCCGGTTCCAGCGGACTGCCCGGCCCCGGTCGCCGGCCCGGCCACCGCACTACCCGTCGAGGCCCTGGCCGCCCTGCCCGAGCTCCGCGACGGCGCCGAACAGCTCGCGCTGCGCGCCGCCGTGGACGCCGCGGGCTGGCACCCGGGGGCGGGTACCAGCGCCTACACCCTGACCAGCACGCCCGAGCGGCTGCTGGCCGAGCCGGCGACGCCGTTGCCCGACGGCCTGGACGCCACCCGCACCGACACCCCGGACGCCGCGTGGCTGGCCACCTACCGCTACCTCGGTCAGGACCTGCCCCCCGCCGGCAGCTCCCTGCTGCTGTCCGCGCCCATGCAGGCGTTCTTCACCGTGCGCGATCCGGCAGCCGACGTCACCGCAGCGGTGGCCCGCGGCTCGCTCGACGGCGACCTGGTCGGAGTGACCGCGGTCGAGGTGCACCCCACCTATCGCCGCCGCGGCCTGGCCCGGCACCTGCTGTGGGCCATCGCCGACTGGGCCGCGGCCGCCGGCGCTCGCCGAGCGTTCCTGCAGACCGCAGCCGCCAACGGCGCGGCGCACCGGCTCTACCTGTCGAGCGGGTTCCGCGTGCATCACCGCTACGACTACCTGACGCCGACGAGTTGAGACCGTCGGGCGGAGGTCGTCGGGCGGAGCTCGTCAGCGCCCGGGCCGTGGGCCCGGTACCAGGTTCGTGTCGCTCGGCTTCGGGCCGCAGATCACCTTGTCCTCAGCGATGTACGTGGTGCGCCAGGTCTGATCCTTGACGACCTTGCCGTCCTTGAGGACCTTGCGTCTCACGGACACGTCGAAGCCCGAATTGGCGTCCTGCGCCACGCAGTTCGGCCTCGGGTCGTACACCGTCTTGGGCAGTCGAGGGTTGCTGCGCTCGCTCTTGGAGGCGATCACATCGTCGTACTGCTTGGTACTCCAGAAACTGACGTTGACGGTGTTGGTCACACTCGCCTCGACCAGCACGCCGTACGGAGAGTCGTTGCGCCACTTCAGGTCCACGTTCGGGTAGTTGACCGTGGCCTCGCGCCCCTCGGGATAGCGCGAGATGTAGAACGAGTGCGGCATGTGATGGACGTCCTCGAGACCGGCGAAGAAGACGTTGTTGTAGATGGTGGTCGCCATCTGCGACACCCCACCGCCGTAGCCCGGAACCAGTCGGCCGTTCATGATCGTCGGTGCCTCGGCGTACCCTTTCTCGGGAGTTCGCTTGCCCAGCACCTCGTTCAGGCTGAACACCTGCCCCGGCAACACCAGGGTGCCGGTGACGGTGCGGGCCGCGATGCGCAGGTTGTTGGTGCGCGGCGCGTTGGACGTCAGATTGGTACTGAACGTCGAGACCTTCTCCTTCACACCGAGCGCCGTGGCCTGCTCGGTGGTCAGCTTCGGCTTGGCGACGGCCGCGGCCAGCACCAGCTTGCGGTCAGGTGCCAGCAGAGCCGTCTTCGCCGCAGCCGCCAGCGCCACCGGGTCCAGCGTGACGCCGTCCTTGGACGGGATCACCGTCGGGACGCCGTCCTTCAGCACGATCTTGGCGTCCTGCGGCTTCTGCTCGGTCACGCTGCCGGCGGCCAGGACGGCGGTGCGCAGCGCAGCGCCGTCGACGACGAGTTCCAGCCGGCCCTTCGAGGCGGCGCTGGGCGCCATCGACAGGATGGGCTGCACCGCGGCCTGGGTGATGGTTGTCGTGGTGCCACCGATCACCACGGTGAGCGGCCCCGAAGCGGCCTTGGCGGCGTCCTCGGCGAGCGCCCGGTCCACCTCGGTCTGGGTGATCACGGGTTGGGTCTGCTTCACCGGCAAGCTGAGGGTGCCGGAGCGGGCGAGCCACCCCCGGGCCACCACCTCCAGTGCGGCGTCCACATCCAGGCTGGTGCCGGTCACCGCGGCGACGGCGTGCGGGCCGGCGGCCTCGAAGGTGATGTCGCCGTTGACCGGCGGCTGGGCGGTCTGCTGGGCGATCGCCTCCAGCGTGGTGCGCAGCGCCGTCCGGTCGGCCCCGGGCAGGGCGGGCTCGTCGGCACCGCCGACGATCTGGTGCCAGACCCGTGACGGGTTGACCGCACCGCCCAGGACGGCGTCGACGCTCGCCGCGGCATCCAACCGGAGGCCGGCCGCAGTCGGGTCGAGGCTCGCCTGACGCCCCCCCACGGCAACCGGGATCGGCAGGCTGGCCGACGGGGCGCGGGCCGAGAGCTCGGTGATGGCCCGATCGCGGCGCAACCCACCCAGCTCGACGCCCCCGATGCTGGTACCCCGGGGGACGAGGTCCACAGTCGCTGCCGCGGCCACCGCACCGCCGAGAGCCCCGAGCAGCAGAACCGAGGCCGTCACCAGGACGGCGCGGCGGCGGCCGTTCCGGTGGTCGGCCGCAGGCGGCGGACCACCGACGGATGCACCGGGCAGCAGCGTGCCGGCCGGGGACGAGGACCAGGTGGCGGGACCGCTGGACAGCAGGGTGCCGTCGGCAACGGTGTCCCCGGCGAAGGGATCCGCGACCACGGCGCCTGCGGCAACTGGAGAGGACGGTGACGGCGTCTCACGTGCGGCGCGAGCCGCCGCCTCGGCCTCAGCCAGGGCCTGCTGGTCGACGGGGGGCAACGGAACCGGCCGCGGCGAGACCGCGGGGGCGAACACCTCCGAGAGGAGGTCCATCCCCTCGGTGGGCGGAGTGACGTCGACGTCCGGGCCGGCGTCCGGGCCGACGTCGCCGACAGACGCCTCGGGCGGGGCAGCGGGCATCGTCAACGGGGCTGTCGGCGGCAGCGGCGGTGGCACCGGAGCCGGAGCTGGCGCCTGCGCCGGGCCCGGAGCCGGGGCGGGTACGGGAATCGGTGCCGGGGTGGCTTCGGGAGGGGGTGTGGACGTCGGCGCCACCGGACGTGCAGCAGGCAACGGGATGGCGTCGGTGGGGTGGACCCACTCGTCACCCGCGACGGTTGCCGCGACGACCGGTGCGACGACGACCGGTGCGACGACGTCCGAGTCCTCCTCGGCCGGCTCCGCGTCGCCGGGTGCTTCGGCGACGAGTGCGACGTCGCCCGCATCCGCGTCGACCAGATTCGCGTCGGCCGAGTCCTCGTCGCCGGGTGCTGCGTCGTCCGATTCGCCGACGCCCGATTCGCCGTCGGCCGATGCACCGCCGGCCGAGGCCGCGTCTGCGGGTGCATCATCGTGGGGGGCTGCGTCATCCGACGCGGCATCGCGTGGCGCAGGCTGTTCCCCCTGCCCCCCGACGGTGCCGGATCGCGTCATCCAGGCCAAGAGGTCGGCCGGCGAGGCCCACCCGGGCCGGGAGCCGGGCGAGGCGTCCTCCTCGGATTCCTCGGATTCCTCGGCCGTCTCGACAACCTCGACCGCTGCCCCGGACGCCCCCGGCGCTTCGACCGTGTCCCCGGCCTCACTCGACTCCATCGGTTCGCTGGAGGTCACCGTGATCACCTCGGGTTGATCCGCGGCCTCTGCGGATCGGCCGCGGTCACTCAGGGCGTCAGTCACAGCGGCATCGTAAGGCGCCCGAGACGACCGCGACGCCCAGGTCCGACGAGGTGGGACGACAAAGAGTCACGAATGGTGTCAGTCAGTCGCGGACTGCGGTCGCCGCTGAGCAGATCGTCACCGCAGGTCGCGGTAGCTACTGCGGTAGTAGAGCAGCGCTCCGGCGTCGGAGTCGGCCAGCACGCAACCGAGCACCTCACCCACCACGATGCTGTGGTCCCCGGCGGCCACCACCTGAACCGTGCGGCACTCCAGCCAACTCAGCGCCTGTTGGAGCAACGCCACCCCGGTGTGCTCACCGCGCACGTGGGCCACCCGGTCGAGTTGGCCCGGCAGCGGCCGTCCCCGGGTGGCCAACCAGGTCGAGGCGCCCTGCGCCGTGGCATCCAGCACGCTGACGCCCCACCGTCCGCTGGCGAGCACGGCGTCGTGAAACCGGGCCTCCTGCTCGACGCAGACCAACACCATCGGCGGCGTCATCGACACCGAGGTGAAGGCGTTGGCGGTCATCGCATGATCGACCCCGTCCACCACGGTGGTCACGACGCAGATGCCGGTGGCGAAACGGCCGACCGCCCGCCGAAAGACCTGGGGGTCGGCTTCGGCGGGCGGAGGCGTGGCCGGTGTGGGCGAGGTCGTCGACACCCGATGGAGACTACGCGGTCGTTGTGGGCTCTTTGCGCTGAGTCGGAGCCCACCAGGCACCGCCGGTTCGCAGATCCACCGTGGCCGGCGGGGCGATCCGCTGGGTGGGCCAGGACGCCGCGGCGGGCACCTCGGACGCCGTCCCCGGACTCACGCGGACTCGCGGCCGCTGATCGCTCGCCTGGTGGGCCGCCTGAGCGGCCTCCAGGACGTCGGTGATCTCGCGTCCGATGAGCTCGTGGCGCTCCAGCAGCGCATCCCGCAGCGCCTCGACCAGGTGCCGGTTGCCGGCCAGCAACCCGACAGCCCGTTCCTTCTGGGCCGTGAGCAGTCCCTCGACCATCCGGCGGCCCTCACCGTCACCGAGTACCCGACCGACCAGGCCCGGGTCGCCGAAGGCCGACCCCTGCACCGCACCGAACGAGATCAGCGTGTCAGACATGCCGGCCTGACCGACCATCTGGGCCGCAACGTTGGTGGCGTAGGTCAGGTCGCCGGCCGGGCCGGTGGAGATGTCTCCGAAGAACAGTTCCTCGGCCACCTGACCACCGAAGGCGATGCACATCAACGCCTCCAGCTCACTGCGTGAACGGGTGTAGACGTCGGCCGTGTCACCATGCGCCAGCAGCCCCAGGGCATCGGCGCGTTTGACGATGGTCAGTACCTCGAGCCGGCGCTGCGGTGCCACCAGCCAGGCGAGCGTGGCATGCCCGGCCTCGTGCGTGGCGATCAGGTTCTTCTCGTGCTCGGTGTAGCCGACGGGTTGACCGAGGCCCACCTCGATCACCATCCGGGCCCGCTCCAGGTCGGCCCAGTTGAGGCCGTCGCCGTCGCGCCGGATGGCGTTGATCAGCGCCTCGTCGAGCAGGTGCTCCAGCATCACCGGGGTATAACCCTGCGTGATGCCTGCCAGAGCATCACGACGCTCGTCGTCGTCCATCTCGCTCTCGTGCGCCTTGCGGCCCAGGAAGTGGTCGATCAGCTCGCGGCGTCCGGCATGGTCGGGCACCGAGAACACCAGCCGGCGGTCGAACCGGCCCGGACGCAACAGCGCCGGGTCGAGCCCGTCGGCCCGGTTGGTGGCCGCGATCACCAGCACCTCAGGGGCCTCGGTGCGCGGCCGCGGGATCTGACGCGAGGCCGGCAACAGGGTGTTCACCGCATCGATCACGGCGCTGCGCATCCGCTCGCCGGTGGTCGGGGTGTCGAACGACTGCATCTGTACCAGCAGTTCGTTCACCACCCCGCCGACGCCCTCGCTGGTCATCGACCGATGGACGACGCCCCCCGCCGGGTTGACGGAGGCTGCGGAATACATCGCCGGCAGGCCGGTGAGACCACCGCAGTCCAGGGCGGACATGCCCACGACGGCCCGGCTCGATCCACCAGGTGTCATCGCCGCGCCCGAGTGGGCCACCGCGGGCATGCCGCCCCGCGTCATCGCGATCGCGTCGATCTCCTCGATGAAGGCGATGGCCCCACCCTCGGCCCGGGCGGCCTTGCGCAGTTCGGTGAAGAAGGCCCGGATCTTGCGCGAGGTGGCGCCGTAGAACATCGACTGGAACGAGGTCGCCGAGACGAACAGGAACGGGACCCCGGCCTCGGCGGCCATCGCCTTGGCCATGTGCGTCTTGCCGGTGCCGGGTGGGCCCTCGAAGAGCAGGCCGCGTCGGGGGCTGCCGCCCATCTCCCGCCGGAAGGTGCGGGCCGACAAGAACAGGTCGAGCGAGCGCTTCACGTCCTCGGTGACCGGGGCCAGGCCCTTGACGTCCTCGAACCGGACGTCGAGCTGTTCGGGGCGGTAGACGAGGTGTGGCGAGCGACCGGCGAAGACGTAGCTGCCGAGGGTGGCGGCGATCATCGCGGCGAAGAAGATGCCGGTCATCAGGTAGATCGGGTCCACCGTGGGCATCGCGGGCAGCACATGGTCGGCGATGGCCAGGCGGTAGCCCACCCAGGCCAGGACGACACCGAGCCCGGCGGCCAGCCGCAGCACCCGGAACCGCCGGCGGCGCTCGCGCATCCGGGCCACGTCCGTGATCAGCGGGCGGGTCGAGCGCGACGCGGCAGCGAGCGTCTCCACCGGGGTCGCCGTGGATGCGGTCATCACGATGGGTGCCTGCGTCTCGTCCTCGGCGTGCCTGCCCATGTCACTCCCGGTCTCGTTCCGCCCGGCTGATGATTACCGGTAGTGACGATGATGCGGACCAGGGGGCCGTGGGTGCCACCCTGAACACTCTCAGTCACCCAGGCGACGGCACCGATTCACTCGGACAGCCCCACCCTCGGTGATCATGTAATCCGTGCACGCTCGTGAATTGCTTCACGAGCGTGCACGGATTACATGATCACCGAGGGTTTGGGAGGCCGGCGAAGAGGTCGGTGAGCGGCTCGCCGTCCGGCCTCGGGTGAGTGCCACCGGCGAGGCGGTAGTACTCGACCGGGGCGATCAGCTGCCCCAGGTCGTTGCTCAGCGCGAAGTAGGGCTCGTGAACGCTCACCTGGGTGGCGTGAGCGCGCAAGGCAGCTGCCTTGCGCGCCAGCACCGCATGCCCGTCGACCGCCGCGCTCACCTCCTCGTCGGCGACCACCACCGGCGACGGCGCGGCGTCCGGCCAGGGGGCGAACGGGTTGCCCGGCTCGGCGAGCCGTGCCCGCTCGGCGGCCGCGACAGAGGCCGGCACCACGATCCAGAACACCCGCGCCACCGGCCAGACGGCCAGCTCCACCGCACGCATGGTCACCCGATGAGCCTGCACGTGATCCGGGTGCCCGTAGCCACCGCTGGGGTCGTAGGTGATGACCACCTGGGGCCGGACGTCGTCGATCACCGCCGCCAGCAATCCCGCGGCACGCTCGACGTCCGCCACCGCGAAGGCGTCCGCTGCGACGTCCTCGGGCAGCACCACGCCACCGGCGCCGTCCAGCGCCATGCCCGAATCGATGAACCGCACCCCGGACGCCGCCCCGAGCCACCGATGATCGCTCACCCCGAGCGCGAGCATCGCCTCGGCCAGCTCACCCTCGCGATGCCGGCCCAGAGCCGCCCCGTGCAGGTGGGCGAGCTGCGGCGGGATCACCTCGCCCTGCTCACCTCGGGTGCAGGTCACCAGGCACACCTGCGCGCCGGCAGCGGCATAGTGCGCCATGGTGGCGCCGGTGGTGATGCTCTCGTCGTCCGGATGAGCATGCACCAGCATCAGCCGGCGCTGGGACCGGCGGTCCGGGCCGGGTCGATCGGTGGAGGTCATCCCGCCGAGGGGTCGTCCTGGGTCGGGATGAACGAGACCGCCTCGGACTTCGGCTCGGGGAAGTGGCAGGCCACCTGGTGGCCCGGCTCCAGCTCGACCACGGGTGGGACCTCGACCGAGCACTGCTCCTGCACCTTCCAGCACCGGGTGCGGAACACACACCCGGACGGCGGGTTGGCCGGCGAGGGCAGATCCCCTTGCAGCCGAATCCGTTCCACCTTGGAGGTGAACGCGGGGTCCGGCACCGGGACGGCCGAGAGCAACGCCTTGGTGTAGGGGTGGCGGGGCGACTCGTAGAGCGTGTCGCGGTCGGCATTCTCCATGATCTTGCCCAGGTACATCACGACCACCCGGTCGGAGATGTGCCGAACCACCGACAGGTCGTGGGCGATGAAGACGTAGGCCATCTGCTGCTCGGCCTGGATGTCCTCGAGCAGGTTGACCACCTGCGCCTGGATCGAGACGTCCAGGGCCGAGACCGGCTCGTCACAGACGACCAACTGCGGCCGCAGCGCGATCGCTCGGGCCACGCCGATGCGCTGCCGCTGGCCACCGGAGAACTCGTGCGGGTACCGGTTGTAGTGCTCCGGGTTCAGGCCCACGCGCTCCATGAGTTCCTGGACCGCTGCCTTGACGCCGCCTGCGGGCTTGACCTTCTGGATCTCGAAGGGCGCGGCGACGATCTCGCCCACACTGTGCCGGGGGTTGAGTGAGCCGTACGGGTCCTGGAACACCATCTGCATCTCGCGGCGCAACTGCTGCAGCTCGCGGCCCCCGACCGTCGTGATGTCCTTGCCGGCAAACTCGATGGTGCCGGCGGTCGGGTCCAGCAGGCGCAACATGGTGCGTCCGGCGGTGGACTTGCCGCAGCCCGACTCGCCGACCAGACCGACGGTCTCGCCGCGCGACACCTGCAGCGAGATGCCGTCGACGGCCTTGACCGGGTCGTCCGGTAGCCGGATGATGCCCGGCTTCTTCACCGGGAAGTGCTTCTTCAGGTCGGTGACCTTCAGCAGGGTCTCGCCGACGGCGACGCGGGGCGCACCGCTGAGGTCGGGCAGGCTCTCGGTGGCGCTCACTCGGGCTCACCACTTTCCTCGGGGCGGAAGGCCGCGGCGTCCGACTGCCCGCCACTGCCACGGAACTCCAGGCGGCTGCGATCCCTGGCCGTCAGGAAGCACCGGGCCTCTTGGCCGCCGCCCACCGGGACGAGCTCGGGCATCTCCTGCCGGCACCGGTCGTCGGGTACCTCGTCCCGATGCGCGCACCGGGGATTGAACGAACACCCCGACGGCAGGTTGATCAAGGACGGCGGGCTGCCGGGGATCGGATCGAGCGCAGCCTGGCGGGACTGGTCCAGGCGCGGCATCGACTTGAGCAGGCCGACGGTGTACGGATGCTTGGGCCGGTAGAAGACGTCGTTGACCGTGCCCTTCTCGACCGCCCGACCGCCGTACATGACCATGATGTCGTCGGCCATCCGGGCCACGACGCCGAGGTCGTGGGTGATCAGGATGATCGCTGATCCGAACTCGCGCTGCAGGTCCTTCATCAGGTCCAGGATCTGGGCCTGCACGGTCACGTCGAGCGCCGTGGTCGGTTCGTCGGCGATCAGCAGTTTGGGGTCGTTGACCAGTGCCATGGCGATCATGGCGCGTTGCCGCATCCCACCGGAGAATTCGTGCGGGTACTGGTCGATCCGCTTGCCCGGATTGGGAATGCCGACCAGGCCGAGCATGTCGATGGTGCGGGCACGGGCCTGGGCCTTGGTGACCTTGTTGTGCACCCGATAGGCCTCGATGATCTGATTGCCCACCGTGTAGTACGGGTGCAGGGCCGACAGCGGGTCCTGGAACACCATGGCGATGTCCTTGCCGCGCAACGCCCGCAGCTCGTCGTCCGGCAGCAGCAACAGGTTGTCGTCGCCGAGCCGGATCTCACCGGTGACCTGGGGCCCGAGTGCCACGATGCAGGCCGAGGATGGCCTGGCTGGTCACCGACTTGCCCGACCCCGACTCCCCCACGATCCCCAGGGTCTTGCCGGCGAACAGGTCGAACGACATCCCGTCGACGGCCTTGACCAGGCCGTCCTCGGTGGGAAAGTGCACCTTCAGGTCGCGCAACGACAGCACAGGGGCGCCGGGGCGGCCGGCGGCCGATGGGGACGAGAGCGTCTCGGCAGTCATCGAACCCTCCTAGGCCAGTTTCACGCGTGGGTCGATGAAGGCGTACAGCACGTCGACGATGATGTTCGCCAGGATCACGAACGAGGCCAGCAGCACCACGATCCCCACGGTCATCGGCAGGTCGAACGTCTGAGCCGACTGGACGGCGAGCTTGCCGAGCCCGTCGTAGTTGAAGACCTGCTCGGTGATGATCGCCCCACCCAGCAGACCGGCCAGGTCGAGCCCGGCGATGGTGACGATCGGCGTCAGCGAGGCCCGCATGGTGTGCTTGAACAGGATCCGAGCGGGCGAGAGGCCCTTGGCCTTGGCGGTGCGCAGGTAGTCCTCACTGAGCGATTCCAGCACGAAGGCCCGGGTCAGCCGGACGTAGCCGGCGGCATAGAACAACGCGAGCGTGAGCGCAGGGAGCAACAGCCCCTGCAGCCAGAGCAACGGCCCGTCCTTGAAGGCGGTGTAGGTCGGGATGGGCACGATCGTCCACTTCAAGGCCAGGAAGATGTAGAGGGACAAGCCGATGAAGAAGGTCGGGAAGGCATAGAACACCAGTGCCACACCGACCAGACTTCGGTCGATCAGGGTGCCCTTGCGCAACGCGGCGACCACCCCACCGACCAACCCCATGATCATCCAGAGCAGGAACGCGCTGACGGCGAGCGAGGCCGAGACCGGGATCCGGTCCTTCAGGATCGAGCCCACCGGCGCGTTGGCCATCGGCGAGTACCCCAGGCAGGGTGCGTCGCAGCGGGCGATGGTCTCGGGGGCCACCTTCTTCAGTTCCGGGTCGTCGGGAAAGTCGCGACCCACGGCGATGCCCTTGACGAAGTTGACCCATTGCACCGGCCAGGGCTTGTCGTACCCCAGCGCCTTGCGGTTCTGCTCGACGAGTTCGGGGGTGCAGTTCTTGCCGCACGTGTAGCGGGCCGGGTCGGGACCGGAGAAGAACATGGCGAAGGTGATGAAGCTCATCACCAGCAACAACACGACGCCGATCGCCAGTCGGCGGATCACGTAAGCAACCATGTGTGTTCAGCCCCTGCGGGCTGTTCGCTCCTCTCGCGGGCTCCGTGAACCGGCACCTGAACCAGCACCGTGCCGTTGCACCGATGGCAGGTGGTGGGCAGGCAGTCGAGACTGCCTGCCCACCACCGATGACGCCGACCAGGTCGTGCGTGTCGTTACTTCGCGACGCCGACGGCGCCGAGGTCGACGTACATGTTGGTCGCCGGGCTGTTGCTGTACCCGGTCACCTTGGACCCGTAGAGGAAGAAGAACTTCGTGATCTCCAGCGGGATGTACGCGACGTCGTCACCGAGCTTGGCGTCGATCTTGGCGTAGGCCTCGGCCTGGGCGTTGACGTCGGGCAGGGCCGCCGCCTCGTCCAGCATCTTGTTGACCTCGTCGCTCTTGTAGTTGCCGTAGTCCTGCCCGTTCGACTTCTCGGTCAGGTTGATCCGCGAGTCGAACAGCGGCGGGATCACGGTCGAGATCGCCGGCCAGTCAGCACCCCAGCCACCCCAGACCACGTCGGACTTGTCGTTCGCCGGGTTCTGGACGATGTCGTAGTAGGTGTCGGTCAGCGGGTCGAGCGTGACCTTGAAGCCGGCCTTGTCCCAGGTGTCCTTCAGCGCCGCAAAGGCGTTGTCACTGGTGGGGGTACCACCCTGGTAGGTCACCCGGATCGGGTACGGCATCGGCACGCCGGCCTCGGTGAGCAGCTTCTTGGCGCCCTCGATGTCACCGGTGTCCGGCGCGGTGAACGCCGGGTTGTCCTTGTACCCGACCAGAGCCGGGCTGACGATCGACTTGGCCGGCTTGGCCACCTTGTCGCCACCCAGAGCCGCGATGTAGGCCGACCGGTTGGTCGACATCGCCAGTGCCTTGCGGACCTTGGGGTCCTTCATCCGGTTGAAGTTCGGCAGCAGGTAGTTGGTGAACGGCGACTCGGGGTTGGCCGAGCGCTCGGCCACCGGGCCGGTCACCTTGGCGAAGAACGCCGGCGGAACCTGGCGGTCGGTGACCGCGGTCTTGTCGTTGCCGCTGTCGGCGATCAGTCGCTGGGCGATGATCTCGTTCGAGAGACCCTCGACGAAGACGATCTTGTCGGGCAGGGCCTTGCGCTGACCGTCGGTCTTGGGGTCGTACTGGTCGTTGCGAATGAACGTGCCGCCCTTGTCCTTCTGCCACGGGGTCTCGAGCTTGTAGGGGCCGTTCGAGAAGATGGCGTAGTTGGACTGGTCACCCTTGTCCTGGTCGGCGCGGTAGGCGTCGAAGGTGCGCAGGGAGGCGATCGCCAGCGGGAAGTCCGGCCACGGCTTGTTGAACCGGTAGGTGATCTTCTTGCCCTCGCAGGTGACGGCCTTGTCGTAGTCGGCCTGACCGACCTTCTTGTACGGGCCGTTGTAGATCGCGGCGCCGTCCTTCTGCGGGACGTCGAGGTAGCCCAGCTGGTAGTTCGGGCCACCGGTGATGACATCGACGGCGAACGACCGCGAGAACCCGTACTTCAGGTCCTCACACGTGACGTCCTTGCCATCCTGCCACTTGATGCCGTCCTTGAGGGTGAACGACCACTGCTTGCCGCCGTTCTCGGACGTGCCGGTGTCGGTCGCCATATCCGGAACAGGCACGACCGACTTCTTGGCGTCGTCCGTCACCGGGAACTGCACCAGGCTGCGGTAGACCATGCGGCTCAGGTCGGCGAGGTCACGGCCGATGTAGGTGCGCTGCGGGTCGAGGTGCTCGGCCGGACGCTTCGTCAGGTAGTAGATCGTCCCGCCCGCAGCAGCGGACCCACCCGAGGCGGCGGACGTGGAGCCGGAACTCCCCGTCGAGCTGTCCGAGCCGCAGGCGGCCATCGTCAGTGCGACGGCGGCTGCGATCGTTGCCGCCGACGCCCTCGTCTTGTGGGTCATGCACTCTCCTTAGAGTCTGTTGTACCGACGCCTCGGCACAACACCTGCCAGCGGGTTCGCCGGCAGGAGATCGGGGGTAGACCGGTCATCGACCGGCCTTGGGGTCCAACGCATCGCGCAGGCCATCGCCCAGCAGGTTGAAGCTGACCACCAGGGTGGCGATGAACAGAGCGGGGAACACGAAGAAGGCGAAGTCGCTCTCGGCGTAGTTGGTCGAGTACGTCAGGATGTTGCCCAGCGTCGGGGTGGGCGGCTTGATGCCGACCCCCAGGAAGCTGAGCGCCGCCTCGGCCGAGATGAACTGCGGCAGCGTGAGGGTGAAGTACACCAGGATCGGCGCCCACAGGTTCGGCAGCAGTTCGCGGAAGTAGATCCGGCCGTTCTTGGCGCCCAGGCTGCGCGCGGCCTCGACGTACTCGCGCTCACGCTGCGACAGCACCTGCCCACGGATCAGCCGGGCGAAGCTGGGCCAGCCGAACAGGCCCAGGACCAGCACGATGTACACGCCGTTGGCGATGTTGCCGGACGGGATGCCCATCGAGATCAGCTGATCGATGAACACCCCCGACAGCGCCAACAGCATCAGGGTCTGCGGGAAGGACAGGGTCAGGTCGACCATGCGGCTGATCAGCATGTCGACCCGGCCGCCGAGGTAGCCCGAGACGATGCCCAGCACCGTGCCGAGCACCACGGCTACCAACGCTGCACCCAGCGCCACCGTGAGCGAGTAGGTGATGCCCAGGATCAACCGGGAGAGCACGTCACGACCGGTGCCGGGTTCCACGCCCAGAGGGTGCGACCAGCTCAGCCCACCCTTCTCGTTGGGCAGACCACCGGTGGCCGTGTCGATCAGGTCGTTGTGAATCGACGTGGGGTCGAGGATCCCGGTTGCCGACAGCACCGGCGCCGAGACGGCGAGCACCAGGAAAACCGCTACCACGACGAGCGAGACCATGGTCAGCTTGTCCTTGAGCAGCCGGCGCAGGGCGAGGCGCGTCAACGACAGACCCTCGACGGCCTTCGCAACCTCGGCCGTCCCGGCATGAGTCAGCTGTACCTGGGGCCCGAGTGTCACCCGGCACCTCCTTTCCCACCAACGTCCAACCGGTCGTCTTGCGGCAACAGGCCCTGACCACGCCAAGTCCTTCGGGGCCGATGTAGCGGCACAGTAGCCCACGCCGTTCAGCGCGTGTAGCACCTGCCGAACGACGGACAACCGGGCGTAACCACTCCCTCACCGCGACGACCGACCGACCGGTCGAGCGTCCGTCACTCACTGCGCATTTTGGCGCGCTCTGACCACTTTCAGTGGCGAATACGTCAGTGGCGGCCTGCGCGAGGCAGCAATCGGTCACGACTTCGTAACGACACGCCCTGTCCGGCCTCGCGGTAACGATTTGATAGCCGCGGTCCAGCCGAGCCCGTCAGGCCTTCTTGGCCCGCGCTGTGGCCCGGCCGCGCTCCACCTGATCGAGCACCACCTTGCGCAGCCGGACGGCGTCCCGCGTGACCTCGACGCACTCGTCGTCCCGGCAGAACTCGAGGCACTGCTCCAGCGACAGCTTGCGTGCCGGCACCAGCCGCTCGAAGTCATCCGAGGTCGACGCCCGCATGTTGGTGAGCTTCTTCTCCTTGGTGATGTTGACGTCCATGTCGTCGGCGCGGGAGTTCTCCCCGACGATCATGCCCTCGTACACCTCGATGGTCGGCTCGACGAACAGCGTGCCGCGCTCCTGCAGGTTCGTGATCGCGAACGCGGTGGCCGCGCCGGTCCGGTCGGCGACCAGTGAGCCGCTGGGCCGGGTGCGCAGCTCGCCCACCCACGGCTCGTAACCCGTGAACACGTGGTGGGCGATACCGGTACCGCGGGTGTCGGTGAGGAACTCGGTGCGGAAGCCGATCAGGCCGCGCGAGGGAACAGCGAACTCCATACGCACCCAGCCGGTGCCGTGGTTGCTCATCTGCTCCATCCGGCCCTTGCGGACGGCGAGCAGCTGGGTGATCGCGCCCAGGTACTCCTCCGGGGCGTCGATCGTCAGGTGCTCGAACGGCTCGTGCACCTTGCCGTTGACCACCTTGGTGACCACCTGCGGCTTGCCCACGGTCAGCTCGAAACCCTCGCGACGCATGGTCTCGACCAGGATCGCCAGCGCCAGCTCACCGCGGCCCTGCACCTCCCAGGTGTCCGGTCGCTCGGTGGGCAGCACCCGGATCGAGACGTTGCCGACCAGTTCGCGATCGAGGCGGTCCTTGACCAGGCGCGCGGTGACCTTGGCGCCCTTGGTGCGACCGGCCAGCGGAGACGTGTTGGTCCCGATGGTCATCGAGATCGCCGGCTCGTCGACGGTGATCAACGGCAGCGGGCGCGGGTCGTCCGGGTCGGCCAGGGTCTCGCCGATGGTGATCTCGGGAATCCCGGCGACCGCGATGATGTCGCCCGGCCCGGCGCTCTCGGCCGTCTTGCGCTCGAGCGCCTCGGTCATCAGCAGCTCGGTGACCTTGACCTTCTGCATGGCGCCGTCGTGACGGCACCAGGTCACCTGCTGACCCTTGCGGATGGTGCCCGAGTGCACCCGGCACAGCGCGAGCCGGCCCAGGAACGGCGAGGCGTCCAGGTTGGTGACGTGGGCCTGCAGCGGCACCTCGTCGTCGTACGTCGGCGCCGGCACCGTCGACAGGATGGTCTCGAACAGCGGCTGCAGGTCGGGACTGTCCGGCTGGGTGCCGTCCTCGGGGCGGGTCAGGCTGGCGCGACCGGTCTTGGCCGAGGCGTAGACGATCGGGAACTCGAGGGCCTTGTCCGGGTCGACCCCGGTGCCGTCGATCAAGTCCATGAACAGCTCGTAGGTCTCGTCGACGACGGCCGAGATCCGCGCGTCCGGCCGATCGACCTTGTTCACCACGAGTATCACCGGCAGGTGCGCCTGCAACGCCTTGCGCAACACGAACCGGGTCTGCGGCAGCGGACCCTCACTGGCGTCGACCAACAAGGCGATGGCATCGACCATCGACAGGCCACGCTCCACCTCACCACCGAAGTCGGCGTGACCGGGGGTGTCGATGATGTTGAACGTCACCCCACCCGCCGGCGCGCCCTTGCCGTCCCACCGCACCGCGGTGTTCTTGGCCAGGATCGTGATGCCCTTCTCCCGCTCCAGATCACCGGAGTCCATCGCGCGTTCGTCGACGTGTTGGTGCTCCCCGAAGGACCCGGTCTGCCAGAGCATCGCATCGACCAGCGTGGTCTTGCCGTGGTCGACGTGGGCGACGATCGCGATGTTGCGCAGGTCGTCGCGGGTACGGATGGGCATGCGGAAACTCACTTCATCGAGATCGGGGAGGACGGCCCATCGTAGTCGGACGCCGCGACGTCGCGGACGCACGGCCAGGTTCCGGCCGCCGTCCGCACCGATTCGGCCGCCAGCAGGGCGTGGCCGATGGCCCGGGTGACCACGTCGGCCGCGGCCTGCAGGATCGCCTGAAACCCCAACAGATCAGGTGCGGCCCGCTGCCCGGTGGCGAGCGCGAACACGGTGTCGCCGTCCAGCATGGTGTGCACGGGGCGGATCGCCCGGGCCATCCCGTCGTGGCCGAGGCCCGCCACCTTGGCGCACTGGGCCTTGGTCAGGGCGGCGTCGGTGGCGATGACCCCGATCGTGGTCGCCTGCGGGATCACCGGGGCGCCGGCCTGCAGCAGCGGCAGCGGAACCCGGACGACGGGTGCGTCGTCGAACTCGCCGTCCAGGCCGAAACCCGCCGCGTACAGCCGACCGGTGACCGGGTCGAGGCAGGACCCCATCGCGTTGACCACCATCAAGGCGGCCACGGTGACCGCGTGAGCGCTGACGCCGTCGCTGCCACCGCCACCGCCACTGCCACTGCCACTCAGCACCAGGCTCGCAGTGCCCACCCCGCCTCTGAAACCGCCTGCCACAGCGCCGGTTCCGGCGCCGACCCCACCCTGGGCGCACGCCGGGCTCGAGGCATCGGGGGCACTGTTCAGGGCGGCGTCCAGGGCGCGCGACCCGAACGCGGCGTCCGGCCGGGCGGCGAAGTCACCACCGCGGCCCAGGTCGAAGATCACGGCGGCGGGCACGATCGGCACCACCTCACCCGGCGCCCCCACCGGGTAGCCGATGCCGCGCTCGGCCAAGCCGACCATCACGCCGTCCGCTGCGGCCAACCCGAACGCACTGCCGCCGGTGAGCACCACCGCGTGCACCCGCTCGACCAGGTTGCGCGGGTCGAGCAGGTCGGTCTCGCGGGTACCCGGCCCGCCGCCACGCACGTCCACCCCGGCCACGGCACCCTCGGGCGGGGCGAGCACCACCGTCGTGCCGGTCAGCCAGCCGTCGCCACGCCGATCAACGTGCCCGACCCTGATCCCCGCGACATCGGTGAGGGCGTTGTGCCGGCCCGCCCGCGGCGGTGGCGACGACGTGCTCATCGCGCGCCCACTCCCCCGGCCATCTCGATCAGCCGGGCCACGATGGGTTGGTTGGAGGGCAGCCAATCCACACAGTCCGCATCTGCCTCGGCGCCCGCTGCGGCGGCGCCGGCCCAGGCGCCGGCGTCGAGCCAGGCGATCGCGTCGTGATCCTCGATGGCGGCCGGTTCGCCCGTCGCCACCTGCGCCCACCACACCCGCATCCGATAGCCCGGCCGAATCGCCCAACCGGGGCGTGCGTCGTCCGGGTCGGGAACTTCTCGGCCGAGCGTGACGGTGACACCGAGCTCCTCGGCCAGTTCGCGGTGCAGCGCCGCCACGTGTTCCTCCCCGGGTTCGACGCCGCCGCCCGGCAGTTCCCACAGCCCGGCAGCCCACGCGGGTTCGGTGCGCCGCGCCGCGAGCAGGCGCCGCGGAGCTCTGAGATCGTCGACCACGGCCGCGGCGACCACCCACCGGATGTGCTCCATCGGCTCAGCCTGGCAGAGTTCGGGTATGTCCTCTGCCGCTCCGCGCCTGCTCGACGACGCCGAGATCACCCGCCAGCTGCTCGACCTGCCGGGGGTGGTGCGCGGCGTTGCCGGAGCGCTGACCCTCGCCGTCCGGGCACCGTCCTTCGAGGAGGCCGTGCAGCTGGTGCGCCTGGTGGCCAAGGACGCCGAGTTGATGAACCACCACCCCGACATCGACCTGCGGTGGTGCACCGTCACCTTCACGCTGTCGACTCACTCGGCGCGCGGGGTGACCCAACTCGATATCGAACTCGCACACCAGATCCTGCAGTCCGCCATGGCGGTGGGCGCCGTCACGTTGCCCGCGCCGCACCGGGTCGAGGTGGCACTGGACGTCGCCGACGTGGACGCCGTCCGGCCGTTCTGGACGGCGGCTCTGGGCTACGTCGAACGTCAGGGGGACGAGGCGATCGAGCTCGTCGCCGGCGACGGGCAGGGACCCTCGCTCTGGTTCCAGACCACGGCCGCCGACGACCCGCGACTGGCGATCCGGTCGCGGTTCCACCTCGATATCCATGTGCCCGCCGAGGCCGTGTCGGCACGACTCCAGGCCTGCCTGGACGCCGGGGGTCGGCTGATCAGTGAGGCGCATGCCCCGGCGTGGTGGGTACTGGCCGACCCCGAGGGCAACGAGGCGTGCCTGTGCACCTGGCCGGCGCCGAGCACGAGCACGCCGTGAGCGCGACCCTGGACGAGGGTGCCCACGACGACGAGGCGCACTCGGGCGCCGTTGCCGGGCAACTGAACTGGTTGCGCGCAGGGGTCCTGGGCGCCAACGACGGCATCGTGTCGGTGGCCGGCCTGGTGGTCGGTGTGGCGGGCGCGACCACCGACCGGACGGCGATCCTGACCGCCGGCGTCGCCGGACTGGTGGCCGGAGCGTTGTCGATGGCCGGCGGCGAGTACGTCTCGGTGAGCACCCAGCGCGACACCGAGCGCGCCCTGCTCGACCTGGAACGCTGGGAGCTGGCCAATCTGCCCGAGCACGAGCTCGAGGAACTCACCGCGATCTATCAGGGCAAGGGGCTCGACCCCGAGCTCGCCTCCCGAGTGGCCGAGCAGCTCACCGCCCACGATGCCCTCGGCGCCCACGCCGAGGCCGAACTGAAGCTCGACCCGCACGAGCTGACCAGCCCCTGGCAGGCGGCCTGGGCCTCGTTCGTGGCGTTCTCGGTCGGCGCGCTGTTGCCGTTGCTGGCAATCCTGCTGCCGCCGCAGTCCTGGCGGGTGGGGGTCTGCTTCGTCGCCGTCATCGTGGCGCTGGCCGTGACCGGTGGGGTGAGCGCCTCGATCGGCAAGGCCCCGATCCGCCCGGCGCTGGTGCGCAACATCGCGGTGGGTGCGCTCGGTATGGCCGTCACCTTCGGCGTCGGGGCCTTGGTCGGCACCCAGATCTGAGCACGACTGCTGGACTGGTCGACATGAGTCCCGATCGCGCCCACGAGGGCGAACCATCACCGAACGCGCTGACCCTGGCGAGCTATCAGGCTCACGTCGACGACTACGTCCGGGGGGGCCCCCCCGCCGCCGCGGCGCCGGCGGCGGGGGGGGCCGCGGGGGGGGCCGGGGGGCCGGCGGCCGCGGGCCGGCGGGGGGCGGGGGGGGGGGGGGGGGGGGGGGCGGCCCGGCCGGCGGACCGCGGGCGCGGCCGGGGGGCGCCGGGGGGGCGGGGGGGGGGGGGGGGGGGGGGGGGGGGGGGGGGGGGGGGGGATGCCACTCCAGCCTTCGTGGACCTGTTGCGCGCCAACGGACATCACGATGCCTACCACCTCGACATGGTGACCGATCCGTTGCCCGAGGGCTACGACGTCATCATGTCGGTGGCCGCGATGCTGCACCTGACCCGGCCACAGTTCGAGGACCTGGTCGCCCGGGTTCGGACTGCACTGCCCGACGCCGGGCGATTCGCGTTCTCGGTCAAGGAAGGCGACGGTGAGGCCTGGACCACGGTCAAGCTCGGTGCACCGCGCTACTTCTGCTACTGGCAGGCTCACGACCTCCGAGACCTCGTGCAGCGCCATGGCTTCACGGCCCGGATCACCCATTCTCGAGGGCCGACCGGAGAGCCGTTCGTCCGCGTGATCGCCACCCCGGACGTGTCGTGCTGATCACCTCACGCGGCCTGGCCGAGTACCGGGCGATGTTCTCCCTCACCGAGGCCGACCTGGCCGGGCGAGTGCTCGATTGTTGCGCGGGCGCGGCGTCCCTGGTGGCCGAGGCGAACGCACGCGGCGGACAGGCCGTGGCCGCCGATCCGGTGTTCGCGCTCGGCCTCGACCGGGTGGCGGACGCCGTCCGGGCGAGCTCGTCCGGTGGGCAGCAACTCGTCGACGACCACGAGGACCAGTTCGTCTGGCACTGGTACGGCGACCGCGGCAGGCGCGACCGGATGCGTACCGAGGCCGCCGAGGTCTTCCTGGACGACGCGCGCCGTCACCCGGGGCGCTACCTCGCCGCGGAACTGCCCCGGCTGCCGTTCGCCACCGGCAGTGTCGACCTGGCGCTCTGCTCGCACCTGCTGTTCACCTGGGCCCGACGGTTCGATCGGGCCTGGCACCGGGCGGCGCTGGTCGAGTTGGCCCGGGTGGCCACCCAGGTTCGGGTGTTCCCGCTGGTCCGGGCCGGGGACGGTTCGCCCACCCCGTTCCTGGACGATCTGTTGGACGATCTGCGGGGCGCGGGGCTGACCCCGCGGGTGCAGCAGGTCGAGTACGAGTTCCAGCGCGGCGGCAACCAGATGCTGATCGTCGATCACACCTGACCGGGCCAGGATGGGCACCATGCAACTCGCCGAGCTCACCGCCACGGTCGAACGGGTCTCCGAGGGATACGCCGATCGCTTCGGCATCGACCGCACACCGGATTGGTTCCTGATGAAACTCCAGGAGGAACTGGGCGAACTCACCCAAGTGCACCTGCAGCGGCAGGGTCAGGCACGCACGAAAGGCCTGAGTGCGCACGAACTGGACGAGGCCTTCGGTGGCGAGGTGGCCGACGTCCTCGGGCAGCTGCTGCTGTTGGCCCACCATCACGGCATCGACCTCGAGCGCGAGATGCGCCGTAAGTGGTTCCGCTGGTTGCCGACCCCCGCGCGAGACGGCCCGCAGCCGGTCGAGTGATTACCGGCATCTGGGCCACGCCATCCCCGCGGGCTGATTACGCTCGATCATCAGAACGCCCCATTCGGGGATCACCCGACCGCCCGATGGGCAGCCCTGAGGAGACCATCCATGTCCACCCGGAACGAACGGATCCAGACGATCCTGCGCGACCTCGTGGGCAGCACGCCCGACATCGAGGGCGCCGCCCTGGTCACCACCGATGGCCTCCCGCTGGCCGCAGCACTCCCCCAGGGCACCGACGAGGACCGGGTGTCGGCGATGGCCGCTGCGGCTCTGTCGATGGGGTCGCGCATGGCCGCCGAGCTCAAGCGCGGCACGCTGGAACAGGTGTACGTCAAGGGAAACGCCGGCTACGTCGTGATGATGCAGGCCGGTGAGGAGACCGTGCTCGAGACCATCTCCTCCAGCGATGCCCGACTCGGCCTGCTGCTGTACGAGATGAAGGTGGCGGCCAAGGAACTCGCCAACCTCGTCTGAGGCGAGGCCTGACCGTGAACGCCATGCGTGACATGCAGCCCGAGGACGTCCCGGGGCAGGGCACCCCTCACGTCGTGCGGTACTTCGACGGATCCGCCCGGGTCGTGATCACCACCGAGCACGAAACCCTTTTCCCCACAGGCGAACTCATCGTCTCGCAGACCGATCTCGACGGGATCATCACGATGTGCAACGAGGCTTTCGTACGCATGTCGGGCTACAGCCGCGAACAGCTTCTGGGTGCGCCGCACTCGATCCTGCGCCACCCCGACATGCCTCGGGCGGCGTTCGCCGACCTCTGGACGACCATCTCGGACGGCAAGCGCTGGAGCGGCTACGTGAAGAACCTGCGGCGAGACGGCGGCTTCTACTGGGTGTACGCCACCGTGATCCCGAAGATTCGTGGCGGCGAGATCGTGGGCCACACATCGGTGCGGCGTCAGCCCTCGCGAACCAAGGTCGCCGCGGCCGAACAGCTCTACGTCACGATGCGCCGAGACGAAGCCGCCCCCGCGGCGGCGGAGGTCACGTCGTGACCTTCGGATTCGCCATCAGCCCCGACGTTCACGTTCGTGACATCACCGACTGGTTCGTGCTGAACACCCGGCTGCAGCGGCTCACCGGTCAGCCCATCCGGGCGACCGTCTACGACGACTTCGGCGACCTGCACCGGGCCTATGACGACGGCCGGGTCGACTTGGTCTACGCCAACGCCGCCGACACCGCTCTGTTGGTGCGCGACCACGGTTTCCTGCCCGTCGCGGCACCACAGGAGGTCTCGGACGAGGCCGTCGTCGTGGTGGCGCAGGACGGACCCCTGCGTTCCCTGGATGATCTCGGCGCACATCTCACGGTCGCCGCCACCGATGCCCCGGACGTCGAGCGGATCTGCCGCATCCTGCTGGAGCCCGCCGACCTCACCTCGGCCGACATCGACCTGGTGATGCAGCGCAACTACGTACTGGTGGCCAAGGCCGTGATGTGGGGGGAGGCCGAGGCCGGCTTCTTCCTGCGGGCCGCCTACGACCAGCTCTCCCAGGTCATCCGCGCCCGGCTGCATCCACTGATCTCCAGCCGGATCTACGTGGTGAGCCACTGCCTGCTGGCAGCCCCGACGATCGCCCCGCAGGTCGAGACGGTGCTGGCCGGCTTGCGGGCGCTCGCTGCCGACCCGGCGAACGCCGCTCTGCTGGCGGCCCTGGGCGCCCCTGCCGGGTGGAAGCGGATGACCCGGGAGGACACCGAGTTCATGATCGATCTGATGGACGCCCTGGCCCAGCAATAGGCCTCGAGCACGACGCCGTGCGCCGGTCTGGGTTAGGTTCGATCTGCGACGTCCCCGGTAGCTGACCAACCACCACGCGCGATCCCGGGGCGTGAGGGAGAGCCATGAAGTCGCCGTCCGGGCGAAGCGCCCACCTGGGTCGGCTGGTCGCGACCTCGGGACGCGAGGGGGGCGCTGCGATCGCCACCGCGGTCGGGGCGCTGGCCACCGGCGGGCAGCGTGCCCGCCACCTGCTGCGCACCCGCTACCCCACCGTGGCGGTCACCGGCATGACCGGCGTCGGCAAGACCGCGCTGGCCGACCGGATCAGCCGCAAGGCGGCCGAGAACGGCCAAGCGGACGTCGGCTCGGCCGTCCTCGAGAAGCGCACCCGCACCACCGGGTCGTTGCGCGGGTTCCGGTTCCGGGTGGTGCCCGGCGAGAACGCCGCGACGCGCCTGGGCGCGCTCGACCAGGTCTTCCACGACGAGGCGGTGGACGGCGTCCTGCACGTCGTCGCCAACGGCTACGCCACCGGACGGCGCGCAGCCGGCATCAGCGGCTCGGCACCGGTCGATCGCGAACTGCAGCTGGCACGAGAGCTGGACGACTGGACCATCACCGCCCACCGCATCGCCTCGATGGCAGTGCGCCGCGACAAGCCGACCTGGTTGGTGATCGCGGTGACCAAGGTCGACCTGTACCCGGACGAGATCGAGTCGGTGGTGCGCTCCTACTCCCCCGGCGCCGGCACGCCGTTCGCGGTCAAGCTCGACGAACTGCGTGCCTTGGCGGGGGCGGCCAAGCTGTCGGTCGACGTCCTGCCGGTGTGCGCCGAAGGCGGCAAGAACTCAGCCGTCTCGGCCAAGCAGCGCGATGCCTACGTCGCCGCCCTGGAGTTGCGCATGGCCCAACTCTGCGGGCATCGCTGACGCCACCCGCCTCGTGCGGTCACTTCCGGCCTCGTGCGGTCACTTCTGAGCCCGTGCGGTCAGTTCTGGCCCCGTGCGGTCAGTTCTGACCTATCTGCGGTCACTTCCGGTGAATGACATCGATGTCATCGGTCGGAAGTGACCGCACTGATCCGGCATTCGCGCGGACACCGGCCTCGACCTGACCGACGAACATCACGTCCCCGAGGTCAGGCGAGGGTTTCCCGCCGGGGGGTCGCAGCGGGGAGGATGGTCTGGTGACGAGCGCGCGCGAGATCCTGACCTACGAGACCTTCGGCACCGCCTGCCGCGAACTGGCCCAGGCTGTGGCGGACGACGGCTACGAGCCCGACCTGATCCTGTCCATCGCCCGCGGCGGGCTGGGGCTCGGCATGGGGCTGGGCTACGCCTTGTCGGTGAAGAACCTGTCTGTGATCAACGTCGAGTTCTACACCGGTGTCGACGAGCGCCTGGACGTGCCGATCATGCTGCCGCCGACCCCGGCCGCGGTGGACCTGTCCGGTTTGAAGGTGCTCATCGCGGACGACGTCGCCGACACCGGGCGCACCCTCGAACTGGTGCACGAGTTCTGCCGCGAGCACGTGGCCGACTCGCGGATCGCCGTGATCTACGAGAAGCCCGCCTCGTCGGTCAAACCCGACTACTCCTGGAAGCGCACCGATGCCTGGATCGAGTTCCCCTGGTCGACGCTGCCCCCCGTGGTGACGCGAGACGGGGCCGTCGCGCACTGAGCAGTCAGCGAAACCGGTCACTGAACCGGGTGACCGAGCCGGGCTACTGAACCGGGTGAGCCTCACCGGGCATGGGCGTCAGCGACCCGATCTCGTCGGCGATGTCGCCGGTGACCGGACAGCGCCAGACCGCGCGATCTTCCTCGCCGCTGGCGGTCAGCGGATGAGTGCGGGGGTGCTGCGGGCAGATCGGCCAGCAGGCACGCCGTCCGATGCCCGGCAGCGACTCGACGACCACCTCCTGCAACTGGTCGGCCACCGTCACCACGGCCTCGGCCCACGAGGCGAAGGGACGCCGCCAGATGCCGGCGCCCGTCCCGTCGGATGCCCAGAACCAGGCGGCCATGTCGTCCTCGGGATCGGCCACCTCGACCCGAATCAGCCCCGGGTGACATCTCTCGAGATCGTCCAGCACAGGGTGCAGCGCGTCGACGATCGTTGCCGGCTCGCTCATCACCTCAGCCTGGCCGGTCGGTCGCCAGGTGTCACCCGGTTTCGCCCTGGGTGCGGCGGGCCTCGCGCAGGGCCACCGGGGGGGGCGGGGGGGGGCGCCCCCCGCGCCCCCCCCGGGGGGGGGGGGGGGGGGCCCCCGGGCGGGCGCCCCCCCCCCCCCCCCGGGGGGGGGAACCGTGCGGCGGGCATCGCGCCAGGCGATCCGTGCCGTCTGCCACCGCGGCGAGACCACGTCCTGCCCGCCGCGGCGGGACCGCAGCTGGGCGATCAGCCAGTCGGGTGCCGCCGCCTGCTCGATGGCCGCCGACTTGGTGAGCAGCTCGCCCGTCGCCAAGGTGTGCCGGGCGCGCGCCATCGCTGTCAGCCCCAAGTCGGCGATGACGGGATCCAGCCACATCCAGGGACGCCGCGCGGCCCACGCCCAGTAGCCGGCGAGCTCGGCCCGGACTGCACCGCGCACGTCGTCCTGCGACATCGCCGGCAGCACGTGCTGCGGCGGCCGGCCGAACATCGAGTATCCGAACCAGACGAGCTCGGCTCGGGTGAGCCGCGAGAGTGGACGGTGGATCAGCTCGCCGTGCGTCCAGGTGGGGTGGGGCGCGTCGCTCTCGGCGAGCCGGGCCGCAGCCACGTAGGCACAGCCGAGGTTCACCCCGGGGCCGGCCGCGACCTCGAACTCCCGGTGCAGGTTCGTCAGTGCCCGCAGTCGATCGCCGTCCATCACACCGTCGACCAACGCCACCAGGTCGAGGTCGCTGACGCCCGCCCGGTAGTCGCCGGTGGCCGCCGACCCGGCCACGAACAGCTCGCTCACCCACCCCAGCTCGCGCAGCCGGGAGGCCCACTCGGGCAGCGCCGGGATGGGGTGGCGCGATCGCGCGCTCCCCGGCGTGGGCTCGGACATGGCGGAACGCTAACAACCGCACCGCACTAGGGTCACCGCATGATCCTCGAGCAAGCCATTCTGCCCATCCGGCCCGGTCGGGAGGCGGATTTCGAGGCGGCGATACGCCAGGCCCGCCCGCTGGTCGCCGATATGCCCGGGTTCATGGACATCCGTGTCCTGCGTGGCATCGAGTCACCGTCGCACTACCTGCTGCTGGTCGAGTGGGACAGCGTCGAGGCCCACGAGGTGGGCTTTCGGCAGTCGCCGAATTACCAGCAGTGGCGAGAGCTGTTGCACCACTTCTACGACCCGTTCCCGACCGTCGAGCATTACGCCCCGATCGAGTTCTGACGCTGGGCGGCCTCCGCCGTACTCATCCGAACATGCCCTGCATCTGGGTGATCTCCTTCTGCTGCCCGGCGATGATCGCCTGCGCCAGACGCTCGACCTCGGCGTCTTCGGTGGAGGAGAGGACGTCACGAGCCATCGTCACGGCGCCCTGATGGTGCTCGATCATCATCTCGAGCCAGGCGCGATGGAACTGAGCGCCCTGGGCCGCCTTCAGTGAGGCCATGGCTTCGTCGGACATCATGCCGCTGGTTCCGTGGTCCATGGGGGCCGAGGTCGGGGCTCCCCACTCCCCCAACCACTCGTTCATCATGGTGATCTCCGGGCCCTGTGCTGCCTTGATCTGCTGCGCCAATCCCTCGAGGCTCGCGGAGGCGGAGGCATTCATCAGCGCGAGATCGGCCATCTCGACGGCCTGCTGGTGGTGGGGGATCATCATCTGCGCGAACATCACGTCGCCGGCGCGAGCCGCAGAGTCCGTCGGGGAACCACCCGGCATCGAGCTCGACTGGCCGGACATCCCGCCGTGAGGCGTCGCGGCGTCCGTGGTCGTGCCGCAGGCACCCACGACGAGGACGGCGGCCAGGGCGACCGCGGCCAGGGCGAGGGGTCGTTCGGTGCTGGACACAGACTGTCACTCCTTGGTGGGCAGGGTGGATCGGCGCGTACGGATCCCACCGTCGACGCACCCTCCGATGGATTCGTCGGGGTTTCGCCGAAGATTCGATGAAGATGCACACGCCGGGTCGAGATCGCTCCGACGGCGGTGGGACGGACGACCGCCAACTGGCACCATGGCCTGGTGAGCTCTGCCGAGGATCAACCCCCGGAACCCGGGCATTCCCCCTATCCGGCCTCGCCCCACGAGCCGCCCAACACCTGGAGTGAACCTCCGGCCGCGCCGCCTGCCACGCCCGGGGCGGGTCGCAAGCGCGCCGGACGCATCGCCACCGCCGGCGTCGCCGGTGCCGCCCTGGCGAGCAAGGCGGGCCTGTTCGCCAAGATCTTCGCTGTCGGCAAAGGGCTGGCCCTGCTGGCCAAGCTCAAGACGGTGCTGTCGTTGTTCGTCTCGGTCGGGGTCTACGCGATCTTCTGGGGCTGGCGATTCGCACTCGGCTTCGTGTTGCTGATGTTCGTGCACGAACTCGGCCACGTGGTGGCGTTCAAGGCCCAGGGCAAGCAGGTCACCGGTCTGATGTTCATCCCGCTGCTCGGGGCGTACACCGAGGCCAAGGGCGAACACGGATCGGTGGCGGAGCAGGCCTGGTCGGCCCTCGCCGGACCCATCGCCGGGGCAGCGTCGGCCTACCTGGTGCTCTACGCGGCCGACTTCACCGACTCACTGTTGCTGCGCGCGCTGGCCTATACCGCGTTCCTGCTCAACGTGTTCAACCTGATTCCCATGCTGCCGTTGGACGGCGGGCACGTCGCCGGAGCGCTGCACCCCGCCCTGTGGTGGGTCGGGGTGGGTCTGGCCGTCGCGCTGTTGCTGTGGCGTCCCTCGCCGATCCTGTTCCTGGTGCTGATCCTGGGTGGCGTGGAACTCTGGCGACGGCGCAAGGCGCGCCGCGCCGGCGTCCCCGACGAGTACCTCCAGGTGCCGATCGCCGCCCGCCAGGCGATCGCCGCCACGTACGCCGTCACGGCGATCGCATGCTTCTACGGCATGCACATCGCCTACGTGGCCACCCCCGCCTGATCCTGCCTCGCACATCCAGGCAGCCACGATTGTGTGTGGTCGACTCGTGCCATGTCGTCAGTTCGACCGCACAGAATCGGCGTCCGGCTTCTCTCGGATCAGAGCCCGTTCTCGCTGCGGTAGACGGCGACCAGCGCGTTCGCGTGGCCGTGCCCGAGGCCGTGTTGCTCCTTCAGGAACGTCACCTGCTCCAGGTGCTTGGCCCCCCGGACGGCGTCCAGCTGGCTCATCCAGTGCGTGATCGGTTGGCCGTACTTCTTCTCGATCGACGGGAAGTACGAGCGCGGTCCCTTGACCTGCTCTGCCATGTCCAGTCCTCCACGAGAGGGTGTGCCGCGCCAGGTCAGGGTAGACCCATCGTGATCAGGTCGAGTGGTCGAAGAAGCACCGTTCTGCACGCCGAAACGGTGCTTTCTCGCCCGACGCACCGGTTTGGCTAGAGTTCCCGAGCACAATGATCACGTACGGAGGGCGACGGACATGTTCGCAGTGGTGATCTTGGGCGCATTGTCGGTCGCGGCCATGTTCGCAGCCATCCGGGCACTCCCGGCGGCCCGCGCGGGATCGCGGGATCGCGGGCTGAATCAGGCCTGGTCCCTGGCCGGAGTGGGGATCATGTGGCAGGTCCTTGCCGAGTTCCAGCCCGAGGTCGTCACCGTGGCCCGAGCGGGCAGCGCACTGATGCTGGTCGGCGCTGCCGCGATGACGATCATCACGTGGCGGGGGGAACGCCGGGCCGGGCGCGAGGAGAGCTGAGGCCCGGTCGAGGTCTGGCCCCTGGTTCTCGACGCGCGTCGTCGTCAGGCGACGAACAGACAGAACGTGTGCCCCGCCGGGTCGGCGTAGACGCGCAGTGGCTCCTGCGGATCGTCCGAGCGATCGAGCACCAACCGCGCACCGAACCCGAGTGCCCGCTCGTGCTGGACATCGAGATCCTCCCGGCTGGGCACGGTCAGATCCAGGTGGAGCTGTTGCGGCACGTCGGGCGCGGGCCAGGTCGTCCGCTCGAGCCGATCCACCTGTTGAAAGGCGAGACTCCGCTGCCCGGTCCGCGTGAGCAGGACCAGCCAGTCCGGGGCGGGGTCGCCGGGCCCGAACGCCGCGGGCTCGTCCCCCGCGCGATAGACCAGCCCGAGCAGTTCGCGGTAGAACTCCGCCAGCTGCCGGGGGTCCGTGCAGTCGAGCACGGTTTGCAGCAGCTGGGGGTACGTCTCGGCGCCCTCGTCCACGCCAGGACGCTACCCGGCTGGTCAGCGTTGGGCGCGATGGAATTCCACCGCCAGGCGGACCGGACCGGTCAGCTCGAGGTGATGCCGACGTTGCGGCGGGATGGCGACGGTCGCGCCGGCCACCAGGTCGTGCGCCTCGCCGTCATCCTCGAACACGAACCGGACGGCGCCCGCATGGACGACGAGCCGCCCCCACACGCCGGCCGCAACCTGATGTGCCGCCAGCAGCCCCGCCGGGACCGTGTGCTCGTCGAAGGTCGGTGTGACCCGGACGAACTCCACGTCGTCGGGCAGGTCGCCGATGCTCGCCATGGTCGAAGGCTACGCATGGTGAGTCAGTGGGTCATATGTAGGCATCCGCACGATGGGAGATCTTGATGACCTCGACGATGACCTCCTCGTCGAGGATGCGGTAGATGACCCGATACATCCCGCGTCGCGCGCTGAAGTAGCCCTCGAGGTCGAACCGCAATGCCTTTCCCACCCGATGTGGATTGGCCAAGAGGTCGCCACTCACGAACTCCCACACCGCGGCGGCAACCGCCTCGGGCAGGTCCCGTTCCAGGCTCCGCCGTGCGGAGGGACTCAGCCGCAGCGCATAGGTCACGCCGCTCCCCGGCCGGAGCGCTTGGCCATGATCGACGCCATCTCCTCGCCCGTCGTCCACTCGGCGTCGGGCCGTTCGCTGGCCCGAATGGCCGCCATGGCCTCGGGATCCGAGAGGACCTCCAGAGTCTCGACGAGCGCCTCGAGGTCCTCCACGGACATGAGCACCGCCGCCGGGCGCCCATTCTTGGTGATCACGATGCGCTCCCAGGTCCCGGCAACCGTGGCGACAAGTTCGCTCAGTCGAGCCTTGGCATCAGCCAAGGAAGTTGTTTCCATGACCAGAATTCTAGGCAGGATTAGGTTCCCTTGTCGACCGAGCATCACCAGCGAACGGCTGCCGGCTGGACGATACAGCGACCCGGCGATTCAACGGTGGCACTGTCGGTCGCTGGACGTCGACGAGGCAGCAGCGACCATTCGCCGATGGCGCGAGGCGTGGGAAACCGAGACCGGCGCATCCTGGGCAGTGACCGATCGCGAACGTCGAGTCCTCGGCCGCGTCGGCTTCCGCGAACTGCACCTCGCGGACGGCGTCGCGGAGGTCGCCTATTGGGTGCTCGCGAGTGCCCGGGCCGAGGCGTGGCGAGCGCGGCGGTGACCACACTCAGCACCTGGGCGTTCGACCAGATCGGCCTGCAGCGAATCGAGCTGAGGCACTCGGTCGAGAACACCCTGTCCTGCCGAGTAGCCACCGCCGCCGGCTTCACGGCCGAGGGCACACTGCGAGGGGCCGCTCTCCACACCGACGGTTGGCACGACATGCACCTGCACGCCCGCCTGCGCACGGACCAGGACGACGGGCCTCGAGCCGAGCGGGCTACACGTTGAACCGGAACTCGACCACGTCGCCGTCCACCATCACATAGTCCTTGCCCTCGATGCGCACCTTGCCGCGCGACTTCGCCTCGGCCATCGACCCGGCGTCCACCAGGTCGGCGAAGCCGACCACCTCGGCCTTGATGAACCCGCGCTGGAAGTCGGTGTGGATGACCCCGGCGGCCTGGGGCGCCGTCCAGCCCTGGTGGATCGTCCAGGCGCGCGATTCCTTCGGGCCGGCGGTGAGGTAGGTCTGCAGGCCGAGAGTGTGAAACCCGATGCGCGCCAACTGGTCCAGACCCGAGACGTCCTGCCCGACGCTGGCCAGCAACTCGGCCGCCTCGTCGGGTTCGAGCTCGACCAGCTCCGACTCCAGCTTGGCGTCCAGGAAGATCGCGTCGGACGGCGCGACCAGCGCGCGCATCGTGTCCTGCAGCGCGGTATCGCTCAGGCCGGACTCGTCGACGTTGAACACGTACAGGAACGGCTTGGCCGTCATCAGCGACAGCTCGCGGATCGGCCCGAGATCGAGATCCGTTGCGTACAAGGGCGTTCCGGCGTTCAGCTTCTCCACCGCAGCGAGGGCCGCATCCAGCACAGCACGGTCGGTCTTCTTGCCCTTGACCTCCTTCTCGATCCGCGGGATCGCCTTCTCGAGCGTCTGCAGGTCGGCCAGGATCAGCTCGGTGTGCACCACCTCGATGTCGTCGGCGGGGTCGACCCGACCCGCGACGTGCACCACGTCGTCGTCCGCGAACGCCCGCACCACCTGGCAGATCGCGTCGGCCTCGCGGATGTTGGCCAGGAACTTGTTGCCCAGCCCTTCGCCCTCGCTGGCGCCCTTGACGATGCCCGCGATGTCGACGAACGACACCGTTGCCGGCACCAGGCGCTCACTGCCGAAGATCCCGGCCAGGACGCCGAGGCGTTCGTCGGGCAGCGCGACCACGCCGACATTGGGCTCGATGGTCGCGAACGGATAGTTCGCCGCGAGGACGTCCGCCTTGGTCAGCGCGTTGAACAGGGTGGACTTGCCGACGTTGGGCAGTCCGACGATGCCGATGGTGAGGGCCACGAGGACGAGAGTCTACCGGCGTCAACCTGCGACCCGAGCTGGACGTGTTCCGTTAGCGTGGGCGCCACCGGTCTCCGCTGACCGGAACGAGGGGGGGACTTCGTCGCATGAACCGCATCAGCAGCCCCGGCCACGCTCCCGGACGGCGCCTGTCGCGCCTGATCGAAGTCGTCACGCTGGTCGTGGCGGCAGCCTTCACAGCTACCGCCGCCACCGTCGTGACCGCCGCACCGGCGCACGCCGCCACACAGGTGGGCAACGACATCTCCTGGCCGCAGTGCACGATCGAGCAGGGCGGCTACGGCAACCCGATGCCGGCCACGACCACCGGCTTCGTCGTCCTCGGGTTGACCCACGGCAGCGCCTTCACCGTGAACCCGTGCCTGGTCGAGCAGGCCCGCTGGGTGCGGGACAACTACCGGCCGTTCCACGCCTACGCCTTCGCCAGCTATCCCACGCGAGCCCAGATCGCCCGCTACGGCACGACCGGCCCGTTCCCGTCGAGCACCTACCTCGGCAAGATCCGCAATGTCGGCTACGCCGAGGCGGCCCACGCGGTGAACACGCTGCACCGGATCGGCCTGAACCCCCCGCGAGTGTGGATCGACGTCGAGCACAAGGGTCAGCCCTGGGTGGCGCTGCCCGGTAACCCCACGGCCGCGATCTACAACCGCGCCGTCCTCGAGGGCATGCTCGCGGCGTTCGCCAAGACCAAGATCCCGACCGGCTTCTACAGCAACCCCGACGGCTGGGCGACGATCACGGACAACTGGCAGCGCCCGGACCTACCGTTCTGGGCCACCGTCGGCACCCGTGGCCAGGCCGTGGCCGAACAGGGATGTGCCGCCACCGGACGCAACGGCGGCCCGGTCCACCTGGTGCAGTGGTGGGTCAACACGCCCCAGCCCGTCGACTGGAACGTCTCCTGCCCCGGCTACGTTCTCGCCGCGCCCAAGGTCACCCTCAGCTGGCCGACGATCTCGAGCACCCGCAGCAAGGTCGGTCACACCAGCGTGGTGCTCACCGCCGGACCCTCGCGCCGTCAGACCTGGCAGCTCACGGTCACCGACGCCTGCACCGGCAAGCGCATCACCCAGGTCGGCGGCGTCACCTCGGACAAGATCGTCACGACCTGGCGCGGACGGCGAGCCGACGGCACCCGGGTGCCACCCGGCCTGTACCGGCTGACCCTGAAGACCGGAACCCGGACGCCGCCCACGGGACCGGCTTACGCCCCGTTGCACCAGGTACTGCCCACCTCGGGCACGGCCAAGACCTGCATGGCGGCGCGCGCGCTCGGGTGAGGTATCCGTTGGTCATCGGATGATCCGTCCATCATCAGGGCGGTCCATGACGCAGACTCAGGGGTTGTGACCCTTCGTCGTCTGCCCCTGCTCGTCGCCGGACAGGTGCTCGGTGGCATCGGTGTCGCCAGCGGCATCGCCGTCGGTGGCCTGCTCGCCGAGAAGCTGTCGGGATCGGCCTCGTTGGCCGGGCTGGCGCAAACCGCGTCGGTGCTGGGCGGCGCGCTGCTCGCCGTCCCGCTGGCTCATCTGGCCGAACGGCGCGGTCGATCGGCGTCACTGACCCTGGGGTACCTGATCGCCCTGACCGGCGGGGTCGGGGTGATCGCGGCCGCGGTGCTGGGCCTGTTCCCCCTGCTGCTGCTCGCCATGGCGATGTTCGGCGCCGGCACCGCGGTCGGACTGCAGGCACGCTACGCCGCGATCGACGGCGTCGATGTGCTGCACCGTGGTCGGACGCTGTCACTCGTCGTCTGGGCGACCACCATCGGGTCGGTGCTGGCCCCGAACTTCTCCGGCGTCGGGGGCCGGGTGGGGACCGCGGTCGGCATCCCGGCGCTCGCCGGGCCGTTCCTGTTCTCGCTCATCGCGTTCGGCCTGGCCGGCATGCTCACCGCCGTCCTGCCCGGCGGACGGATCCCGTTGAGCCACAAGAACTCGACCGTGACGATGTCCGATGCCTGGCGCGCGGTGCGGACGCGCCCGGCAGCGATCGCCGGGCTGACCGCGATGGCCGGGGCCCACGCCGCGATGGTGGGCGTGATGGTGATGACCCCGGTGCACCTCGGCCACGGCGGCGCCACGCTGCAGATCATCGGCGTGGTGATCAGTGTGCACATCGCCGGCATGTACGCCCTGAGCCCGGTCATGGGTGTGTTGACCGACCGCTGGGGTTCGCAGCGCACCATCCTGCTCGGCGTGGGCATCCTGCTGGCGTCACTGTTCAGTGCTGCGGCCTCGGGCGAACACCAGCACGTCCAGGTGGGGTTGGCGCTGAGCCTGCTGGGGCTGGGCTGGTCGGCTTGCATGGTGGCCGGGTCGTCGCTGCTGTCGGGCAGCGTGCCGGACGACGTGCGCACCCGGGTGCAGGGCGTCGGTGACCTGGTGATGGGCATGACCGCCGCCGCGGCCGGTGCGCTCGCCGGCCCGGTACTGGACGCCGCGGGCTACAGCGTGTTGTCGCTGGGCGCCATCGGCTTGCTGGTACCGATCGTGCTGCTGGTGCTGCGGTCCCTGCTGACCCTCACCCCCACCCCCTCTCGGTGATCATGCAATCCGTGCACAAATCCTCGGTGATCATGCAATCCGTGCACGCTGTCGTTCGGCGGCGCCGGCGCGACCACGCCGCCGTGCACTGGGCACGTTCGTCGCCGGCCAAGACGCAGCCCGGGTGTTGTCGGTGGTCGGTGGCACGCTGCGCCCATGACCGCAACGACCATGCTCGCGCTGCTCGCCGGCCTGCTCGGTGGCGCCGTCCTGACCTGGCTGCTCGCCGTGCCGCTGCACCGCGAGCGTCTGGCCCGCGCACTCGGCGAGAGCGAACTACTGCGCGAACGCATCACCGACCTCGAGGGCGCCGCCTCCCAGGACCGTGAACTGGCCGCCACCCTGGCGCCTCTGGCCGGCAGCCTCGGCCGGGTCGAACAGCAGGTGCAGGCGTTGGAGCGTGACCGCATCGCCCAGATGTCGACGCTGAGCGAACAACTCGCCCTGGTGCGCACCCAGACCACGGCCCTGGCCGGGGCGCTGCGCTCGCCGACCTCGCGGGGAGTGTGGGGTGAGGTGCAGCTGCGCCGGGTCGTCGAGCACGCCGGCATGCTGGCGCGGGTCGACTTCACACCGCAGGCGCACGTTATGTCCCCGAACGGCGGCAGCGTGCGGCCCGACCTGGTGGTGCACCTGCCGGGCGGCAAGAACGTGGTGGTGGACGCCAAGGCGCCACTGGCCGCGTTCCTGGAGGCCAGCGAGGCCCCACTCGATCATCCGGACGGCGCCGCGCGCCGCGCGCAGGCCGCGACCGCCCACGCGAGGGCCTTGCGAGCCCATGTCGAGGCGCTGGCAGCCAAGGAGTACTGGCGTGCCTTCGACCCTTGCCCTGAACTGGTGATTTGTTTCGTCCCCGGTGAGGCGTTCCTGGCCGAGGCGTGCTCGGCCGACCCCGCCCTGCTGGAGCACGCCATGGCTCGCCGGGTCGTCCTGGCCACACCGACCACCCTGCTGGCCCTGTTGCGCACCGTGGCCCTGACCTGGCAGACCGAGGCGCTCAGCGGCTCGGCCCGCGAGGTGTTCACCGTGGGCCGTGAGCTCTACGCCCGCCTGGGCACCCTGGCCGGTCACACCACCCGGCTCGGCCGCTCCCTCGAACGGGCCGTTGAGGACTACAACGGTCTGGTCGGCACCCTCGAGCGGCGCGTGCTGGTCAGCGCTCGGCGGCTCAACGACCTCGAGCTCACCGACGACGTGCTGCCCAGTCCGACCCCGCTGCTGGTGACGCGGCGCCCGTTGACAGCCCCGGAGCTGCTCGACGACGCCGCTGGTTAGACTCGCGCGTCGTGGAACAGCCCGTCGCAGTGCCGCCTGACGTCCCGATGCACGAGACGCCTGTCGCCCCCGTGGCGAAGCAGAGCGGCGAGGAGTTCGTGGCAGCGCTGCGCGGGGCCGCCCCCTATGTGCACGCCCATCACGGACGCACCTTCGTCATCGCCTTCCCCGGTGAGACCTGTGCCCGGGCGAACTTCGACGAGCTGCTGAGTGACATTGCCCTGCTGTCGAGCCTGGGCGTCAAGCTCGTCCTGGTGCACGGCGCTCGGCCTCAGATCGACAGCGAGTTGGCGATCCGCAGCCTGACACCGACCTATGCCGGCGACCTGCGGATCACCGATGACGCCGCGATGACCGCGGTCAAGGCCGCCGTCGGGGCACTCCGAATGGACATCGAGGCCGCGCTGTCGAGCAGCCTGGCCAACACACCCATGGGTGGTGCCCGGATCAAGGTCGTCGGCGGCACCTGGGTGACCGCCCGCCCGGTCGGCGTGCGCGACGGCGTCGACCATCTGCTCACCGGTCAGGTGCGGCGGGTCGACATCGAGGCCATTCGTGAGGTGTTGGCCGCCGAACGGATCGCCCTGCTCTCCCCCGTGGGGTACAGCCCGACCGGCGAGGCGTTCAACCTGCGCAATGCCGACGTGGCCGAGGCGGTGGCGATCGGGCTGGGTGCCGACAAATTGGTGTTCGTGCTCGAGTCCGATCCGTCCACCTGGGCCATCGCCTCCTCGGCCGGCGACGCCGGGCACCTGCTGCTCGGTGAGGCCGAGCGTTCCCTGGCCGGCCGGCCGGTGATGGACCAGCTCTCCGCCGAGGACCGCAATTGCGTGCGGGCCGGGCTGGCCGCCGGACGCTCGGGCGTCAAGCGCGTCCACCTGGTCGGTGCCGGCACGGACGGCGCATTGTTGCGCGAGCTCTACACCCGGGACGGCGCCGGGCTGATGCTCTACGCCGACACCGACTACGAGGCCACCCGGCAGGCCACCATCGAGGACGTCGCCGGCATCCAAGCCCTGATCAAACCGCTGGAGTCGGCGGGCATCCTGGTGCCGCGATCGCGCGAACAACTCGAACTCGACATCGACACCTTCTCGGTGCTGGTGCGCGACGGCACCGTGATCGCCTGCCACGCCCTGATCGAGTACCCGGACGACGATGCCGCCGAATTCGCCTGTGTCGCAGTGCATCCGCAGTACCGCGGTGGGCATCGCGCCCGCAGCCTGCTGTTGCGAGCCGAGGTGACCGCCCGGCGGCGAGGAATCTCGCGGTTGTTCGTGCTGACCACCCGGACGACGCACTGGTTCGTCGAGCACGGGTTCGTCGCGGGTGGGCCGGAGGATCTGCCGGGGACTCGGCAGGCGGCCTATGACGCGCGGCGGAATTCGCATGTGTTGGTGAAGGCGTTGTAACGCTTGGTTTGTTCGTGGTTCCGGGTGGGGGTGGGTGGGGTTGTCGCGCGCGGCGATCCATCCGCGCTCGCAGGCTCGCGCTCCCGCCAGGCCCAGCCAGCCCGCGACACCCCACCCACCCCCACCCTCTACGCCACCCCACCATGTGCTTGGGTTGGCGTGAAAACCATTGTGGGGTAGACGAATTCGACGTCTTACCCAATGGCGTTCGAACGGGTGTTCCAGTAGAAGCGGTGCATGTTCAGGCCCGACCTGTTGCACGACGCGGACGCTGAGGTGGCTCGGCTCAGCGCCGAGGTCGACGCGTTACGCGGCGAGGTCGAGGCACTGCGCGCGGAGAACTCGGTGCAGCGTGAGCAGCTGGCCGGGCACTCCCCCAGCCAACCTCGACGCGCCCTCGAGCCCCGCTCATGCTCCCCAGGTGAGGGGTTCATGCTCCGCTGAGAACGCCCTGAGAGGGCCTCGGGGGAGCATGAGCAGTCACCCGCGGAGCATGAGCAGGTTGGGGTGGGGTTACGGGTGGGGATTACGGGGCGGAGCGCTTGAGGTCTCGGCGCAGTTCGTGGGGCAGGGAGAACAGCAGGTCCTCCTCGGCGGTCCGGACCTCCTGCACCTCGCCGTAACCTCGCTCGGCCAGCCAGTCCAACACGCCCTGAACCAGCACCTCGGGTACCGACGCTCCCGACGTCAGCCCCACAGCGGTCACGTCGTCCGACAGCCAGGCCTCGTCGAGTTCGGCGGCCCAGTCGACCCGGTGCGCCGCGCGCGCACCGTGCTCCAGCGCCACCTCGACCAGGCGCACCGAGTTCGACGAGTTGCTCGACCCGACCACGATCACCAGGTCGCACTCCGGGGCGATCTTCTTCACCGCCACCTGACGGTTCTGCGTCGCATAGCAAATGTCGTCACTCGGTGGGTCGGCCAGCTGCGGGAACCGCTCGCGCAGCCGGCGCACCGTCTCCATCGTCTCGTCCACCGACAGCGTGGTCTGGCTCAGCCACACCACCCTGGCGGGGTCGCGCACCGTCACCGACGCGACGTCGTCCGGGCCGTTGACCACTTGGATGTGCTGCGGCGCCTCGCCCGCGGTGCCCTCGACCTCCTCGTGACCGGTGTGCCCGACCAGCAGGATGTCGTAGTCCTCCCGCGCGAACCGGATCGCCTCCTTGTGCACCTTGGTCACCAGCGGACACGTCGCATCGATGGTCCGCAACCCCCGCTCCGCGGCCTGCTGGTGCACCACCGGCGCCACCCCGTGCGCCGAGAACACCACCAGCGCTCCCTCGGGCACGGCGTCGGTCTCGTCGACGAACACCGCACCGCGCTGCTCGAGCGTGGCCACCACGTGCCGGTTGTGCACGATCTGCTTGCGCACGTACACGGGCGCGCCGTACAGGTCGAGGGCCTTCTCCACCGCCTCCACGGCCCGGTCGACCCCGGCGCAGTAGCCCCGCGGCGCAGCCAGCAATACCCGTCGTGCTGTCTCGACCTGTTCCGTCTCGACCTGTCCTGTCTCGCTCACGCCGGTCATCGTAGGCAGGCCTGCGTAGTGTTGGCCCGGTGAGTCCACGGGACATCCCCACCACGGCGGGCGCCACCACCCCCGACAAACCCTGGCCGGTGCGCCTGCTGACCTCCAAACTCACCGAGTACCTCGCCAAGGCACCCGCGGTCTGGCTCGAGGGCCAGGTGGTGCAGCTCACCCGCCGCCCGGGTCAGGGCACCGTCTACCTCACCCTGCGCGACACCGACGTCGACCTCTCGTTCTCGGTCACCCTGGCCGCCCGCGTCCTCGACGCGTTGCCCACCCCGCTGCACGACGGCAGCCACGTCGTGCTGCACGCCCGGCCGCAACTCTTCCCCCGACGCGGCTCGCTCAGCCTGGCCGCCGACGACCTGCGCCCGGTCGGCGTCGGCGAACTGCTCGCCCGCATCGAGCACTTGCGCCGCATGCTCACCGCCGAGGGCTTGTTCGCCGCCGACCGCAAGCGCCCCCTGCCCTTCCTGCCGCACACCATCGGCCTGATCTGCGGCCGGGCCAGCGCCGCGGAGAAGGACGTCGTCGACAACGCCCGCCGTCGCTGGCCCGAGGTCGGCTTCGACATCCGCGCGGTCGCCGTCCAGGGACCCAACGCCGTCCCCGACGTGCTCACGGCCCTGGCCGCCCTGGACGCCGAACCCACCGTCGAGGTGATCGTGATCGCCCGCGGCGGCGGCTCGCTCGAGGACCTGCTGCCGTTCAGCAACGAGACCCTGCTGCGCGCCGTGGCCGACTGCCGCACCCCGGTGGTCAGCGCCATCGGCCACGAGGTCGACTCCCCGTTGCTCGACCTGGTCGCCGACGTGCGCGCCTCCACCCCCACCGACGCCGCGCGCCGCGTCGTCCCGGACGTCGCCGAAGAACGCGCCGGCATCGCCGCCGCCCGCGCCCGCGCCCGCGCCGCGGTCTCGGCCCGCATCGAGCGCGAACACCACCTGATCGCCGACCTCCGCCGCCGACCGGTGCTGGCCGACCCCACACGACTGATCGCCCCGCACGCCGCCGAGATCGACACCGCCCGCCGGCGCGCCCGCAGTGCCCTCGCGACCCGGCTCGATCGAGGCGCGGACGACGTCACCCACCTGCGTTCACGGGTCGCCGCGCTCTCACCGGCGGCCACCCTCGCCCGCGGCTACGCCGTGGTGCAACGCACCGACGGCGCCGTGGTCCGCGGGGCGCACGAACTCAGCGCGGGCGACGCGGTACGGATCCGCCTCGCCGAGGGCCGGCTCGACGCCCAGGTCACCGCGACCCTCACCGGGACCATCACCGAGACCATCACCGAGACACCGCCCGGCTGATCGATCCGCGCCGACCCTTTCCGTGCCGGCCCTTTCCGTGCCGCACCATTCCGTGCCGCACCATTCCGTGCCGCACCATTCCGTACAGTGGCGCCGTGGCCGCCAAGAAGACAGCACCCTCGCCGAGCAGCGCGGCATCCGACCCGAACGCCGACGTCGCCGACCTGGGCTACGAACAGGCCCGCGACGCCCTGGTCGACATCGTGCGCCGACTCGAGAACGGCGGCGCCAGCCTCGAGGAGTCCCTCGCGCTGTGGGAACGCGGCGAGGCCCTGGCCACCCGGTGCGAGCAGTGGCTGGACGGCGCCCGCGCCCGACTCGACGCCGTCCGGCCGGGCGACCTCGACGAGACCTGACGTGCCCCGACGAGATCTGACGCTCAGCTCTGAACCTGGCGCAACACCTGCTGCAACGCCGTGATCGCCTCGGTCAGGGACGCCGGCACGGTGGTGTCGTAGGCGACCACCGTCGCGCCCTGATACCCGATGGTGTAGATCTGCAGGTCGGCCCCCGCACCGGGCGGATAGGTGTGATCGCCACCGAACAGACCCGATCCCTCGAGAGCCCGGCGAATCGCTGCCAGTTGCTCGGCCTCGACCCGCCCCACGCTCCGCCGGCCGCTCACGGTCGCGGACGCCGCGCCGTCCGGCTCGATCGTCAGCTCGCGCAGCTGACCACTGAACCCGCCCTCGACCTTGAACGTGATCACGTTGTGCTCCGTCTCGTGAGAGTCACCCGCTGTCGTCGGCCGAGCGGCACTGGGCGGCAGGATCGATGTCGGGGTCGGGGTGGAGGTCCGGACCGGCCCCGAAGCGACGGACACCGAAACGCTCACCCCGGTGGACGGTACCGTCGCGGGCGCAGCGGCACCGCCGCAGCCACCCACACACACGGTGGCCGCGGCGATCACCAGTACGCGCTGCGCGGTTCTCATCCGGTGCAGGTCACCCCACACCCACCGCGCGCCACGCCCCTCGCACCACCTGGGTCGCTCCCTTCGTGACCCTCCCGGCCTTGACCAGGATCCGCGCCGACTCGGCCACCTGGGCCGCACCCTGCGCGAAGGTCGCGTTCTGGGGCAACTTCTGCAGCGCGTGGTACCAGATCCGGGTCGCCTCCATGGTGTCACCGAGTTCGGTGGCCACCAGGTAGAACGCCCGGTTGGCGATGCCGGAGTTGATGTGCACGCCACCATTGTCGGCGCTGCCGGTGAAGCGGTCGGCGTAGTGCGCCGGCTGCGGGTCCTTGCCCAGGATCGGGTTGTCATAGGCCGTCCCCGGGTGGGCCATCGACCGCAGCGCCTCGCCGTAGAGCTCCGGCCCCATGATCTCGTCACCGATCAGCCAGTCCGCGTCGTGGGGCTTCTCCCCCGCGGCCCACTGCGTGATGGCGGTGCCGAAGACATCACTGAAGTGCTCGTTCAGCGCACCGGACTCGCCCTGGTAGATCAGGCCGGAGGTGAACTGGGTGACCCCGTGGGCCAGTTCGTGGGCCACGACGTCGAGCGAGCGGGCGAACCCGCTGAAGATGACGCCGTCCCCGTCACCGAAGGTCATCTCGTCGCCGTCCCAGAAGGCGTTGTTGAACTGGGACCCGAAGTGCACGTTGAGAACCAGGTCCATGCTGCGGTTGTCGATCGACTCCCGGCCCAGGGCGGTGTGGAAGAAGGAACGCACCGTACCGGCGCAGTCGTAGGCGCTCAGCGTGTCGGCGTCGTCGGTCTCGGGCTCTCCCTCGGCCCGCACCAGCACCTTGCGCTGATCCGTGGTGTTCTGGCTGTCGTAGACCTCGCGCCGCGAGGTGCCGGTGGGCTTGGGCGCCAGCGCCAGCACCCCGGCGTGGCCCGCGCCATCGGCCGCCGCCGCCTGCAACGCACCGGCGCGACGCTTGCGCGCGGCGTCCGCCAAGGACTGTTGCTCGCGTTCGGCGGCAGGCCCAGAGGTGTTCTGGGCGACCTCTTTCTGCACGTACGGCGGGACGAACAGGCATCTGCTGCCGACAACGGGGTATGGCATCTCGACCTCCCGAGTAGGTGGCCACCCGGACTGGTGAAACCACTCTGGGACGTAGAGGCGCCAACAGCCGGATAGATACCGGACGTCGCGGTCGGTCTCAGTCCACTCGGCACACGGGGTCGACCATCGCCCCCTGGCGCCGCAACAGCACGATGACGTTGCGCTGCTCGTAGGCGGTGAATCCGCGCCGCAGGGCCTCGGCGTAGGCCTGCGCCGGGGGCACCCCCTGCCAGCCGGTGTCCGGCCGGCTGAAGTCGAGCACCATCCAGGTCGCCAGGTTGTTCGAGCGACCCACCCGGGTGACGTAGTCGCGTCCGGTCAGCTGCGGCGCCATCGTGTTGTCGGCCTCGACGCAGACGCCGTCCGGGATCAGCGGCAGCACCTCGTCGATCGCCCGAACCCGCAGGTCGCGTGCCCAGAAGCGTTGGGTGGCAAGGCGACCGAGCGGGTAGTCACCGGCCTGAACCAGCATTCCCACCACCAGCACGGCGGTGCACCCGGCCAGCCAGCCACCCACCAGCCGGGCCCGGACGACGCGCGCCCACCGCGCCGGGCGACCCTCCAGCCGGCGAGCGAGACCGGCCACGGCGTCCACCGCGGCCAGGAACATGATCGGCGCGAGCACCGAGGAATAGTGGAAGTTGGTCGTCCACAACAGGTCTCGCTCGTTCAGCATCCGCTGCGCCAGCAGCGGCAGGGTGAGCAGCACGTAGCGCGAGCCCAGGCACGCGTAGAGCACCGGCATGCCCAGCATCAGCAGGGTGTGCGCCTTCTTCCAGGGCGTCACCATCATCACCAGGACCGACCAGGGGTGGGTCAGCACGAACCGCAGCGCGCTGGCCGGGTCCGGGCCGAGCGCCGGGAAGGTCCAGTAGACGAAGCCGACGCCCCCGGCGAAGTGCGGGATCACCACCGCGGTGGCCAGTTCGTAGCCGGCCACGCCCAGCACCATCAGGGCGCCGCCCCAGACCAGATCGGCGCGCTCCGGCCGCAGCCGCCACGCACCCTCAGCGCCACGCCCCCAGCGCACGGCGTGCACGGCGACCAACACCCCGACCAGCAGGACGACGGTGCCCATGTCCTCCCGGGTGGCGAGCAACCCCAGGCAGGCCAGCAGCGTCGTCCGACGGGCCCGTCGATCGACCGCATCGATCACCAGCGCCAACAGCGGCACCGCGAAGGCGATCTCGTGAACATCGAACTGCACCATGCGCTGCAGCGGCCAACTCACCACGTAGAGGCCGGCCACCACCACCGCCGGCCGCGATCCGAGCCGTCGTGCCGTGAAGGCGGCCACCGGCACCACCGACACCGCGATCAGCGCCGCCTGGGCAGCGAGCAACATCCGCGGGTCGTCCCAGACCCAGTACAGCGGCGCCCACAGCGCGATGATCGGGTGGAAGTGGTCCCCGAGCAGGTGATACCCCGGCGCCTTCAACGGCACGACGGGGGCCTCGAACCGCGCGTAGGCCCGCACCGCCTGGTCGAAGATGCCCAGGTCGAACCCGGTCGTCAGGTACCGGGCGTGCCGCGCCCAGGAGTAGGTGACGTCGATCAGGAAGGCGGCGACTGCCACGAGGGCGAGCCACTGCCGGTCGCGCCGGGTCACGAGCCGAGTTTCAGCCGATCGGCCAGGACCTTGGCGTCCCCGGTGCCGCCGACCTTGGCCAGGATCAACGTGGTGCGCTTCGGCTCGCGCAGGAGCAACGAGGTCACCTCCTTCTCGGGCTTGACCAGGACCTGCCAGGTGCGGCCCGCGGCAACCAGCTCACCGGACGGCGTCCCGCCCTGGGTGAGGGAGCTCTGCCACCGCTGGTTCCACCCCGGGGCCTGCATCAGGCCGACGTAGCGTCCGGCGTCGGTCAGGTAGTTGACGGTCCAGGTCGACAGGCCGCCGGTGTCGCGCCGGACGTCGGCACTGCTCACGGTCCAACCGGGCGGCACCACGGTCTCGACGGTGAACCCCAGCTCGGTGCTCGCGCCGCGCGCGGGCGGAACCAGGTCGATCGCCGGCCGCTGCACCGATGTCGGCCGAGGGATGAGCAGCACCCAGATGATCACCAGGCCGAGGATGGCCAGCGTGGCGAGCAGCATGGCCGAGGCCGTGGTGCGCCGGCGCGGGCGCGGCGGCGGCAACTCGGCCGGCTCGGCCATCTCGGCCGTCTCCGTGGCCTCCGTGGCCCCGGTGGCCTCGGTGGCCGACCTGGGCGGCGAATCTGCAGCTGCGGCAGGCTGATCGATGGGCACGAGCACTACCATCCCACGTCATGGACGACGTGCTGGTGGTGGGTGAGGCCCTGGTCGACATCGTGCGCCGACTGGACGGCAGCACGGACGAGCACCCGGGTGGCAGTCCGGCCAACGTCGCGCTGGGGCTGGGGAGGCTCGGCCGGCGGGTCTCGCTGCTGACCCGCTTCGGGGACGACGCCCGCGGCGCCTCCATCCGGGCGCGGCTCGAGGCCTCGGCGGTTCAGATCGTTGCGGCGTCCCAGAGCGCGGCGCCCACCTCGACCGCGACCGCCACGCTGGACGCCGCCGGTGTCGCGACCTACGAGTTCGAGATCGACTGGCGGTTGCCGGACGAGGCCCACTCGCTGGCCCAGCTCGGGCGCGGCGGCCTGCCTGCTCGTGCCCTGCACACCGGCTCGATCGCCGCCTTCCTGCAGCCGGGCGGCGACGCGGTGTACGACCTGGTCGCCGAGGCCGCCGGGTCGATGACGATCACCTACGACCCCAATGCGCGGCCCAAGCTGATGGGCGATCCGGCAGCCGCCCGCGAGCGCGTCGAGCGGTTCGTGACGCACTGCGACCTGGTCAAGGTCAGCGACGAGGATCTGGAGTGGCTCTCGCCCGGCGAGGATCCGGCCGAGGTGGTCGAGCGGTGGCTGCAGCTGGGGCCGGCCGTGGTGATCCTCACCCGCGGTGGGGCCGGTGCCCTGGGCGTGTGCCGGGCCGGTCAGGCCGATGTCTCCCCGGTTCCGATCACCGTGGTGGACACCGTGGGCGCCGGTGACTCGTTCATGTCGGGCCTGCTGGACTACCTGGCCGAGGCGAACCTGCTCGGCGGCGAACACCGCGCGGCGTTGCAGGCGCTGGACCTGAAGGACCTGACGGCGATGCTCGAGCACGCCGTCCGGATCTCGGCGATCACCTGCCAGCGGGCCGGTGCCGACCCGCCCACCCGCTCCGATCTGGCCTGAGGCCCCGGGCGCCGTCCGGGCCGCACTCAGGTCGGCGGACGGCCCGTCGTGCGCCGCAGCACCAACCGGACGTCGTGGAAGCGCACCTCGGCGTCCGACTCTGCCTCGTCCCGCGGGTCGAGTCGCCCGATCAGCCACCGGGCTGCCGCTGCCCCCTGGGCGGCGACCGGCTGGGCGACCGTGGTCAGGTCGAAGGTGTGAGCCAGCTCGTGGTCGTCCAGACCGACGATCGAGACGTCCTCGGGGCATCGCAGCCCGCTGTGCCGCAACGCCCGCAAGGCACCGAAGGCCATCTCGTCGGACTGGCAGAAGACCGCGGTCGGTGCCCCGCCCGGCTGCGAGAGCAGCGCGGTCATGGCCAGCTCGCCGCCCTCGGCCGTGAACTGACCATCCCGCTCCCAGCCGGGACGCACCTCGATGCCGGCCATCGTCAGCGCCTCGCGGTAGCCCTGGGTCCGCCAGCCGGGCACGCTGAAGTGCTCCGGGCCGTCGAGGTCACCGCCGATGCACCCGATGCGCCGGTGGCCCAGATTGATCAGGTGCTGCACCGCCAGCCGGGCGGCAGCGACGTTGTCCACCCGCTCGCCGTGCACCCCGGTCATCGGTTCGGCCACCCCGGCCAGCGGCACCCCCAGCGAACGCAGCGAGGTGATCTCGCGGGCGTCCAGCGGAAGGGCGACCACCAGAACCCCGTCGACCCGGCGCCGCAGCGGCAACGTCTCGAAGAACTCGGCCCGGCGTTGGGAGTCCGACAGCACGTGCAGGATCAGGTCGTACCCCCGCCCACGCAGCACCTCCTCGATCCCGCGCAGCACCTCGGCGAAGAACCACCGACCGGCGTAGGGCAGGACGACGCCGATGGCGTTGATCCGACCCGTCACCAACCCGGAGGCCAGGGGCGAGACGGTGTAGTCGAGTTCAGCCGCCGCGGCGAGCACGCGGTCACGGGTGGCGGGGGACACATTGGGCGTGTCACGCAACGCACGCGACACGGTGGCGACCGAGACGCCTGCACGCGCGGCGACGTCCACGATGCTGGCACGCGAGAACGGGCCGGTCGTCCTCGTGGACGGCCGGCCCTGAGGCAATGGCGAGACTGCGCGCACGTCAGAGGCCCTTCCCTCCGGCCGAGACGGTCCGGAGGTTTTGCTGCCAAGGTGACATGTCCGGAGTCCGCTGGCAAGCGCTTGCAGGCGCGGATTCAGCCCGATCCGCAGCACGTCGGCGCGACCGGGTGCTCGGTGAGCGGGAGCACCACCCGAACAAAGGTTTACATCTCTACAGTGGCCCTCGAGCATCCCCCGAGTGGACACCGCTCGGTGACCACGGGTAGGTAGACCCATCCAGGTCGGTCCCTCACGCGCCGAGGAGGAACTGTGAGCGTCGACGTCGCCGGCATGATCCAGTCTGCCCGTGGACAGGCGACCACGGACGGTGAGGGATTACTCGAACGGCTGGAGCGCTGGGGCCAGGACCTGCTCACCGGGCTCGGGGTGTTCGCCGAGCCGCCGGTCCAGCAGGTGCTCGACCTGGTGATCGCTGCCCACAACGCCCGCCGTCCCGCGTTGCGCGCCCTCGACCACCGCCGACTGCTGCGCTCGGATTGGTTCAGCGGCCCCGACCAGGTCGGCTACGTCTGCTACCCCGATCGGTTCGCCGGCACCCTGGACGGCGTCCGGAGCAAGATCGACTATCTGGGCGAGCTGGGGGTCACCTACCTGCACCTGATGCCCTTGCTGCAGCCCCGCTCCGGCCCGGACGACGGCGGGTACGCCGTGCAGGACTACCGCACGGTGCGTTCCGATCTCGGCACGATGGCCGACCTCGAGAAGCTGAGTGACGCCCTGCACGAGGCGGGGATCGCGCTCACCCTCGACCTGGTGCTCAACCACGTGGCCAAGGAACACGCCTGGGCGCGGGCCGCGGTGCGCGGCGAACAGCCCTACCGCGACTACTTCATGTTCTTCCGCGACCGGACGATGCCGGATGCCTACGAGCGCACCCTGCCCGAGATCTTCCCCGACTTCGCCCCGGGATCGTTCACCTGGGAGGAGGAGATCACCCACGCCGACGGCAGCCGGGGCGCCTGGGTCTGGACGACGTTCAACAGCTACCAGTGGGATCTGGACTGGTCGAACCCGGACGTGTTCTGCGAACTGCTCGACGTGATCCTGTTCCTGGCCAACATCGGTGTCGACTGCCTGCGGCTGGACGCCATCGCCTTCCTGTGGAAGCGGATGGGCACCAACTGTCAGAACCAACCCGAGGTGCACGACATCGTGCAGGCGCTGCGGGCCGCCGTCCGGATCGCCGCCCCCGGGGTGATCTTCAAGGCCGAGGCGATCGTGGCCCCGGAGGATCTGCCCGCCTACCTCGGCACCGGCCGCCATGCCGGCAGGGTCTGCGACATCGCCTACCACAACAGCCTCATGGTGCAGCTGTGGTCGGCCCTGGCCACGGGGTCGGCGGACCTCGCGCGGCGCGCGCTCGCCGTCCCGCCGCCCAAGCCGGTCACCACGGCCTGGACGACGTACGCCCGGTGCCACGACGACATCGGATGGGCGATCTCGGACAGCGACGCCGCCGCGGTGGGCCTGTCCGGCTATCACCACCGCCAGTTCCTGGCCGCCTGGTACGACGGCGAGTTCACCGGCTCGTTCGCCCGCGGCGAGCTGTTCCAGGTCAACCCGGCCACTGGCGATGCCCGCACCAGCGGCAGCCTGGCCAGCCTGGCCGGGCTGGAGGCGGCACTGCACCATCAGGCACGCACCGGATCGGACGCCCTGGTCGGCCCCGCCCTCGGCCGGATCTTCCTGCTGCACGCGGTGATCTACGGCTACGGCGGGATCCCGTTGCTCTACATGGGTGACGAGTTGGGTCTGCTCAACGATCACAGCTACACGTCCGACCCGCGACTGGCGCAGGACAACCGCTGGCTGCACCGGCCTTGGATGGACTGGGACGCCGCCGCACAGCGCACCGACCCGCAGACCATCGTGGGGCGGATCTTCGGTGGCCTGGCCCACCTGGGCCGGCTGCGCGGGCAGCTGCCCTCGCTGCACGCGGCCGTCGAGAGCGAACCGCTGGACGTCGGCGCGAGTGGCTTGTTGGTGCTGCGCCGCCGACACCCCGCCGGCACCCTGCTGGCGGTCTACAACGTCTCGCCACACTGGCAGCACCTGCCCGCTGAGCCGGTGCGGGGGGCCGGGTTGACGCGGCCCTGGGATCACATCTCGAGCTTCGCCCTGCAACACGAGGGGGCCGACTCCGACGGACACGGTGGCTTCTACGCCGTGCCGCCGTACGCGGCCTGGTGGCTCACCTCGGGCTGAGCCGGGGTTGGGTCGTCGGGCTGGGTCGTCGGGCTGGGTCGTCGGGTTGGGATGGGTTCGATCGGGCCGGGCCACACGGGTGATCAGCGCGCCGCATTTCCCTCCGGGGGCGCCGATGCCGTTCACTGTGCATCGACATGTTCGACGGTGCCCCCCTTCCTGCTACGGCCCGGTGGCTGGCCGGCCTGCTGACCGCTGCCCTGCTCACCGCAGCCGGTGCCGGCTGCGGGGCGAGCACCGCCTCGAAGACCGCCTTCCCTGACGGCGCGGGTGCCGCGCCGTCCGCGCTCGCGGCCGGATCGGACGCCGAGAGCTCGATACCTGCGGGACTGGACGGCGACGCCTCGGGCGGTGCACCCGCGTTCGTCGGTGCCAGCCGCGGTGGTCTGCACCCCTCGGCCCTGCCCGAGGACCAGCTCGACCCCGGCACCTCACTGACCGGCACCGAGACCGAGAACCGCCAGTCGGGGGTGTCGGACTGGATGACCGCGGAGCCGAAGCCCGGGGTCCGGATCGAGGGGTATGCCGACGCGCTGAGCGTGCTGGCAGGTCAGTCGGTCGGGTTGCACGTCAGCTCGAGCGGTCAGACCTTCACCATCGAGGTGCTGCGCACCGGCGACTACCAGGGCCGCTGGGCGCGGCTGATCTGGAAGAGCCCAGCCATGCCCGGCGGGGTGCGTACCGGAGTCGTGCGCGACCCCGCCACCCGCATGGTGAGCGCCGGCTGGCCCCGCTCGGCCGCGCTGGACACCACCGGCTGGCCCGCGGGGGCCTACCTGGCCAAGCTGATCGGCTCGGACGGCGCCACCTCGTTCGTCCCGTTCGTGGTGCGCAACGCCACCAGTACCGGCGCCGTCCTGCTGGTGCACAGCATGGCCACCTGGCAGGCCTACAACCAATGGGGTGGGCCGAGCACCTATCGGGGCTACGAGAAGGACGACAAGGCCGAGGACTTCGAGCTCCGGTCCGTGGCGGCGTCCTTCGACCGTCCCTACGCGCGGGGGTTCGGCACCGGCACCTTCCTGACCAAGGAGTTGCCGGTGGTGGCCACCGCCGAGCGGCTCGGGCTGAAGCTCAACTACGCCGCCGACCTCGACCTGGAGCTGCACCCCGAGGTGCTGCAGGGCGCCGTCGCCGTGGTGCTGCTCGGACACTCGGAGTACTGGTCGCGGACGATGCGCGCGAACGTGACCACCGCCCGTGATCAAGGCGTCAACCTGGCGTTCCTGGGCGCCAATGCCGTACACCGGCGGATTCGACTGGCGCCGTCCCCGCTGGGGTCGGGACGCGTCATGATCAACTACAAGCTGGGCGAGGTCGACCCGGTCAAGACCGAGGACACCACCGCCGACTGGGGCAAGAAGCCGCACTCTCAGCCGCAGTCCTCGCTGGTGGGCAGCATGTTCGAGTGCGCCCACGCCAACGGCGATCTCGTGATCACCGACCCGATGGCGTGGCCGTTCGCGGGGCAGAACCTGGCCGACGGCACCCGGCTGCCCGGGGTGGTCGGCCCCGAACTCGACCGGGTGAACCTGGTGGTGAGCACGCCACGGCCGCTGCAGGTGCTCGCCCACTCCCCGTGGTCTGCCGCGACCAGCCGGACGCCTCGGACGTCACCTGGTACAGCGCGCCCTCGGGTGCCGGGGTCTTCACCGCCGGGACGCTGCGCTGGGTGGAGTCGATGACCAGCACCAACCCCCTGGTCCGCCGGGTGATCACCCGGGCGACCGAGCGGGTGCTGATCCAGGTCGCCCGCCCCCGCGCCGGCGCCCGGGTGGTCGCCCGCGACAACGTGGCCGAGTTCTACACCGCCGACGGCAAACTGGCCTCGACCGCCCCGATCACGCCCGGCCCGTCCACCACCGAGGACAGCGTCGACCCGGAGGCCGCCGCGTCGGCTCCGCCGGCCCGGCTGGGCGCACCGGCCTCGACGCTGAACCCCTGACCCTCGCCCCTGACCCTCGACGCCCTGACCCTCGACGCGGCCGTGACGTGGTGCACGCCACGCCCTGGGGCGAGGCCGACGGGCGCGCACTAGGCTCGACCGCGTCGCCCTGATCGACGCTGATCGCCCTGATCGGCCCTGATCGACGAGGAGAGTTGCGATGTCCGCCGCCGCTTCCGGCCCTGAGTTCGTCTACACCGACGTGACCCCGCTGGGTCATGTGGACACCCCCTTCCGACTGCTCACCACCGAGGGTGTGCGGACGATCGAGGCAGCCGGGCGAACCTTCCTCGAGGTGGACGCCGAGGCGCTGCGGCTGCTGAGCGAGACGGCGATGCACGACATCGCGCACTACCTGCGCCCGGCGCACCTGGCGCAGCTGGCGAAGATCTTGGACGACCCCGAGGCCTCGGCGAACGACAAGTTCGTCGCACTCGACCTGCTGCGCAACGCCAATGTCGCGGCCGGTGGGGTGCTGCCGATGTGCCAGGACACCGGCACCGCGATCGTGATGGGCAAGCGCGGCAGCCAGGTGCTGACCACCGGGGTGCGCGACGAGCAGGCCCTCTCGCGCGGGGTGTTCGACGCCTACACCCGGCTCAACCTGCGCTACTCGCAAATGGCGCCGTTGAGCATGTGGGAGGAGAAGAACACCGGCACCAACCTGCCCGCCCAGATCGAGCTGTACGCCGAGACCGGCGAGGGGTCGGAGAACGTCTACAAGTTCTTGTTCATGGCCAAGGGCGGTGGCTCGGCGAACAAGTCCTACCTGTTCCAGGAGACCAAGGCCCTGCTCAATCGGGATGCGCTGCTCCGTTTCATGGATGAGAAGCTGCGCGGCCTCGGGACGGCCGCCTGCCCGCCGTACCACCTGGCCATCGTCATCGGCGGAACCAGCGCCGAGTACGCCCTCAAGACCGCCAAGTACGCCTCGGCGAAGTACCTGGACGGCATGCCGACGGCGGGTTCGCCGTCCGGGCACGGGTTCCGGGACGTCGAGCTCGAGGCCGAGATCCTGAAGCTGACCCAGGACTTCGGCATCGGGGCGCAGTTCGGCGGCAAGTACTTCTGCCATGACGTCCGCGTGATCCGGCTGCCCCGTCACGGTGCCTCGCTACCGGTGGCGGTGGCGGTGTCGTGTTCGGCCGACCGTCAGGTGCTCGGCAAGATCACCCCCGAGGGGGTGTTCATCGAGCAGCTCGAGTTCGACCCGGCGCACTACCTGCCCGAGGTCACCCACGACGAGCTCGCGTCGTCCGGTGCGGCGGCGGAGGACGTCGTGCGGGTCGACCTGAACCGGCCGATGGACGAGATCCGGTCGCAGCTGACCCAGTACCCGGTCAAGACCCGGCTCTCGCTGACCGGCCCGTTGGTGGTGGCTCGCGACATCGCCCACGCCAAGATCAAGGAGCGGTTGGACGCCGGCGAGCCGATGCCGTCCTACCTGCGCGATCACCCGGTCTACTACGCCGGCCCGGCCAAGACCCCGACCGGCATGGCGTCCGGCTCGTTCGGCCCGACCACCGCCGGGCGGATGGACTCCTACGTCGACCAGTTCCAGGCCGCCGGTGGCTCGATGGTGATGCTGGCCAAGGGCAACCGCTCGAACGCCGTGACCAAGGCCTGCGCCGACCACGGCGGCTTCTACCTCGGCTCGATCGGTGGCCCCGCCGCCCGCCTGGCCCAGGACTGCATCAAGCACGTCGAGGTCGTCGAATACGCCGAACTCGGCATGGAGGCCGTCTGGAAGATCGAGGTCGAGGACTTCCCCGCCTTCATCGTGGTCGACGACAAGGGCAACGACTTCTTCTCCGAAGTCATCAAACCCGTCCTCACCATCACCCGCACCTAACCCCCTTCTCACTCCCCCGTCCCCCCCGTCCCCCCTGTCCCCCCGTCCCCCTGTCCCCCGTCCCCCCGGGTCCTCAACCCCAACGAGCGCGATGTCACGTTGCGCTCGTCTGGCGAGTGCGACGTGACATCGTGCTCGTCGCACATGAGCGTGATCTCGTGGGGTGATCGGAATGGGTCGACGCAGAGTGACACCCCGGACGCCGCCACCCACCCCGGTGCCTCGGCGGACTCTCGATAGAGCAGGACGGCGCCCTCGACCCTGCCCAGGCAGCAGTCGAGGGCGCGAGTCGGACGTCACGCAGCCGGTATCACGAGAATGCCCTCGGGCACGGTGCGCCCGGCAGCCAGGGCGAGCATGGCGTTCAATTCACGGACGAAACGGTCCGGCGCCGAGGTGATCTCCACCGGGGCGAAGTTGATGACCAGCAGACCACCGGCGACCATGCGCCGTGCACGCTGCATCGTGTGGACGTAGTCCGCAGGAGCCAGGTGCCACGCGAAGGAGTCGATCTCGAGGGCCAGGCCGTACTCCGGCCAGTAGGCATCAGGCCTCAACTCGCTGCCATCGGGCAGCCTCAGCCGGACGTTCCACAGGGGCGCCGGTATCCCAGCCGTCCGCATCACCTCCCGGGCCACGCCCTCGGCGATCGAGCGGACGCCGTCGGACACCTCGGCGAGCGCGAATCGGGCCAGCGCCGTCCGTGCCCGGGCCGAGGCGACGAGCTCTGCGGCCAGCTCGGGAACCGTGCACGTTCGGCGTTGGACCACGGTCGCCACAAGATGGCGAACCTCGCCCAGGACGGCGGTCCTGCGACAGGTGTCGACCAGTGCTCGGGGCACCGGAGCGTACGGAATCCCGTTCACCGTGACCGGATCGGGCATCCGATGGCTCCGTTCCACGTGCACGGACCCGTGGGACGTCCGATGTCGACCCGCCGGGATCAACACATAGATCTCGGGTCGCGGTGGCAGCGTCCTGAGCCCGGCAGCGTGCAGGGCATCGATGCCGGTGATCACCGCGTCGTCGCCGCAGAAGGCCCTGGCCCCGAGCAGGAGCTCGCGCCGGGTCGGAGTGCCTCGATGGGTCAGCACGACTCCGGGCAGGAGGCGTTGCCATGGCCCACCCACCCCGATCCGTCGAGTGATGGATGCCATCGACACCCCGAGCTCGCGCAATTGGGCGTGGGTGGCCACGTGGCCCTGTGAACCGAGGTGGAAGTCCACCTCGCGAGGATCGAACAGTCGCTTCGTCATGGCCTGAACGGTGAGGCTTGCCTCGGCGGACCGCACGCGGCGTCCGCTGACCTGTGGATGGTGGGACGCCCACCGCATCCTGTGGACGCAACGGCCCGGACGTCGCGAGGCCCGCCAGCCTCACCTCGGGCCAAACATCTACGCACCGTGACGATTTCGGGCGGGCAGCAGGGAATCGCGCTCATCCCCGGCGAGCGCAATGTCACGTCGCACTCGCTGGACGAGCGCAACGTGACATCGCGCTCATGAGGGGTGGGGCCGGGGGGCGGGGGCGGGGGGCGGGGGCGGGGCGGGGGCGGTGGGGGGTCAGGGGGTGGGGGGTCAGGGGATGGGGAGGAGGTGCAGCTCGGTGTTGGCGGTGGCACCGCCGGGGGGGATCACGGCGACGGCGTCGGCAGTGGCCAGGCCGCGGAGCATGGCGGGGCCGGCGAACATCACCGGGTGGCCTTTGCGCACCGGCAACAACCGGGTCGCCTCCGGGCCGGCGGGCACGTCGACCGCGAGGACGCCGCGGCGCACCGGTGCCGGCTGCTGGCCTCGCAGCGTGCGCACCAGCGGGTCGAACAGGGTCAGCAGGCCCGAGACGGCGGCCAGCGGGTTGCCGGGCAAGCCCACCAACGGGCGTCCGTCGGCCAGCACGGCGAGCAGCTGCGGGTGCCCCGGACGAACCGCGACGCCGTCCACCACCAGCCGCGCCCCCAGCGCATCGAGGACGGCGTGCAGGTGGTCGACCGGCCCCCGGGCGGTCGACCCCGTGGTGACCACGACGTCCCCACGGGCCGCGAGCAGCGCCGTCCGCAACGGCTCGACCTGGTCGGGAACCGCACGCGCCGAGGCGATCTCGACCCCGCGCGCCGGGATCCAGGCCGACAGCAGTGGTCCGAGCGCATCACGCAACCGGCCGTCTCGGGCCGGCCCCGAGGTCAGCAACTCATCGCCCAGGATCAGGATGTCGGCCCGCACCCGGCGGACCGACACCTCGTCCAGGCCGGCCGCCGCCAGCAGACCCAGTGCCACGGAACCGATCTCGCTGCCGGCCGGGAGCACCACCTCACCACGTCGACACTCTGCTGCCGCACGACGCACGTCGGCGCCCCACTCGGGCGCTCTCCCCCTGGGCCGCACCAGGCCCGAGGGATCCACCGTCCCGTGCTCACGGCGCAGCACGGCAGCCGCCCCACCGGGCAGGGCGGCACCGGTCGCGATGCCGACCGCCTGGCCGGGCGCCAGCGGTGCGGCGTCCGGGCGCTGCTGCCCGGCCAGAACCTGCCCCACGACCCGCCACGGCGGCGGCCCGGCCACGGCCCAGCCGTCCATCGCCGAGGTGTCCGTGGCCGGCAGATCGCTTCGGGCGCACGCGTCGTCGGCCAATACCGTCCCGATCGCGCCGGCCAGCGGCACCACCCCAGGCGGCACGGCCGACGCGACCCCGGCCGCGCGGGCGAGCGCCTCGCCCCAACTGCACTCGGCGGCGCTCATCGCCCCATCCAGGCCCAGCGCGGACGCCGCACGAACGCCTCGCCGGGGGCCGCCCCACCGCCGCCCCGGCCCCAACCCAGCCACCCACCCTCCCCCCGCCCCCCCCCCACGACCCCCACCCCCCGTCCGCCCCATGCCCGAGACCCCGCTCGGCCTCGTCACCGCGCCAGTGCGCTGCGCTCCGGGTGATCTCGCCAAGGCGGGGGCATGGGGGCGTGCCCCGCCCCTGTGCTCCCGGGCGCCTCGCCGCGCCCCGAGGCCCGCCCCGCCGGCGCGGACCCACCCCCCGGGGAACCCGACCAGCCCGACGAACACCTACCAGGCGGCCGACCACGACGGCCCCCACGTGACACGCGGTCGACGCACCCACGACCACAGCGCCCCGGCCCACCCCACCCACCCAGCGTTGGGGGCGGCGAGCACCAGCGCCGCGAACACGCGGCCGGGGGGGCGGGCCAGGAGTCCACCGCGACAGGCCGCGCCCCACCACACCACGCACCGCCACCGGTTACCGGCTCGGTCCACCCCAACGGGCCTCCGATCGGTGACGCTCGACACCCTGGCAGTCTAGGAGCGTTTGTGGGGCATGCCGCATGTCGAGCCGAGGAGACGACAGCATGCGGTAGGCCAAGATGACCACATGGTCACTGATGGTGCTCCGCAGATCTCCCCGGCACGCGCGTGGGCGGCTCTGGCCCGAGGCAACGAGCGATTCGTCGCGGGGCGCCCCGAACACCCCAATCAGGATCAGTCGCGGCGGGCCGACACCGCCGGTCGCAAGCAGACGCCGTTCGCCGTGGTCTTCGGGTGCATGGACTCGCGCGTCGCCGCCGAGATCGTCTTCGACCGGGGGCTGGGCGACCTGGCGGTCATCCGTACCGCCGGCCACGTGGTCGACAGCAGTGTCCTCGGCTCGCTGGAATTCGGTGTCGTGGCCCTGGGCATCCCGCTCGTGGTGGTGCTCGGCCACGACCAGTGCGGCGCCATCGCGGCGGCCATGGACGCCCACACCCACGGCACGATGCCCCGCGGGTACCTGCGCGAGATCGTCGAGCGGTTGACCTCCAGTCTGGTGACCACGCGCCAGGGCGGCCGCCCGATCGAGGAGGTGGACGCCATGGAGGTCATGGAGCAGCACGTCCGCCACACCGTCCACCTGATCGCCGAACGTTCCACGGCGATCGCCGAGCGCATCGCCGACGGGCGGTGTGCCATCGCCGGCGCGGACTACTGCCTCAACGAGGGCCGGGTGCAGTTGCTGGACGCGGTGGGCGACCTCGGCCCCGTCGAGCAGAGCTGACCGTCCCGATCCCGATGGACGACGTCCCCGTGGTCCTCGCCCGGCATCGTGACGGCCAGGGCGAACTCGCCCTGCGCCGACGGGGCGAGGTGCTCGAGCTGGTGGTGGACGGGGTGTTCGCCATGGACAGCGCCCACACCGCCACCGAGCAGGCGCTCGCCGACCTGGCGCTGACCCGGCTGGACGCCCACATCGAGCACGACATCAGCCTCGACGTCGTGGTGGCCGGGCTCGGGCTCGGCTACACCTGCCGCTCCCTGCTCGATCACCCGAGAGTCCGTCACGTCCGAGTGATCGAGTTGCACGCCGTCCTGGTCGACTGGATGCACGCCGGTCTGCTGCCGGGCGCTGACCTCCTGGCCGATGAGCGGCTCGAGATCCAGATCGCGGACGTCGCCGACGCCGTCCCGGCGTTGGCCCCGGCCGCCGTGGACGCCGTGTTGCTGGACGTCGACAACGGCCCCGGCTTCCTGGTGCACGCCGGCAACGCCCGGCTGTACGGCGCGGACTTCCTGAGCGCGGCGGCCCGGGCGCTACGCCCCGGTGGCGTCCTCGGCATCTGGTCGGCCGATCCGGTCCCCGGTCTGATCCCGGTGCTGGACGCCGCCTGCGGCCCCACCGAGGAGGTGCTGCTCGACATCCGGCGCGACGGACGGCAGCTCCGCTATGCGATCTACCTCGCGCGGCGCCGGGCACTGGGCAGCTGACCCTGAACCGCTGACCCTGAACCCCTCTGAAGCGTCGGGACTCAACTCTCACCCGCAATGGGCCGATGGCCAGACCATCGGGGAGTGGGCCAAGTTCTGGGAGGCAACGCGTGCGCACGTCTCGAATCGTTCCCACAGGAACGATCCGTGAGTTCGGATCCGAGGAGATCATCGTCTCGAAGACAGACCTGAAGGGGATCATCCGGTATACCAACGAGGTCTTCAGCAGAGTCGCCGGCTACTCGCGCGAGGAACTGATCGGCTCCCCTCACAGCCTGATCCGCCACCCTGACATGCCCGGCGGGGTGTTCCGCTACCTCTGGCAGAGGATCGAGTCCGGCCACGAGGTCTTCGCCCTGGTCAAGAATCTGTGCAAGGACGGCGCCGGGTACTGGGTGCTGGCACACGTCACCCCCAGCTTCGACCGGGCCGGCCACATCGTCGGCTACCACTCCAATCGGCGCCGACCCGAGCACGGCTGGATCAGCGCCATCGAGCCGCTCTACGCCCGGATGCGGGCGATCGAGAGCGGTCACCAGCGCCCCGCCGTGGCCGCCGAGGCCTCCCTGGAGGCGCTCGGCCGCGAGCTCGCCGACCTGCAGACCACCTACGACGCCTACATCTGGCAGCTGATTCGCCATCGTGACAACGGTGTCAGAGCGGTGACCGCATGACCGTCGACGATGCCTTCGCCCGGCTCGACCAGGTACTCGAGGCCGCCGCCCACGGCAACCTCGAGCTGCGGGTCGGCGCCTTGGACGCCGGGGACCCCCGCGTCGAGCGCCTGGGGGCACACCTCGACCAGGCCCTGGACGTGGTGGACGCCTTCGTGCGGGAGTCGGGAGCCTCGCTCACCGCGGCCGCCGAGGGCCGCCACTATCGCGAGTTCCTGGTGCGCGGCATGCCCGGTACGTTTCGGGACGGCGCGGCGCGGATCAACCGGGCCCGTGGTGCCATCGAGGACGCCTCGGACGAGATCACCGAGCAGCGCCTGGTACGCAGCAGGCTGGCCGCCTCGGCCGTCGACGCCTCGACGCAGGTCGCGTCGGCCTCGACCGAACTGGGTGCCTCGGCGGGCAGCCTGGCCATCTCGGCCCGCGCTGCGGTCGAGCAGGTGGGCTCGGCCCTGCACACGATGCAGTCGCTGGAGCAGACCAGCGCGGCGATTCAGCGCGCCGTGGATCTGATCCGCCAGGTCGCCTCGCAGACCCGCATGCTGGCCCTCAACGCGACGATCGAGGCAGCGCGCGCCGGGGACGCCGGGCGCGGTTTCGCGGTGGTGGCCACCGAGGTGCGCTCCCTGGCCGACGAGACGGCGACGTCCTCCGACGACATCATGCAACAAGTGGGTGCCGCGCAGGCGGCGTCCGCCGATGCCTCAGCGGCCATCTCGGCGATCTCCGCCGCCATCCGGGACATCGACTCTCAGGTCGAGGGCATCAGTCAGGCCGCCGGGGATCTGTCGGGCCTGGCCGAGTCGCTCAGCTCCGACATCGGACGGTTCGCCGACCACGTCTGACTGCTGCTGTCCGGTCGCGGACGGCGCGCCGAGATCGGACCATCGGGGCGCCCCGGGCAGACCCAGCAAGAGATAGGCCTGCGCCATGATCATCACCGCCAGGGCGATCCACTGGCCCTGGGTGATGGTCACCCCGTAGCGGTAGCGATCGAGCACCACCACGCCCACCTGCAGGATCACGATCCAGCCGAAGGTGACCGGGGTCAGCTCGGCGTACTGCAGGCTGGAGGCGAACACCCAGAACAGCACCACGAAAGCGGTGACCCCGATCGCGGCGAACACCGGGGAACGGCGCACCACCGCCTCCTTGGCCGCGTACGACCCGCCCAGGTCGAGGGCGGCAAGCATGGTCATGGCCACCAGGGCGGTCAGCCAGGTGGGCCACTCGGCGGGAAAGCGGATCAGCACGTCCGGGGGAGTCGCCCCGATGCTGGTCTGATACAGATTCCGATGCATGTCCGAGACAGATCACTGCTGCTCGACGCCCGCAGGCGCCGGCGACCGACTCGGTACCAGCCGCGACTCAGTACCAGCCGGTGGCCTGGCTGTGAGCCCAGGCTGCGGACGGCGAGCCGTACCGGTCCTTGATGTAGTCCAGACCCCACGTGATCTGGGTGATCGGGTTGGTCCGGTAGTCCGATCCGGCCGACGACATCTTGCTGCAGGGCAGGGCCTGGGCGATGCCGCAGGCGCCAGAGCTCGGGTTGACGGCGTTCCAGCGCCACCCGCTCTCACGCATCCACAGCTTCTCGAGCGGAACGAACTCGCTCTGCGACCAACCGAAGTCGGCCAGCATCACCTTGGCCAGCGCTCGCGGGTCACGCTGTGCGTCACGGGTGGCTCGCTCACGGGCCACCCGGGCCGCCGCGGCATCGGCTGCAGCCTGCGCCTTGGCGGCCGCGACCACCACCGCACCGGCGTTCTGACCCGCCTGGCTCACGCTCTGCACCGCCGCGTCCTTCTGCAACCGATCGCGCACCGCCTGCTCGACCGAGTCACGCCGGGCACCGCCCAGCGAGGCGGCACCCTCGGCGCCGGCGACCGACGGCGCAGCCTCCACCAGGTCGGTCAGGTCCTGCCCGCGGAACAGCTTGGCGTGCAGGTGCTGCGGGGCATTCGAGGCGACGACACCGAACATGGTCATCGCCAGCACGGTGCCCTTGCCGAGCCGGCGGGCCGCGATGGTGCGTGCCGAGGGACGGGCTGCTCGCTGCCGGCGCAGGTCTCGACGCGAGGGCAGCGGACGCGCCAACGGCCGCTCGCCGGTGTCGGTGTCGGTGTCGGTGTCGGTCGAATATCCGTAGGAGTCGGGCGAGGTGACGCCGTAGACGGGCGTGGGCGGCGGGACGATGCCGACACCCGCCCAGATCGCGTCGGTGTGCGCGGGGGCGCCGGCCGAGGTGATGAACGGACGAACCAGCTCGCCGGTGGGGCTCGGGTCGGTGAAGGCCTCCTCGACAGCCCGCTCCAGCTCGGCGTACTCCTCGGACTCCCACCACCGCGCGCCCATCGACGTCGAGGACGAGCTGGGGGTGGTCTGCTGCTCGGCGTCCCGCAACTCCTGGTGCCGCCGACGCCGACCGACGCCGAGGGCGTGACCCAGACCGGGAGTGAGCGGGGCGGTGGGGGGGACGACCGGGACGAACAGGTTCTCGGGATCGAGGTGCCTGATGCTGATGGGCACGGTCGGCGAGTCCACCGGCGCAGGGCGCTCCAGAAGAGCCAGACCGTGACGTGGGGTCGTCGGGGCGGAGGAGATTCCCACCGAATCGCCGCGTCGAATGCGATCCGTCGTTACGCCGTAGCGAGCCACGTCGTCCTTTCGACCACCGTCCGCACCGGGACGAACGTTTGATTCAGGCCCGCTGACCCCCGTCAGGCCACCTGACGTGGCAACGATGTCGAGTCGAACCGGGTGGCGTAAAGAACTAGTTGAAACGCTCATGGCTCTTGGTAGTGCAGCCCCCGGCTTATGTGACTCTGCGTATAGCAAAGTGACGAATGTCACTACACGCTTCGTAACTGGTTTTGTTCAGGTCAAGCCCTCTTAGGGCTCCCATAAGGAAGTTCGGCGACGATCCGTAGTTCCTTGGCCGAGCACATCGGATACGCCCGGTAATCAGGTTGCAGTAGGAGAAAACCGGCCGTAGGGGTCACCGGTTCTGCCGACGGCACCTCGAGACCACGACCCACGCAACGGCCGACCCGACCGGACACCGCCCGTCATCGATATGCGTTCGTGACCATACGGAACGTCACCGACGACGCACACGCCTCGTCCACGATCAGGGCTCGAGTCCCTCGAGCAGCTCCGTGACCAGGGCCGCCACCGGCGACCGCTCCGACCGGGTGAGGGTGACGTGAGCGAACAACGGGTGCCCCTTGAGCGCCTCGATCACCGCGGCCACGCCGTCGTGCCGCCCCACGCGCAGGTTGTCGCGTTGGGCCACGTCGTGCGTCAGCACGACCCTGCTGTTCTGCCCGACCCGGGACAGCACCGTCAGCAGTACGTTGCGCTCGAGCGACTGCGCCTCGTCGACCACCACGTAGGCGTCGTGCAGTGACCGGCCCCGAATATGGGTCAGCGGCAGCACTTCGAGCATGCCGCGGTCGATGACCTCCTCGACCACCTCCTGCGAGACCAGCGCACCCAGGGTGTCGAAGACCGCCTGGCCCCAGGGGTTCATCTTCTCGGCCTCGGTACCGGGCAGATAGCCCAGGTCCTGACCACCCACGGCGTACAGCGGGCGGAACACCATCACCTTGCGGTGCTGGCGGCGCTCCATCACCGATTCGATGCCGGCGCACAGGGCGAGCGCCGACTTGCCGGTCCCCGCCCGGCCGCCGAGCGAGACGATGCCGATCTCCGGGTCGAGCAACAGCTCGATCGCCACCCGCTGCTCGGCGCTGCGCCCGTGCACCCCGAACACGTCACGGTCGCCGCGTACCAGCCGGATCTGCTTGTCCGGCGTGACCCGACCCAGCGCCGAACCGCGCGGTGAGAGCACCACCAGACCGGTATGGCACGGCAGGTCATGAGCGGCCGGGACGGCGAGTGGTTGGCCGGCGTACAACTCGGCCATCTCATCGGCCGAGATCTCGATCTCGGCCATCCCGGTCCAGCCGCTCTCGACCGGGCTCTCCGGCTCGTACTCCTCGGCCTCCAGGCCCACGGCCGAGGCCTTGACCCGCATCGGCAGGTCCTTGCTCACCAGCGTCACATGGCGCCCGTCGGCGGCGAGATTGCGCGCCACCGCCAGGATGCGGGAGTCGTTGTCCCCCATGCGGAACCCCGCCGGCAGGACACCGGGGTCGGCATGGTTCAGTTCGACGCGCAGCCGGCCACCGCTCGTCCCGATCGGGATCGGCGCGTCCAAGCGGCCGTACTGCACCCGCAGGTCATCCAGCATGCGCAGCGACTGCCGGGCGAAGTAGCCGAGTTCGGGGTGATGTCGCTTGGCCTCCAGCTCGATGATCACCACCACCGGGACGACCACCTCGTGCTCCGCGAAGCGGGTGAGAGCCCGGGGGTCGGCCAACAACACCGAGGTGTCCAACACGAAGGTGCGACGTTGACCGATCTCGGTCGATGGACGGGTGGTGCGCCTGGTAGTGGCCATTGCGACTCCCCTCCGGCCCCACCGTGCGGTGGGTCCGATGTCAGTCATGCCGCTCGTCCGGGTCGAACCGAATCAGAACGAGGGTGACATCACCGACCACCCGAGCGCTACGACGCAATTCACACGGCGAGGGGGGCGTTTCGGGCCTCAGGTACCGTAACGACGCTCTCGTTCGGCGTAGGCCCGCAGCGCCCGCAGGAAATCGACCTTGCGGAAGTCGGGCCACAACGCCTCACAGAAGTAGAACTCACTGTGGGCGCTCTGCCAGAGCAGGAAGCCGGACAGCCGCTGCTCCCCCGAGGTGCGGATGACCAGATCGGGGTCCGGCTGGCCGCGGGTGTAGAGGTGCTCGGCGATGTGCTCGACGTCCAGGATCTCGGCGAGTTCCTCGATCGAGGTGCCCTGAGCGGCGTGCTGGTGCAACAGCGAGCGGACGGCGTCGGCGATCTCGCGCCGTCCGCCGTAGCCGACCGCCACGTTCACGTGCATGCCGGTCACGTCGCGTGTGGCGTCCTCGTGCTCCTTGAGCACGTGCGCGAGCGAGGGGGGCAGCAGGTCGAGTGATCCGACGGGGTGGACCCGCCAGCGGCCGGTGCCGGCGATGCGGCAGACCAGATCCTCGATGATTCCCAGCAAGGGGGCGAGCTCGGAGGCCGGCCGCGACAGGTTGTCGGTCGACAACAGCCACAAGGTGACGTGCTGGATCCCGACCTGCTCGCACCAGCCGAGGAACTCGAGCACGTTGGCGGCCCCGGCCCGGTGCCCCTCCGCGGTGTCGGTGCCGTAGGCGCGTGCCCAGCGCCGATTGCCGTCGACCAGGACGCCCACATGTCGGGGTATCGCCGAGGGGTTCAGGGTCGCGGTGAGCCGGCGCTCGTACAATCCGTACAGCAGAGAGCGCAGACCCATGAAGCGTCACGTTACTCCGATCGAGTGATCGAACGACCACTCATCGGGAAGGTGCCGCCACTGATTACCCATGAGTAACCTACGCCACCGTAAGGTAGGCTCCCCACATGGACGACGATCGGCTCCTTCCGCGACCCAAGCTGCGCGGTTGGCTGCATGCCGTCACCGCTCCGGCGGCCCTGGCCTACGGCATCGTCCTGGTGATCATCAGTCGCCACACCGCAGCGCGGGTGTCGGTCGGGGTCTTCGCCGGTTCGGCCGCCCTGCTCTTCGCCGTCAGCGCCACGTTCCACCGCCGCCAATGGGGTCCGCGCATGCACGCCGTGCTGCAGCGCCTCGACCACGCGAGCATCTTCCTGGTGATCGCCGGCAGCTACACCCCGTTCAGCGTGCTGTTGCTGCCCGCCGGCCAGGCCCGCACCCTGCTCATCCTGGTGTGGGGCGGCGCGCTGGCCGGCATCGCGTTTCGCGTGTTCTGGCTGCACGCGCCACGCTGGCTCTACACCCCGACCTACATCCTGCTCGGCTGGGCAGCGCTGGCCTTCGCGCCGGACTTCCTGGCCTCCGGCCAACCGTGGGCGATCGCGATGGCGGCCACCGGCGGAGTGCTCTACACGATCGGGGGCGTGATCTACGGGATCCGCCGCCCCGACCCCTCGCCCCGATGGTTCGGCTTCCACGAGATCTTCCACGCGCTCACCGTGGCCGCGTTCGCCGCCCATGCCGTGGGCGTCGGCCTCGCCGCCCACTCCGCCGGGGCCTGACGACCACTCGAGACGCTCACCTCAGGACGACGCAGGCCCCGCTTCGCGGACCTCGGCCACCTTCTCCATGGCCTGGCGCAGGTCGGCCAGCCACGACTCGGTGTTGCGCCCGACCAGACGCACACACCAGGCGAGGGCGTGGGCTCGCGACCGGGCCACCCCGGCGTCCACCAGGGTGTCGAGCACCTGCCGCTCGCTCTGACGCAACCGGGTCATCACCGGCACCGCGAGATGGGTGAACACCTCGCTGTGTTCGCCGACCCGCACCCCCCAGGCCAGCTTGCGACCGAATCGGTGCTCGGCCTCCCGGGCGATGGCGATCCGGCGTTCGCGAGTGTCGGCGCGCCACCGGGCCACATACCCGGCCAGCGCCTGCGCCCGCTCGGCCTCGGTCGCCTCGGCTGCGGCGTCCGGGCCGGCCAGCCCCAGCACGACAGTGATCTCCTCGCGGTCGACGGTGACCTGGTTCGCCGGGGCCACCCACTCCTCGGGAAGGCGCTGGGTGAACCAGGCCGCGACCTCGTTCTGAATGGTTTCCTGTTTACTCATGTAACGATGATTACTCGCTTACACGCGAGACGCCAGCCGAGAACCCACCCCTTCGCCACCAGCGAACGCACCCTCAGCGAGCGGGCGGTTCCTCGCGGGTCTCGGCCGTCGTCACGTCCGTGGCGGCCGGATCCGGGCTGTACCGGACCTTGCGCAGGTGCCCCACCATGCTGCGGAACAGCAGGTAGGTCGCCACGGCCATCAGGAACAACACCGCGAAGCCGATGAACCCCGGGCCGAAGCCGCGAGGCGGATCGTTCGCAGCCAGCGCCGCCACTGCAGCGGTCACCATCGCCGTCACACCCTCACTCGTTCATCCACCCCGGCGAACAGGTCGTCCTCGGGGGTCGGTGCGTCCACCAGGGATCGCGCCAGTTGAAAGTCCTCGGTCGGCCACACCCGCCGTTGCAGCTCCAGGGGGATGGAGAAGAACCATCCCTGGGGATCGATCTGCGTGGCATGGGCCAGCAAGGCTCGGTCGCGAGCCTCGAAATGGTCCGCACAGTGGATCTGCGTCGTCACCGGCGGGTCGGCCTCCCGCCCCGCGGCGGCGGCCTCCTCGCGCGACTGCGCCCAGCGTTCCAACCACTCGGCGAACGGCGACTCCAGCCCGGCGTCCAGGATGGCCTGGTGCAGCGCGGTCAGCTTCGCCCACGAGAAGCCACGGTCGTAGTAGAGCTTCAGCGGTTGCCACGGGTCACCCGCGTGCGGGTAGCGGGTCTCGTCGCCGGCAGCGTCGAAGGCCTCGACCGAGACCTTGTGGCACATGATGTGGTCGGGGTGCGGATAGCCGCCGTTCTCGTCGTAGGTGATCATGACGTGGGGACGGAACGCCCGCACCAACCGCACCAAGGGCGCCGCCGCGACGTGCAGCGGCTCCAGGGCGAAGCACCCCTCGGGCAGCGGCGGCAGCGGATCGCCCTCGGGCAGACCGGAGTCGACGAAACCCAGCCACTGGTGCCGCACACCCAGGGCCTCGGCGGCCCGGGCCATCTCGTGCCGACGGAACTCGGCGATGTCCCGCAGCACGTCGGGGTCGTCCTTCAAGGCCGGGTTCAGGACGTCGCCGCGCTCTCCGCCGGTACAGGTGACCACCAGGACGTCCACGCCCTCGGCGGCGTACCGGGCCAGGGTGGCCGCTCCCTTGCTGGACTCGTCGTCCGGATGGGCGTGCACCGACATCAGCCGGAGCCTGTCCGCCATCGCCACCTCCTGGAGATTCCTGTCCGCGGATGCGAGACACTGTGTCGACGCCCCGTCGAAACGTCGAAGCACTGTCCGACACCATCCATCATGGCCGATGCCGATGCTGCCGATGCACAGCAGGTGCACACCGCCAGCCCGAGCCTCGACCGCAGCGCCGATCGCGGAGTCCCGATGAGTTCCTCCGAGCTGCTGGCCCAGCGTTACGGCCTGCCCACCGGCGCGAAGCGCTCGCGCAGCACTCTCATGGTGCTGCTGGTGGCGTTCGTCGTCATCGGCGTGGCCTTCGCGGTCTGGGGCGCGGCCTCGCGCGACCGGGCCAACGTCTACTCGACCGACCTCGGTCTCAGCGAGGTGTCCGTCGACAGCGTCACCGTCACCTTCCAGATCAGCCTGCCGGCCGGGCGGACGGCGGCCTGCACCGTCCGCGCGGTCAATGTCGGCCTGGTCGAGGTCGGCCGCAAGGATGTCCGGGTCGGCCCGTCCGAGAGCGGCCAGGTCCGCACCTCGGTGACTCTGCGCACAACAGAGCGCGCAGATGGTGGCGGAGTGAAAGCCTGTGTGCTCGACTGAGGGTTGCTAGTCTCGATCGCTCTCGTCGCTGTTCGTTCGTCTCGTGTCGTGACCTTCCCTGCTGGTCCCTTGCTGATCCCCTCTGATCCCCTGCTCATTCCCTGCTGACTTCCCCTGGAGCTTCCCGTGACCGACACCAGCGCCGTGACCTGGTTGACCCAGGAGGCCTACGACCGGCTCAGTGCCGAGTTGGCGCACCTCAGCGGCCCTGCACGCCTCGAGATCGCCAAGAAGATCGAGGAGGCGCGCCAGGAAGGTGACCTGCGCGAGAACGGCGGCTACCACGCCGCCAAGGAGGAACAGGGCAAGCGCGAGGCGCGCATCCGTCAGCTGCGCCAACTGCTGGACACCGCCCAGGTCGGCGATGCCCCGACGTCCGCGGACGGCAGTGTCACGGCCGGCATGGTGGTCACCGTCGATCTGGCCGGCGACGAGATGACGTTCCTGCTGGGGCACCGCGAGGTGGGTGGCGACACCGACCTGGACGTCTACAGCGAGAAGAGCCCGCTGGGCAGCGCGATCATCGGCCGCAAGATCGGCGAGACCGCCGCCTTCACCGCCCCGAACGGCAAACAGCTCGAGGTCAAGGTGCTCTCGGCCGAGCCGTTCGCGGGCTGAGCCGTTCGCAGGCTGACCCGTTCGCAGGGGCGAGCCTGACGCCTGCGCCTCAGCCGAAGGCCTGCGCCAGGAGGGTTCGCGCGGCGTCCGGGTGGTCGTGTGCCAGCAGTCCGGCAGCGAACACCACGTACCGCTCGTCGACCGTGACCCGCGCTGCGCGGGGCACCTTCCACCCGCCGGCATGATCGGCGGTCACCGGCTCCAGGACCGCGCGCCGCAGCGCCGGCGAACCGTGCCGCAGGACCCCGCCGCTCCCGATCACCAGCGCGACATCGTGCAGCGCCCGGCCGGAGTGACCCGGTACCGCCGGACGGGCGTGCCGGCGCACCGCGACCCGGACGGCGAGCGCCGCCAGCTGCTGTTCGCACGCCTGGTCGGCGGCCGTCGCCGGCAGCAGGCCCGGGTCGGTGCTCGCCCGGTGGGCATACTCGGCCAGCGCCGCCAGCGCACCGGAGTCGACCTCGTCGAGCAGTCGTTCGGCCGTGGCGGCAGCCAGGACTCCACGAGCGCCCCAGCGCATCCCCAGGTCACCCTCGACGGTGCGCGCCTGCCACATCGTGGCCACCACCTCACGCCGCGCGGCATCCGCCTCGCGTGGCGTGATCGCCGAGTAGACATCGGTGGTGGCCCCGCCGACGTCCACGACGAGAACGTCACCGAGCACCTCGGCCAGCACCCCGACCCCGTCGAGCACCGCATCGGGGGTGGCCGCCCGCACCAGGCGAGCGAACCGGACGCCGTCCAGTCTCTTGCGGGACAAGCCCTTTCCGCCGATCACATGACTCAGGAACAGCTCCCGGATCGCCGCGCGGGCGCCGGCCGGGGCAAGTTCCCCGATGCGCGGCAGCACGTTCGGCGCCACCTGCACCGTCCGATCACGCAGGGCGCTGCGTGCCGCGGCCGCCGCCTCGGCGTTGCCGGCGAGCACCACCGGAACCGGTAGCCGGCCGACGCCGATCCGAGAGGCGTTGTGCAGCAACACGTCCGCATTTCCGCCGTCGGTGCCACCGACCAGCAGGACGACGTCGGGCCGGGACGCTCGCAGCGCAGCCAACCCGGCGCCGTCCAACTCGCCGGCGTGCACGTGCACCACGGTTCCCCCCGCGGACAGCGCCACTCGGTGACCCGCTTCGGCGGTGACCAGGGCCTCGTAGCCGACCACCGCCAGCCGCAGCCCACCCCCCGCGCTCGAACAGACGAGCAGCCGATCCCCCCGCAGGTGGTGCTCGTCCAGGCCGGCACTCGAGGCCACCTGGCGGCGGACGGCCGCAACGCCGTCCAGGACGTCGGTCGTCAGGGTGGTCGCCGTGGCGGCGGTGGCCAGCAGAACCGGAGCACCCGACCCCGGGGTCGATGCGGAGGCCGACACGTCGACCAACACCGCCTTGGTGTACGTCGAGCCGACGTCGACACAGAGCACGGCCTCGGGGGGCGCGTCGTTCACGCCGGCTTCCTCAGGACAGGGCGCGGTCGAGGTCCGCGAGCAGATCCTCGGCGTCCTCCAACCCGACCGAGAGTCGCACCAGGTCCGATGGGACCTCGAGCGCCGAGCCCGCGACGGAGGCGTGGGTCATCCGACCGGGATGTTCGATGAGCGACTCGACGCCGCCCAGGGATTCCCCGAGGGTGAACACCTCGGTGCGCTTGCACACGCTCAACGCGTCCTCCTCGCCGCCGAGCCGGAAGCTCACCATGCCGCCGAACCGGCGCATCTGCTTCTGGGCGATGTCGTGCCCCGGGTGCTCGGCCAGCCCCGGGTAGAGCACCTGCCGCACCCGAGGGTGGGCGGTGAGGAACTCGACCACTCGCTCGGCGTTGTCGCAGTGCCGTTCCATACGGATCGCCAGGGTCTTCAGGCCGCGCTGCACCAACCAGGCATCGAAGGGCCCCGCCACCGCGCCCATCGCGTTCTGGTGGAAGGCGAGTCGTTCCGCCACGGCCGCGCCGACGTCCCCCACGCCGTCCATCCAGGGGGCCTGTGCCTCGCCGACGACCAGGGCGCCACCGACCACGTCGCTGTGGCCACCGGCGTACTTGGTGGTCGAGTGCACGACGAAGTCGGCACCCAGCGACAAGGGGTTCTGGAGGTACGGGGTGGCGAAGGTGTTGTCCACCACGAGCAACGCCCCGACGGCGTGGGCCACCTGGGCCAGCGCTGCGATGTCGGCGATCGAGAGCAGCGGGTTGGTGGGCGTCTCCACCCAGACGAGTCGGGTCTGGCCCGGGCGGATCGCGGCGGCCACGGCGGCCGGATCGGCCAGCGACACCGGGGTGTGCTGCACCCCCCAGGGACCGGCGACCCGGGCGATCAGCCGGTAACTGCCGCCGTAGGCATCGTTACCCAGCACGATGTGGTCGCCCGGGGTGGTGGTGGCCCGAATCAGGGTGTCCTCGGCCGCCAGGCCGGAGGCGAACGCCAGGCCGCGCACCAGTCGGCCGTCGCCGGGTGCCTCGAGCGAGGCGATGCAGTCCTCCAACGCGGTGCGGGTGGGGTTGGCACTGCGGCTGTACTCGTACCCCACCCCGAGGTGGGTCCGCAGGCCGCCGACGCCGTCCTGCTTGTAGGTGCTGACTTGATAGATGGGGGTGACCACCGCTCCGGTGCCGGGATCCGGCTCGCTGCCGACGTGGATCGCTCGGGTGGCGAAACCGCGATGGGTCCAGGTCAGGTCGAGGTGGGGGTCGAGGTGGGATCCGGTCCCGCTGCTGCTCACTCGGCCACGGTACGGGAGAACCCGGGGACGTGAGCCATCACACCTGCACCCACACCGGCACGGACGGCACCCCGCGTACGAAAACCGCCGAGGTCCACTCTTGGTGTCGAGGGTGACCGCTCGGCGCCGATGACACCCCGCCTACGGCTGCGGAGGGTCATCAGTGCAACACAACGAGCATTCGGAACGTAATCCGATCGTGAGGGATGGCATGCGGTCTCGAGTCACCGGCTCGTGGCGATGACGGTAAGTTGGGCACCCGAGGGCCGCCCATCGGCACCAGGGGCGCAGGGGGCGCAGGAGGGGGATCACGTGAGTCATCACCCCGGAGAGACGCGCCCCGACGCCGACACCGCCTCGATTCCCCACATCCACGTCCGGACCGCTCTCACGCTGGGCACGCTGTTGCGTGGCCGCTACCGACTGACCCAGGTCATCGGCCGGGGCGGTATGGCCGACGTCTACCGTGCCACCGACGAGGTGCTCGGGCGCCATGTCGCGATCAAGGCGTTCCGGCCCGGTACCGATGGCGACAGCGATCGGCTGCGCTTCCTCGGCGAGGTGCGCACCCTGGCCGGCCTGGCGCACCCGCACCTGGTGCGGCTCTTCGACGGCGGGCAGGACGACGCCCAGCCCTGGTGCGCCATGCACTATCTGGACGGCGGCACGCTCTCGGATCTGATTCTCCAGGCCGAACGCGGCCAGGGTGTGGATCCTCATCGCGTGGCGGGCATCGGCGCCCAGATCGCCGACGGCCTGGCCTACATCCACGAGCAGGGGATCATTCACCGAGACGTCAAGCCGAGCAATGTGCTGCTCGACACCGCCGGTGATGCCTACCTGTCGGACTTCGGCGTGGCCCAACTGATCGACGCCACGCGGATGACCAGCACCGGCACCTTGCTGGGTACGGCCGCCTACCTCTCCCCCGAGCAGGTGCAGGGGGCGGTCGCCACGCCCGCGGTCGATGTCTACGCCTTGGGCCTGGTGCTGCTCGAGGCGCTGACCGGGATGCGCGAGTTCCCGGGAGCACCGGTGGAGTCCGCGGTCGCCAGGCTGTCCCGCCCGCCTCAGGTGCCCGAGGCCCTCGGCCCTGACTGGGTGGCCCTGCTCACGGCGATGACCGCGGCCGACCCGGCGGATCGACCCGACGCTGCCGCGGTGGCGCGTCACCTGAACGCCCGCTCGAAGGGGCTCGACGAGCCCGCCGCCGCCGCACTCCCCGTGCCGCGGTCGCCCGGCCTGCTCTCGCCGGCGGCGCCACCGGCACCGTCGCGGGTGACGGTGTTCGGGCCGGAGGAGTCGCGGGTGCCGATGCAGGGCTGGCAGCCCAACACCCCACCCTCGACCGCGTGGCGCCCGTCGAGCTGGACGCCGCCGACGCCTGAGCACGCCGAAGAGATCGAGCGGTCGAGCCACCTCATCACCAAGGCCCTGGCCCTGGCCCCCGCCCGCACGATGGGTATCGCCCTGGCTGCCGGCATCGTGCTGGTCGGCGGCTGGCAGGTGTCCCACCGGGGCGACGACCAGGTGAGGATCGCCCCACAGTCGAGCACGGGTGACGTCGGCTCCGGCCAGACCGCCGACCCGGGCAACGGCCTCACGGCCCCCTCCACCGGCGCCGGGGCGACCCTGTCGACGGCGTCGAGCGGCATGGGCCGAGCGGGGGCAGGTCGGCGTGCGGTGACCCGGGGCCAGCAGAACGCTGCCGGCCCCACGGCCACCACGACCAAGAAGCTCACACCCACACCGAGCACGACCGGCACGAAGCCGACCCCCAGCTCCACGACCACGGACGCCGTCCCCACCCCGACGGGGCCCACCAGCGAACCCTCGCCGACGATCACCACCGATGCCCCGACGGTCGACCCGACACCGACGCCGCCGAGCCCGGACCCCACGACGCGACCGCCGGCTACGCCGACACCCTGACGACGCGTTCGTCGGCTCGCCTCGCCGGAGTCAGCAGGGATCAGCAGGGATCAGCAGATCCGCGGGAGGACCTCACCCAGCGGCAGGTCGACCACCCGCGTGCCACCGAAGCCGGTCCGGGCGACCACCATGCCCGGGTGCTCCTCGACAACGGTGCCGACGACCGTGGCCCGACGACCGTGCTCGTGGCCGCGCATGGCCGCCAACACCTGGTCGACGTGAGCCGGCGGTACGAGGGCCACCAGCTTGCCCTCGTTGGCCACGTAGAGCGGGTCCAGGCCCAGGACGGCGCAGGCGTTGGCGACCGCCTCCGGCACCGGCAGCGAGCGCTCGATGAGGTCGATGCCGAGGCCGGCGGCTTCGGCGATCTCGTTCAAGCTGGCCGCGAGTCCGCCGCGGGTGGGATCGCGCAGCACATGGACGTCGGGACAGACGGCGAGCATGGCCGCGACCAATCCGTGCAGCGGCGCGGTGTCCGAGACGATCTCGGTGCCGAACTGCAGGCCCTCACGCACGCTCATGACGGCCATGCCGTGCACCCCGAGGTCGCCGCTGACGATCACCACGTCACCGGGTCTGGCCCGCTGCGGACGGATGTCGACGCCGTCCGGCACCACCCCGATGCCCGCCGTGGTGACGTACACGCCGTCGCCGTGCCCGGTGTCGACCACCTTGGTGTCACCGGTGACGATACTGACCCCGGCTGCGGTGGCGGCCCGTCCCATGGCGTCGGCGATCCGCCCGACCACGTCCAGCGGGGTGCCCTCCTCGAGGATGAAGGCCGCCGACAGGTGCACCGGCACGGCGCCGCTCATGGCCAGGTCGTTGATGGTGCCGTGGACGGCGAGATCGCCCAGGCAGCCCCCCGGGAAGAACATCGGGCGCACGACGTGAGAGTCGGTCGAGAAGGCCAACCGGGTGCCGCCGATGGTCACCACGGCACTGTCGGAGGTGCCCGCCGGGCTGGCGGTCGCGGCGTCCGACCCGCCGGACAGCGCCGGCAGGAACAGGTGCCGGACCAGCTCGGCCGACATCGCCCCGCCCCCGCCGTGACCGAGTACGACGACGGGTGAGGTGCGCAGCGGCAGCGGACAGGTCCAGCCGTCGATGTCCAGGGCCTCAGCCAACGGGGGTCTCCTGCCGAGCCGGGCCGTCCAGGCGACGGTAGAGGTAGTAGGCGGCGCAGGCGCCCTCACTGGACACCATGGTGGCGCCCAACGGGTTACGCGGGGTGCACGTGGTGCCGAAGGCCTCGCACTCGCGGGGTTTGATCAACCCTTGCAGGACGTCGCCACTGCGACAGTCGGGTGACTCGACCGTGCGGATGCCGCTGACGTCGAAGCGCCGCTCGGCGTCCCAGTCGTGGTACCGCTCGCTCAGCTGCCAGCCGGACCCGGGGATCACCCCGATGCCCCGCCAGGCCCGATCGGTGACCTCGAAGACGTCCGCCAGCATGGCCTGGGCCGCCGGGTTCCCCTCGGCGGGAACGGCTCTCGGATAGGCGTTCTCCACCTCGGCACGCCCGTCCTCGAGCTGGTGGACGGTGCGGCGGATGCCCTCGAGGATGTCGAGGGGTTCGAATCCGGTGACCACGATCGGGACGCCGTACCGCTGGGCCAGCGGGGGGTACTCAGCCGTGCCCATCACGCTGCAGACGTGTCCGGCGGCCAGGAACGCCTGTACCCGACAGCTCGGCGACTCCATGATCGCGGTGATGGCCGGGGGGACCCTGACGTGCGAGACCAGCAGGCTGAAGTTGGTGATGCCCAGGCGTTTGGCCTGGTGCACCGTCATGGCGTTCGGTGGGGCGGTGGTCTCGAAGCCGATGCCGAAGAACACCACCTGGCGGTCGGGGTGTGCCTTGGCCAACTCGAGGGCGTCCAGCGGCGAGTAGACCACCCGGACGTCACCACCGGCGCTCTTGACCCGGAACAGGTCGACCTCGCTGCCGGGCACCCGCAGCATGTCGCCGAAGGAACAGAAGATCACCTCTGGTCGCGCGGCGATCGCCAGCGCCTTGTCGATGATCTCGAGCGGGGTGACGCAGACCGGGCAGCCCGGTCCGTGGATCAGCTCGATCTGCTCGGGCAGCAACTGATCGATGCCGTGCCGGATGATCGAATGGGTCTGGCCGCCACAGACCTCCATGATCGCCCAGGGGCGGGTGACGGTGGCGCGGATGTCGTCGAGCAACCGCTGGGCGAGGTCGGGGTCGTTGAACTCCTCGACGTACTTCATGCGGACGCCGCCGCCCCCGGGAGCTGTGCCTCCCCAGGAACCTGTGCCTCCCCTGAAGCCTGCGCCTCCCCCACCTCGGCGGCGGCCCGGCCCCAGGAGTCGCCGAACTCCTCGTCCATGATGCCGAGGCTCTCGAACAGCGCCAGGGTCTCGAGCGCGGAAGCCTCGTCGAGCTTCTGGATGGCGAACCCGACGTGGACGATCGTGTAGTCGCCGACCCCGATGTCGGGCAGGTACGCCAGGCAGACGTCCTTGACCACGCCGCCGAAGTCGACCTTGGCCATGCGGGTTCCGTCCCGATGCTGCACGTCGATGATCTTTCCGGGTACGGCCAGGCACATGGTGGACTCCTCGCGCTGCTGGGGACGAGCCGGTGTCCGTGCACCGTACCTGTCCGGATCGTCGATGTGGTGCGGCGCACACCCGAAAGTGACATGACGGGTCAGGCGTAGGAGGCTGGCCGCCACAACACCACGATGGAGGCGGGCATGGCAGGAGTCAGGGTTCTGGTGGGCACCCGTAAGGGTGCGTTCGTGCTCACCTCGGACGAGGCGCGGCGCGACTGGCAGGTCGCGGGGCCGCACTTCCTGGGGTGGGAGACCTACCACGTAGCCGGCTCCCCGCTGAATCCGGACCGGATCTGGGCGGCACCCTCGATGGGCTGGTTCGGCCAGCAGGTGCACCGATCCGACGACGGTGGGGCCACCTGGACGGCGGTGGGCAACGAGTTCGCCTACGCCACCGACCCCGGCACCCACCAGTGGTACGACGGCACACCGCACCCGTGGGAGTTCGCCCGGGTGTGGCATCTGGCGCCGTCCGTGCACGATCCGGACGTCGTGTTCGCGGGGGTCGAGGACGCCGGGCTGTTCCGGTCGTCGGACGCCGGTGCCACCTGGCAGGAGGTGCCGGCGCTGCGTGACGTGTCCGGGTCGGCCTGGCAACCGGGAGCGGGCGGGCTCTGCCTGCACACGATCCTGCAGCACCCCAGCGACTCGGCGCGGATGACCGTGGCGATCTCGGCGGCCGGGTGCTTCCGCACCGACGACGGCGGGGCGTCGTGGCGTCCGGTCACCAAGGGGCTGCGCTCGGGGGAGATCCCGAACGAGACCGCGACCGTGGGGCACTGCGTACACAAGCTCGCCGCTCACCCCTCCGCGCCGGACACCGTGTTCATGCAGAAGCACTGGGACGTCATGCGCACCGACGACGGCGGCGAGAACTGGACCGAGGTCAGCGGGGACCTGCCGACCGACTTCGGTTTCCCGATCGCCGTGCACCCCCACGAACCGCAGACGGTGTACGTCGTGCCGATCACGAGCGACTCCCACCACGTGCCGCCGGACGGCAAGCTGCGGGTCTACCGCTCCCGCACCGGGGGCGGCACCTGGGAACCGCTGACCGCCGGGCTGCCGCAGGAACACTGCTATGTCAACGTGTTGCGCGATGCCATGGCGGTTGACTCGCTCGACTCGGCCGGGGTCTATGTCGGCACCACCGGCGGTCAGGTGTATGCCTCCGCCGACTCCGGGGACACCTGGGCGCCGATCGTGCGGGACCTGCCGGCCGTGCTGTCGGTCGAGGCCCAGACCCTGCCGTGACCAGCGAACCCGGCACGAACACCGTGCCGGTGCGGGTGGTGCTGCCCGCCCACCTGCGCGACCTGGCCAAGGTCACCGGCGAGGTGAGCCTGGACGTCGTCCCGCCGGTCTGCATCGCCTCGGTGCTGGACGCCGCCGAGACCCGCTTCCCGGTGCTGCGCGGTGCGATTCGGGCGCATGGCGGCGGACCACGCCGCCCGTTCGTGCGGTTCTTCGCCTGCCAGGACGACTGGTCGCACGAGCCGGTGGACGCCCCCCTGCCCGACGCCGTCGCCCGCGGCGAGGAGCCGTTGCTGGTCGTCGGGGCGATGGCCGGCGGCTGAGGACTCGACCGGTCCGACGCAACTCGGACCCTCGCGACGGCATCACGGTGGTTCACCCGGCGATGATTCGGGGCCGTCACCTTCCTCGGCGAGGCCGTTCCCGGCCTCTCGGCTGCACCAGGGCGACGGCCGTACGCCCGCGTCGAGGTCGAGGGTGAGCTGGTCGCCGAGGTGGGTGGCGAGGTCGTGGGCGCGGGTCTCGTCGTCGTGGATGGTGTTGCGGACGGGTCGTTGCAGTGGGTCGATCCAGGGTGGGGGGATGACCCAGGGCACTCCGTTGATCATGGTGATGGTCCAGATCCCGGCGTGGACGCCGGTGTGGTCGCGCTCGCAGACCAGGGCCATTGCGTCGACGTCGGTCAGTCCGCCCTCGGCCCAGGGCACGACGTGGTGGACGTCGCACCAGTCCGGTGGGGCGGTGCAGCCGGGGATGATGCAGCCCCGATCTCGGGCGAACACCGCCCGGCGTTGCGCCGGGGTGGCCAAACGTTGGGCACGGCCTTGAGCCAGCACCGCTCCGTTGCCGTCGAGGATGGTGGGGGAGATCAGGGCGGTGCAGAGGTTCTGGGCCAGGACATGGCGGGGTAGGGGGCCGCCGCCAGGTCCCAGGTCGCTGCCCAGCCCGGCGCCGGGGGTGGGTGTGGACCGTAGGGCGGCGGTGAGTTGGTCGAGGGTGGCGATCAGGGAGATGCGCACGCCCGTGGACGGTGGTGGGGTGGGCTTACGCCGGGTGGCGGGCGCGGTAGCCGGGCTTGTCGAGGTCGGCTCGTTGGATGACGCCGAGCCACGGCCACTGCCACTGCCGCCGTTGCTGGTGTCGTCGCCGGGTCTGGTGGCGGTGTCCGTCGGGGAGGCGGTGTGGCTTGGGGCTGCGACGTCGTCGGCTGGCCTCTGGTCGGTGTCGGTGTCGGGGTCGGTGCCGCGGTGCAGGGCAAGGCGGGCCAGGTGGGTCAAGGCGTCGGCGCGGCGTTGCGCGGCGGTCCTTGGGTCACGCAGCGGCAGTTCACCCTGGACCTGCCCCTCCTCACCAGCCTCAGCGTCAGCCTCGGTGTCGGTGGTCGTGCTGGCCTTGGTGGGTTTGCTCAACGCATGGATCACGTTCCGGACGATCAGCCCATCCGCGGGCGACAACGCGAACCGGCCGACCAGCATCCCGTTGCTGTCGGTGCCCAGGTGCAGGTACCGCTTCTCGTGAGCCTTCGGGTCGAACCCCCGGTCCGGGTTCAATGCCTCTTCCAACTGGGTGCACAGTCGCCGGAACACGTGCGGGGCATGCTTGCGGGCCATCCCGGCCAAGAACTCATCCACCCGCTGGACTCCGGAGATCCCGTCGGGGTCGATATGGCTCAGCACATCCTTGTCGATGCGCCCCAGACACCCGACCGCATGATCGACATGACGGCGGGAGATGTCCCCCGCCGCCAACGCTGCTCCGACCTCGGGTAGTCCCAGCGCCGCCGTGCCCAGACCCGCACCGTCGCTGTCGTCGGCGACGCCGACCCCCGCGCCGTCCGGGTCGAGGGCGCGCGCGGCGGCGACGTCGCGAGCGGCGGTGCCGGGATCGACCCGCAGCGCGTGGACCAGGAACGTGGCGGCGACCTTGCCGGGCACGCAGCAGGTCGGCATCGCCTCCGGCCGATCATCCAACGCCCGCACCAGGTGCACGGTGGCCGCCTCGACCTGGTTGGCCAGCCGGTGCACGGCGATGAGCGCGTCGCGCAGTTCAGCGTCTGACAGGGTGAGGGTTGGTGCCGTGTGCAGTGAGCAGACCTGCGCCGATACCTCCGCCACCAAGGCAGCCAACCGGCCCCCACCGAAGCTGCCCACACTGAGTCCGCCCGCATCGGCGCTGCCGGCGCCCGGTCCGCCGGGACCGGCCTCACCCTGGCCGGGGCCACCCAGGCCGGCGGTCCCGGCGGCGGGGTCGCCGTCCGGGATCGGGGTCTGGTCCGGTTCCATGCATCAGACACTAGGGGCGACCACCGACAACCAAGACGCACGATTCGGTGATGAAAGCCATTGCAGCAGAATGACTCTTGTGAACTGATTCACTGTCACAGAGCAGCCCCGCAGGTCACTTTACCTATCGGGAGGACCCTGCCCACAGCTCGCCGGGAAGGGGCCGGTGACGATCCGCCGCTGAGCACCCACAGCGATCTGTCCCAGGGCGAGGCCACCGTCGTTCGGGGGTACCAGCCGGTGGGTGAGCGCCGTGAACCCTCGCGCGGACAGCGCCCGGCGCGTCATGGTGAGCAGGAGCCCGTTGCAGAACACCCCACCGGACAGCGCCACTCGGCGGTCGTCCACCAGCGAGACGGATCGCTCGGCCACGTCCGCCACGGCCGTGGCGATGGCGCGATGGAAGCCCAGTGCGATGCTCCCGGGTGCCCGCCCCGCACGGACGTCGTCCACGAGCTGGCGGATCAAGACGGCGATGTCCCAGCGCGAGGGGGCAGGGCCGATCGGCTCACGACCGACGGCCTCAGCGTCCTGCACCCCGAGCAACGGCGCGCCCAGCAACGGCACGGCGTACTCCCCCGGCTCGACCCCGTCGCGTTCGGCCACCTCGGCGAGAGCCTGCAGTTCCATCGCGGCCTGAGCCTCGTACCCGGCGTGGTGGCAGACCCCGAGCAACGAGGCGGCGGCGTCGAACAAGCGGCCCATGCTCGACGTCGGGACACACCCCAGACCGGTCTCGAGCTGGTGCGCCACCACCCGGCGCTCGTGGTCCGGGCAGGCAGCCACTGGCGGCAGAGCGCCGATACCCTCTGCGTCCCAGTCGATCCCGGCATGCCAGAGCTGAGCCAACGCCATGCGATAGGTGCGCTGCACCGTGGCATCTCCCCCGGGCAACGGCACGTAGTCGAGATGCGCCAGCCGGGTGAAGCCGTCGTAGCGGGCGAGCATCACCTCGCCGCCCCAGATCGCCCCGTCGGGGCCGAAACCCGTTCCGTCGAAGGCGAATCCGAGCACCCGCGCGTCCGGATCAACCTGGTTCTCGGCCATCACCGCCGCGAGATGCGCGTGGTGATGCTGGACGACGACCGGCGGCTCCAGCCCGTCGGCCGCCGCCCGCCGCCGCGCCCAGGCGGCACTGCGGTACCCGGGATGGGCGTCGCTGACCAGCCGGTGTGGCGTCACCTCGACCAGCGCCTGCACCTGGGCGACGGCGTGCTCGAGAGCGGTCTGGGTGGCCAGGTCGTCCATGTCCCCCAGGTGACCCGACATCCAGGCGGATCGACCCTGTGCCAGGCAGAACGTGTTCTTCAGGTCTCCCCCGACGGCGAGGGTGTCGGCCACCTCGAACGGCAGCGTGACCGGCATCGGAGCGAAGCCCCGGGACCGCCGGATCGGCAGCTCGGCGCCGTCCGCGACGGTGACCACCGAGTCGTCGCACGGCACGTGGATCGCCCGGTCGTGACGCAGCCAGGCATCGGCGATGCCGGCCAGCCGCTCCAGCGCCGCGGCGTCGTCGGTGACGATCGGCTCGCCGGCCAGGTTGCCGCTCGTCAGCACCAACACCCCAGGGCCGCCGGCGTCGCCGTCGAGGCCGAACAACATCTGGTGCAACGCCGAGGGCGGCAACATCACCCCGAGCCGCCCCACCCGCGGCGCCACTTCGTCGGCGACCACCGGCTCGCAGGGCGGCGACACCTCCGACGACGTCCCGTCAGCGGGGCGCACCGCGGGCAGCAGCACGATGGGACGCCGCGGCGAGGTCAGCAGGCCGGCCGCCGCCTCGTCGACCTCGACGATCCGGCGAGCCGTGGCGAGGTCGGGCACCAGAACCGCAAACGGCTTGTCACCGCGGTGCTTTCGCCGACGGAGCCGGGCCACGGCTGCTGGGTCGGTGGCGTCACAGGCCAGGTGATAGCCGCCGATGCCCTTCACGGCGACGATGCCACCGCCCGCCAGCACCTCGCGGGCGCGGGCCAACGCCACCTCGCGGTGGCACGGCGCCACGCCGGGTTCGATGAACTCGAGCACCGGCCCACACGCATGGCAGGCGATCGGCTGAGCGTGAAAGCGACGGTCGGTCGGATCGGCATACTCCCGGGCGCACTCGGCGCACATGGCGAAGCCGGCCATGGTCGTCATCGGCCGGTCGTAGGGCAGCCCCGTGACGATCGTGAATCGTGGCCCGCAATTCGTGCAGGTGATGAACGGGTGGCGATAGCGCCGGTCCGCCGGGTCGGTCAGCTCGGCCGAACAGTCGGCACAGGTGGCGACATCAGCCGGAACCAGGGTGCGCCGTCCGGGCGATCCGGTAGCTGCGGCACCCGAGGTGGCAATGGTGAACCCGCTCTCGGCGCGCGCCGGCAGGTCTCGCCAGGTCACCGATTCGACCACCGCCAGGGCCGGTGCCTCGGCCTCGATCGCCCGGCAGAACGACTCGACGTCCGGCGGGGCGCCCTGCACCTGGGCCAGCACACCGTCGAGGTCATTGCTCACCTCGCCGGTGAGCCCGAGCCGCATGGCCAGCGTGTAGACGAAGGGTCGAAACCCCACTCCCTGGACGACGCCCCGCACCCGTACCTCGCGCCGCACCGTCGTCGCCAGGCTCAGGGGCGGTTCCACAGGACCACCCGATTGTTGCCGGAGTCGGCGACGGCGAGCACATCACCGTGCCCGTCCAAGCGAGGGTCGCGCACCGCGGACAAGCCGTACGGCCAGCAGAAGCCGTCGGGAGTGACCGCCGTCCAGCGGTTCTCGCCCGCCGGGTCGAACCCGTGCTGCCCCAGGACCGCGTCCGCCGGCGTGGCAACCGGTTGCGCCGCCGGCCTGCGCCAGCCCAGAACCCGGTTGTTCGCCGTGTCCCCGACCAGTAGCTCACCCTCCAGACATGTTGCCGCATAGGGGAATCGGAGCCTGGATGGCCCCTGCGGCACATGCGGCATCTCGGCTGCCGACGTGAACCCGGGCTGGCCGAGCACGAGATCGGCGGGGCGGTCGGCGTCCAGTGGCAGCCGCCAGCCGAGCACTCGATGGTTGCCGGCATCGGCTACCCACAACACGTCGCCGGCGGCGTCCGGCACCACGGCGATGGCATGCGGCCAGCGAAAGGAGTCGGCCGCGACATCGGCGCCGCGGTTCTCGTCCCGGTCGCCCGGGGCGCCTTGCCCGATGATCACATCGGCGGGGCGACAAGGATCGAAACCCGTTGTGGGTGAGGTATTCCAACCGAGTACTCGGCGGTTTCCGGTGTCGCAGACCCACAGCCATCCGTCGTGCCAGGTGACCCCGAACGGCCAATAGAGCGAGGCCGCATCGGCGTCGCCACCACGGTTGGGCTCGATGCTCGACAGGTTGGGTTGCCCCAGCCACCACACCGGCTCCGGATCGTGCCGATCGAGGGCGCCGTCGTAGGCCACGAGGCGATGGTTCCAGCCGTCGGCGACCAGCAGCAGTCCCTCGGCCAATGCGAGCCCGGTCGGCAGGAACAACCCCCGCTCGGGACCACGGCCCCCGGCCTGCGGCCCCTCCGAGTACGGGTCGGCCTGGCCGATCACCACCGCACAATCCGCCGCGTCCGTCGTCGGAACGTCCGGCCACACCATCAGCCGGTGGTTTCCCGTGTCGGCGGCGATGACGCGTACCGCCGCCTCCCCGGCGTCCAAGAGCACTCCGCGCGGGCCGTAGAGCTGGGACGGCGTCGGGTCGGCGTCGGGCAGCGCCAGGCTCAGTTCGGAGGCGGCACCGAGAACCCGAAGCGGCTGCCAGCCACCGGTCAGGTCCCCAGTCGCACCCACACCCGATCACCGTCCACCCGGGCGGGATAGGCATCCAGCCGCTTGTCGCCGGCCGAGATGCACTCCCCTGTCAGCGCCTGGTACTTGTACCCGTGCCACGGGCAGGTGAGCACGGCGCCCTCGCCGTCCACCATGGCCCGCTCCAACGAGAAGCCTGCGTGGGCACAGGCATTGCGATAGGCGGACACCTGGTCGCCGATGCGCACCAGGGCGATCGCGCCCGGGTCGGACGGCGCACCGGTCGCGGTGACTCCCGGCGGATGCCAGAGCGTCACCCGGCCGTCGGCCACCTCGGCCAGCTCCGGACCCTTGGTCCACTGGGTGCGCACGCTGATCGAGCCCAGCCCGATGGTCACCGGCGCAGGTTCGTCCGGCACCACCTCGACCCGCTCGAGCCCCGCCCGGGTGATCAGCGCGGTCTCGACCAGCTCGCGCAGCGTGGTCGCCGATTGCGAGCAGCCACTGCAGGCCCCGGACAGCCGGACCTTCGCCACCGGCGGCTCGACCGCGATCAGCTCGACTCCGCCACCATGGGATTCGAGGTAGGGGCGCACCTCGTCGAGGGCCTGCTGGGCCAGGGTCATCGGGTCGGCCCGCACGATGCCGTGCATCACCAGCAGGGCGTAGACCACCGGGTCGTCGACGAGCTCGAACAGCAGCTCCTTGCCCCGCGGATCCTCCTTGAGTCGCCGGACGACGCGCAGCAGGCCTTCGCGGTGGAATCCCTCGACCGCGGCCTTCAGGTCCATCGCCACCCGGCGTGAGGGTGCGTCGAGCAGCTCGGCGCGCTCGACCGCGGTGTCGACCCGGCGCGCCGCGGCGTCCAGCTCGCCAGCTGTGGTCTCTGTCGTCATCAGTTCTCCTAGAGGTGCCCCGACAGGGCCAGTTCGATGCCCTGGTCGACCTTGACCGTGAGCACGTCGGCGAACGCGCGCACCGCGAGCTCCTGCAGCACCTCGGCCACGGTGCCCGAGTGGGTGCCCTCGACCCGCCGCTTCTCGCAGGCCCCCAGCACGAACATCGCCCCGGCGGCGTTGTCCAGCAGGAAGTCTCGCAGCACGGCGCGAACGAACTCATCCAGCCAGACGCCCTCACCCTGCGGGTCGGCGCGCAACGCGGCCAGAGCCGGCTCGAGCCCGCCGGTGCGTTGCACCAGGCGCTCGACGAACCGTTCGGCGGCGGTGTTGACCAGGAAGTCGAACTGCGCGCGTTCGTGCAGCTCCATCAGCCGCTCACCCCCATCAGGGATTCGCCACCCGGGTGTGGGCCAGCACATCGGCCAGGGCGGCGTCCACGGTGACGACCGACGCGGCGTCCCCACCGCGGTCGAACAGCTCGCGGGCCTGGGTGAGCTTGACCGTGGCCTGGTCGTGGATTCCCAGGTGGGCCAGCGCTGTGCCCTGGTTGGCCAGCACCCGCGCATGGCCCAGCGGATCGGCCTCGGCGGTGCGCACGGCGAGCACCTCCTCGTACATGTCCACCGCCTCGACCAGGTTCTCGACCGGGTGTGTGGTCGGTAGGTGTTGCAGCGCGTTGGCCAGGTTGAGGGTCACCATGGCCCACTCCCGCGGGTGCTCCTCGCGGGTGTAGTAGGTCAGCGCCTCGCGCAGCGACTGGACGGCGACCCCGCGGCGTAGCTTGTCGCGAGCCTCGCCCACGGGCATCGCCAGGTAGGCCAGCGCGAGGTTGGAATGCGCAAAGGCGTAACGCTGCGGCTGGGACTCCTTGCGCAGCAGGCGAAGCGACAGGTGGTACATCCGGATCGCCTCGAGCAGCAGGTGGGTGGCATTGCCGGAGTGCGAGGCCAGCTCCTGGTAGGCGGTGGCCTGGCCGAGGGCCAGTTCGGCCATCGCCGGTTCGACGGCGTCCAGGCCACGCAACGCGTCGACGGCCTCGCGATACGCCTCGACCACGTCGGCGTCGACACCATTGACCTCTTGCAGCAGGGAGGCTTGCTGACCGAGCAGCAGCGCACCGAGCACCGCACTGATCGGGCGGGCAGCGGCCTCGGCGGACACCAACGCGTCCAGTGCCCCCTGCGGATCGCTGCGCTCCAAGGCGGCGGCGGCCCGCGCCGCCAGCACGTGGGCCGCGATCTCGCCGGTCAGTGCCCCGGACTCGATCGCCGAGGCCTCGGGCAGGTCGGCGGGGCACCCCAGGCTGTAGGCGGCCACCTCGATCAGAGCCGCCAGATCGGCATCGCCCTCGGCCGCTGAGGCCGCGCGGGCGGTCTGCAGCGAGGTCTGATCACCGGTGAGCACGAAGTGGTTGTAGGCGTGCACCCCCCCGGCGTCCGGGTCGATGAGTTTCGCCGCGTCGTCCACGGCTCCGCCGGCGGCCAGGGCGAAGGGGGTCAACGCCTGCGGCCACGGATCGGGAAGGTGCCCGCTGAGCAGCCGCCGTACCGCCTCGGCGCATTCGGCGGCATCCACGGCGCCCGGTGACCGGGGCGGCACGGCCAACCAGCCCGCGGGCAGCGGCAGCACGCCGATCGGCTGTGGCCTGCTCAGCGGCATCGCGGTGATCCCTTCTGCGGGTGGACGTTCGGGCCGGTCGTGAGGTCACCAGCCGCTCGGGGGTGGGGCATCTCGACCGGCAGCGCGCCGGATGTGGTGGGCAGCCACCTTCGCATGCTTCTCGGTGAGATACGGACCGATTCGGCGGCGTGCCACATCATCGGTGAAGCCGACGACGAGTTCGACCCACCACCCGGCATGGTCCGCAGTGACCTCACAGCCGAGCACGGCAGCCGAGTCGTCGCCCTGCCCATCCGGGTGACCATCCGGCCCATCCGGGGTGCCCTCCGATGGGGCATCTGGAGTGTCCGCCGCCATGCCACGATCACCCGGCCACCTCGGCGCGCACCAGGTCGAGCACCCGCTCCATCCCGGCGCGTACCGGTTCGGTCAGCTCGGCACCCGGCTCGGTGGAGGCCGCCTCGATCAGGAACACCACGACGTCCTTCGGGTAGGCGTCCTTGAGCAGCCAGCGCCCGACGGCGAGGGCGTGATCCCAGCGAAAGGCGTGCTGGTTCAGCCCGTCCACCGGTGGCAGCTGCTCCAGCTCCTCGCCGGGCACGCGGAACACGGTGCCCGGCTCGGCACCGGTCCGCGCGGCGTCCACGATCACGACCTTGCGCCGGCCGCGCATCTTGAACGCCACGTCCATACCGGCGGTCCCGCCGTCGACCAGCTCGACGTCGTCCGGCACACCCTGGTCCCACAGGTGCCGGATCAGCGTCGGGCCGACCGCGTCGTCCCCGCGCAACAGGTTGCCGCACCCGATCACCAGGTGCGCAACCACCGGCGGGGACGGCGGTTCCGTGTGTTCCGCACTGCCCGGGTCGGCCGGCGATGCGCCGCTCACATGCCGCCGACGACGAACTTCGACAGTTGCTTGCCGGTCTTGCCGTCGTAGGCGTGCACGGTGCAGACCAGGCAGGAGTCGAACGACCGGGCGACGTGACCGAGCTCGACCGGGTCGGCGGTGTTGGCCACCGGGGTACCCAGGAACGCCTTCTCGATCGGCCCGACCACCTGGTCGGCGTCCCGCGGGCCGACGTTCCACGCGGTCGGCGTGATCACCTGGTAGTTCTCGATCTTGCCGTTCTCGAGCACGATCCAGTCCGACAGCGCGCCGCGAGCAGCCTCGGTGGAGCCGAACCCCTTGCCCGACTCACGCTCGACCGGCTTGGCGTAGAACTTGTCGTGCAGGTCGATCTCGTCGAGCCAGCGGCGGGCCATCGTGTAGTACTTGGCCAGTTCGTGGGTGCGGGCCAGCACCCGGGTCAGCACCGACGGTCCCTCGCTGTTGATCACGTTGAGGAACAACGGGTCCGCGTCCTGGTGAGCGGCCGGGTCGGGCTGGGCGGCCATGACCTGGCGGGCCAGCGGCCCCACCTCGAGCGGTACATAACCCAGCCCCGGGACGTCGTAGCGCGGGGACTTGGCCCAGGAGTACTTGTCCTGCTTCTCGCCCACGAGGGGGTCGATCGGGTCGGTCACCCCGTCGAACGGGTGGTGCGAGCCGGTCCCCTTGTAGAAGGAGTGGGTGTGGTCCTCACGCACTCGCGCCTGGTCGAACTCGTGGAATCCGCCACCGGCGTAGATGCCCGAACGCGAGATCAGCGCCGCATTGCGGCCCTCGATGGTCGGGTTCTGGTAGAGCTCGGGGTCGAGATAGGTGCCGGTGGACAGGAAGTTGCCGTGACCCTGACCGTACTTGTCGAGGCCGACCTCGAGCGCGTACCGGATGAAGAACCCGCAGTCACTGTTGTAGTGACCCTCGTTCTCGTTCATCCAGGCGAGGATGTCCTCCCAGGTCTTGTTCTGCATCCAGCGCTCGATCGAGCCGCCCAGCCACTCCTTCTCGAGCCACTCGTTCTTCCAGTACTCGAGGATCGAGATCGAGCGGGTGACGTCCGACAGCGTCGGCGCGCTCATCACCCCACCGGGGATCATGAACGAGGAGTGCGGCCACTGCCCGCCGAAGATGGCGTAGATCTCGACCGGCTTGTTCGACAGCGTCACGCCCTTCTCGTAGGCGGTGCCGACGAACGGGGCGAAGCGGCGGACCGCCTCGTCGTAGGACGGGGTCTTGGCGTAGCGCTTGTTGGTCAGGTCGATCGCGAAGATCGCGTAGAACCACCGCGGAATGCTCTGCAGGGTCTCGCAGGCCTGGGCGATGTTGCGGATCCGGGTACCGTTCGGCGGCACGTGGGTCTGCCAGGCGGTGTCGAGGGCGTAGACCGCCTTGTACAGGTGGCTGCCACCGCAGATCCCGCAGATGCGCGGGGTCACGATGAGGCCGGCCTGTGGGTCCTTGCCCTTGAGGATCATCTCGAAGCCGCGGAACATGCCGGCCGTCGTCCAGGCATCGGTCACGACGCCGTCGGTGAGGGTGACCCGGACGTCGAGGTCGCCCTCGACCCGCCCGAGCGGGCTGACGTGAAGGTCCATGGTGCTGGTCACGGTTGCTCCTGTGCGTGAAAGGCGAGTGAGAGGAGAAGGACGGGGACTAGACCACGAACATGTCTTCCTTGGACCACTGCGGCGCCGCGATCTTGGCGGCGGCCGCATGCGCCATGTAGGTCAGGTGATCGGTGCCGGTGGGCACCTCCCTGGGCACGGTGCCCGAGACCTTGGCGGTCTTGAAGATCGTGCCGGGCATGAGGTCACCGTGTGGGTATCCCGGCTCGGTGCACCCGGTGCACGGGTGGCCGGCGCGCGTCTTGGACGACTGCCGGTTCCACAGGATGCGGTTGCACGGGCTGTGGGTCATCGGGCCGCGGCACCCGAACTCGTAGAACAGGCAGCCGGTGCGGGTGCCCTGACCGAAGTCGATCGTCGACTGCTTGTACTCGAAGAACTGCACCCGGGTGCACCCGGTCTGGGTGAACGAGGTGAAGAAGGTCTTGGGTCGCTGCAGATCGTCCAGGGCGATGTCGGCGGTACGGCCGGCAGCCAGGGCCACCACCACCTGGGTGATCCAGTCCGGGTGGGCCGGGCAGCCGGGGATGTTCACCACGGGAAGGCCCATCGCCGAGACGAAGTCCTTGCCCAGGAACCCGCCGCGATCGCCCTTGAGGTACTGCAGGCCGACGGCGTCGGTCGGGTTGGGCGGGGTCGCCGGGATGCCGCCCCAGGCCGAGCAGTCGCCCACCGCGACCACGACGCCGGCCTTGGGCGCGATCTCGGCCACCCAGTCCTTCATGGGGCGCTCGGCGAACATGTCGTAGCGTCCGGACCCGTTCGGGCCCATGAGCACCGAGCCCTCGTAGACGAAGATGTCGACCTGACGCTCGCCGGAGGCGCACTCGCGCAGGATCTGTTGCACCTGATCGCCCAGCTCCATCCCGAGGGAGGGGTGCCAGATCACGTCGATCCCGAAGTCGGTCACGAGGTCGACCGCGGTCGGTTCCTCGGCGTTCAGGAACGACATCGTATTGCCGCTGCAGGCGCCGCCCTCGAGCCAGAGCAGTGTGGCCATCAGGTCCTCCGGGTGTGGACTGGTGCGGTGGTCAGGGGTTGGGCAGTTCGTCGGACGGTTCGGACAGGTCGAGCAGGTGGGCGAGGAGCTCCTCGACGCCCTGGCCGGTACGAGCGCTGGTTCGCAGCACCGGCAGATCGGGGTTCACGTCGCGAACGGCCTCGCTGAAGACCGTCTCGTCGAAGCCACAGGGCTCGATCAGGTCGATCTTGGTGAGCACGGCGAGGTCGGCCCACCGGTAGGCCGTGGGGTACTTCACCGGCTTGTCCTCGCCCTCGGTGACACTCGCGAGCACGATGCGGGCCGACTCACCCAGGTCATAGGAGGCGGGGCAGACCAGGTTGCCGACGTTCTCGATCAGCACCAGCCGGGTGCCCTCGGGCAACCACCCCGCGAGGTGATCGCGCACCAGGTCGGCCTCGAGGTGACACAGGCCGTCGGTGACCACCTGACGCACCGGAGCGCCCGAGCGGGCCAGCCGCTTGGCGTCGTTCTCGGTGGCCAGGTCGCCGGTCAGCGCCGCCACCGGGATGCCCCGCTCGACACAGCGGGTGAGCAACAACTCGAGCAGCGCGGTCTTACCGCTACCCGGGCTCGACAGCAGATTCACCGCCACGGCGCCGGCCGCGGCCAGATCCGCCCGCAGCGCCCCCGCCAGGTCGTCGTTCTTCGCCAGGACGGCGGTGCGCAGGTCGATCAGGCTCGTGCCGGCCATCAGGCGGTCACCGCCAGCGCGTCGTCCGAATCGATGTCCTCGACGTCGTCGACCTCGATGGTGGCGATCTCGAGTTCCCGGCCACCGATCACGTCCACCTCACGCCCGGTGCACCCGGGGCAGCGCACCGGGAGCGGCTCGGGCAGGTCGGCCTCGACCCCGCAGGCGCGGCACGACGTCCGGACCGGCACCGGCTCGACGTCCAGCCGGGCCCCGGCGAGTGCGGTGCCGGACGCCGCGACATCCCACGCGAAGCCCAACGCCTGCGGTACCACTCCGGACAGCACGCCGACCCGGAGCTGCACCGATCGCACGGCCCGCCCCGGGGCGCGCTCCGTCATCGCGTCCGCGACAGTGCGGACCACCGAGGCGGCGATGGACAGCTCGTGCATCGGCGGCGCGTCAGAGGGTCTTGCCGATGGCGCGGGCCACTTCGACCAGCATGCCCAACCCTCGGGCGACATCGGGGTCACGCAGCGCCCGGAAGGTCGCGCGCACGCCGTCCAGGCTGGTGTTCTGTGCCTCGGCGACACGCACCCCCTCGACGGCGGCGTTGGCGAAGCGCCCCAGCAGGCCGACCACCTCGCGGCTGAACATGCCCGACTCGATCAGCGCGGTGGCCGCGTCGGCGATGGCCGGCGCCTCCTCGACCAGCTTGCGGGCCGGCTCCACCAGGTACCCGGGGCCGTGACCTGCAGCGCCTCGCACCTCGTGGACCATGCCGACCACGTTCTCGGTGATGGTGTCGCCGCGCTCCAGGAACCCGTTGGCCATCGTGGCCATCACGGCGAGCGCGCCAACGTTGTCGAGCAGGGCGTTCAACGACGCGGCGACCTCGGGGTCGTCCAGCCGTGCCCGTAGCTGGTCGACCGGGGTGCTGCTCAACACGTCGGTCATGAGGTGGTCCTCCTCGACGGGCGGGGCTGTGTCGGGGAGGCTAGCGTGTCGAGGGCCTGTGTGTCTGTAGTCACAACGGCCCGTCGGGCATCAACCGACCTTTAGTCCCTTGCGGCAGGCGTCGGCCACCGCGGTGTAGTCCGGGGTGGTCGCCGGGATCGAGCTCCAGAACATGGCGTAGCGACCGGGCTTGGTCTCGACCGTCACCAGGGTCATGTGTTCGCTGGTGACCTCCAGATCGGGGTCGGCCAACGTGATGGTCGACTCGATCGTCCAGGCCGACGCCCCATCGACGGTGGTGGCCTCGTCCCGGGTGCGCTTCTCGCTGAACGTGGCCACGGTGTACTGCGTGGCGACCAGGCACGCGGCCGCCCCCTTGGCGGCCTGCTCCACCGAGGTGATCTTCGGGTCCTGGCGCAGTTCGGCGATCACCAGACCGGCAGCCCAGCCGGCCGTGCCGTAGTCGGCCACCTTGACCATCTGCACCGCGCCCGAGGCCACCAGGGGGAACGCGAAGTCGCTGGTCACCGGCTCGGGCCAGGGGGCGCCGGGCAGGGGGTAGGACAAGCCGCCGGCGCTGACCCGGCCGGCGGTCTGCGTCGCCGCGGTGGTGGGGGCGATGGCCTCGCACGAGATGCCGCCGATCGTCGGGGCCGGCTTCTCGGAGGCGCCCGACCCGCCGGTCGGCGCCGCCTTGGGCGAGGCCGCCACGGACGGCACACCGGCCGGTGACTGCCCGGCGGACGGCGCGGTGTCCCTCGAGCCGAAGATCCAGGCCACGCCCACCACCAGGGCCAACAGGCCGGCCACCCCCGCGACGATCGGCCCGATCCGCCGCTTCGGCGTCATCAGGGCGTGCGGGTCGAAGCCACCCGCCGTGGGGCCGGCCCCCTGCGTCCAGGAACTGTGCGGCGGCACCGGTGGGGACGGCGGGCCGGCGGCGTCCCCGGGGTCCAAGGGCAGGGTGGTCCCCTGCCCGGGGCTCCACGGCTGTGGCGGGGCCGGTGTCGGCTGGGGCGGTTGGGGGGTCGGTGGTTGCGAGGCGAGCGCCATGGTGGTGTGCGACGTCCAGGAGGTGCCGTCCCAATACCTCAGCTGTCCGTATCCGCCCTGTGGGTCGGGGTACCACCCCGGCGCTGCGCTCACGGGCGTCAGTGTACGAAGACCACCGGCCGGTTCGGGTGCCGACCGATCCATCCCGCGTGGTGGCCCCGCGGGGCTGCGCAGTTTCGCCGTCGACGTATCAACCAGCGCTCCGACCGCCTCTGTCCGTATGTCGCCGCTGCTCGGAGGGAGCAGCGGCAGCAGGTCCGCCCGTTCTTCCCCGGGGTTCTGCCGGAGGGGAGGGTGAGGCCGGGTCGCCGCCCGGCCTCGTCCAGACCAGCTCCCCGGGGAAGATGCGCACCGCCCGCGAACGCCTGCGGGGGCCGTCGAGGGTTGCTCACGGCCCCTGCAGGAACCACACTCACAGGTGCTCAGCGTCGAGTTCTCTGCTCCCGTCGATCCACGACTGCGTCGATCCACGATCTTGGAGTTTCGATGAGCCCCGCGCCCGACGATCCCCAAGGCACCTTCTTCGACCGGCCGATGTACGCCGTCGATGTGCGCAACTGGCCGACCGAGAAGATCTACCCGCCGCAGGCGTACCAGGAGCCGGCCCTCGCCCCGCCCGGCGCCGAGCTGACCGTGGCACCGATCGCCCCGGACGACGCCCGCCCGCTGCCGCCGCTCGACCCCGCATCCTCGCTCTTGCGTACCGGCGATTTCTCACTGCGCAACAGCGGTAACCGAACCCTGAACGCACCCAAGCGGTCGTGGAAGGCCGAGCTCGATCAAGGCCCCGGCCCGGAGGGCGAGATCGCCGGCATGACGTGCCTGAACATGAAGTCGATGGTCAACGACCCCTCGCAGCTGCGAGAGGCACTGGCCTGGCGGCTGTTCGCCTCGGCGGGGGTGACGGCCTCGCAACACACCTTCGCCCGGTTCGGCATCAACGGCCGCTACCTGGGCCTGTTCTCGGTGATCGAGCAGGTGGACAAGGCGATGCTGGCACGCCATGTCGAGGGCAAGGTGCGGGGCAACCTGTTCAAGGTCGGTTGCGGTGCCATCGGCTGCGGCACCCTGGAGTACCGCGTCGGCAGCGACGGAGACGACAGCGGCCGGCAGTACCAGACGCCCCCCGAGACCGCCGGAGCAGCGGGGTCGAGCCTGGAATCCGAGGCCACCTACCGGCTGCGATCGTTCTCCAAGGCGCCCGACGCCGAGAGCTTCGACGACCTGGCCGCCCTGGTGCGCACCGTGAACGGGATCGGCCTGCCCGGTGGCGAGGAGCGGTTCGCCACCGACGCCTTCGCCGACCGGGTTCGGGCGATCTTCGACGTCCAGCCCTTCCTGCGCTGGGCGGCGGTGAACGTGCTGCTCGGCGCGTGGGACAACTACTTCGCCACGCCGGGCAACTACTACCTCTACAACACGACCCGGACGCCGGGCTCCCGCGACGTGATCGGCGAGCCGTTCTTCCGGTTCATCCCGTGGGACTACGACAACTCCTTCGGCATCGACTACTTCGGGACCCGCTGGCAGGACACCGACCTGCTGGACTGGCCCGCCAACACCGAGGCCTACCGCCGGTTCAACTCGACCTCTCCCGGCCCGGCAGGGCGCAGCCGGATCCCCCTGGTGACCAACCTGTTGCGCCACGGCGACTTCCGTCGGTACTACCTCGAGCAGGTCGAGCAACTGCTCGACACCACGCTGGCCCCGGCGAGCATCGACGCCGAGCTGGCCCGGCTCTGGCCGCGGGTGGCCACCTCCGCCTACGCCGAGTCCGACACCCCGTACGGGGCGCCGTTCACGGGCCGGCTGTTCAGCAACGACGAGGTCTACCGCCACGTCGTCCTGCAGTGGGAGGTCGCTCGCCCGGACCGGTTCATCAACGGCATCCGCCACTACGTGCTGATGCGCCACGACCGGGCGCGAGATCAGCTGAAGACCCTCTGATCTCGGGCAGACTCGTCGTCATGTCCGGTGCGCGCGACGTCCTCGTCCTGGTGCGCGAGGCCAAGCTGGCCGACGTGCTCGGTCGGCGGTTGATCGACCGACTCGGCACCGACCGGCTGGAGGCCAGCGGCGTCCTGACCACGGCGCAGGGGCTGTGGGTGGTCTTCGACAACATGCCTCACCTGGTGCGCGTCGACGCCGCACTGCCGGTGCCCGATCCCCAAGCCACGGTGGTGCACCACCCGAGTGAGTCGCAGGGCTTCGAGGATCTGGCGCTCGACGTCGCCACCGGCCGGTTCTTCACCGTCATCGAGGCGCAGGAGCGCTACCCCGAGGTGTGGATGGCCCGGGTCTGGGAGTTCGACGCCGACGTGCACCCGGTGCGCACCCGGTGGTTGGATCTCGACCTGCCCAGTGAGAACAAGGGCATCGAGGGCATCAGCCATCTGCGCCGGGGTGGCGCCGAGTACCTGCTGGCCCTGACCGAGGGCAATCACGGCGCGGACGGGGCGCTCGGTCGGCGAGGCGGCGGCGGCCGGATCCACGTGTTCACCCCGCAGGACGACGAGAGCTGGCGGCACGTCGCCACCATCGACCTGCCCGCGAGCCTGGCCGCGGTCGACTACAGCGGGATCAGCGTGCACGGCAACCGGATCGCGGTGCTCTCCCAATGTTCGGGCGTGCTCTGGACGGGGTATCTGTCGCCGGACAACTGGGACATCATGGACCAGGGGAGGACCTGTCGGTTGCCCCCTGATGATCGGGGTCGCGTCGTCTACGGCACGGCCGAGGGGGTTTCATGGCTCAGCGCGAACACGGTGGTGATCGCCTCGGACCGAGCGAAACACGAACAACCGCAACGCGTTCGGGCGAAGGATCAGTCGCTGCACGTGTTCCGATTGCCGTGAGGAACCTGCACGGGCTGTTCCATCGCCGCGTCCCCGGCGACGACGCCCTGCTGGAGCTGTGCCGGTTGCGCTTCGCCCAGAGTGGCCTGGCGGCCGAGATCTACGCCGACTCGCCGAGTGGGATGGATCACGAGTTGGCGTTCGTGCCCTCGCCGGGCTCGCCGGACCGGCGCCCGCTGGTGCACCTGCCCCGCCACCTCGACCTGCTGGACGACGGCGCGGTGCGGATGGTGCGCACGATGGTGCGTCACGCCGGCGACCGGGTGGCGGGCTTCGTCGTCCATGATCGGCGCCACATGCCCGCCCGGCTGCCCGAGCTGGCCCGCGCGGGCGAGGTGCTCTCGGCCGAGCTGGCCCGGTTCGGCGACGCCTGGCTGTTCCTGGAGTACGCCGCCGGCAACCGGTTCGACGAGTTCACCACCCTGGCTCGGCGGCTGGCGAGCAGCGGCCGGGTCGGGGTGTGTGTCGACACCGGACACGTCGGCGTCCGGGCGGCGCGCTGGGCCTTCGCCGCGCGGCGTCCGGACCTGGACGTGGACCTGATCGCGCTCACCGGTACCGACGCACGCCTCCCCGACCTGCTGGACGACGTGCGCGCGGCGACGGCGCAGGCGACGGGCGCGGTGACCCGGCTGATCCGATCGGTGGCCACCGACGGCACCCGGGTTCACCTGCACCTACACGACGGGCACCCGCTGGTCGACGGCCTGGCCGATCACTTCGGGTTCCTGGGGCGGCTGGCGGTGCCGTTCGAGGTCGACGGACGCCGGTCACTCGAGCCGATGTTCGGGCCGGCGGGGCTGGCCGAGATCCTGCGCACCGTGCACCAGTCTCTCGGCGATCGCGCCTCGGCGACGCTCGAGATCCACCAGGGGTTCGGCCGGGTGGGCCTGGACGCCGAGGCGGCCGCGCTGTTCGGCCACTGGGGCAACCTGACCAGCGCCGAGCAGACCAACGCTCATTTGGCGCTGTTGTCCGAGAACGCCGAGTTGGCGCGGGCCGTGGCGTCCTCGGCGCTCGGTGCCGCCGTGGGCTCAGGGGTGGGTGCCACGGTGAGGCGCGGCAGCAGCGGGTGAACCAACGGGCCGATGCCGATCGCGTAGAGGATCGTGCCCGGGCCGAAGTTGCCGCCCATCAACCATCCCGTGGCCACCACGGCGACCTCGATCGCCATCCGCACCCAGCGCACCGGCCACCCGGTGCGGTCGCACAGGCCGGTCATCAGGCCGTCGCGCGGGCCGGGGCCGAGGCGCGCCCCGATGTAGGCCCCCGAGGCGACGGCATTGAGCAGCAACGCGAAGATCACATAGCCGATCCGGACGGCGAGGGGTTCCGGTTGCGGCACCCACGGCAAGACCAGATCGACCACCACGCCGATCACCAGGGCATTGCTGATCGTGCCCAGGCCTGGGCGTTGCCGCAGCGGGATCCAGAGCAGCAGCACCGCGATGCCGACCGCGACGGTCATCTGGCCGAGGGTGGTGTGCACGCCGAACCGGTCGAGCACCCGCACGATGCCCTGGTGCAGCACGTCCCACGGCATCACGCCGAGCCGGGCGCGCACGAAGAACGCCATCGACACCCCGAACAGGAACAGGCCGACGTAGAGCTGGGTCAGCCGGCGGGCGGGACGGTCGAGGGGCGGCAGGCGGTCGAGGAGGGTCAGGCGCACCGGCGAACTGTCGCACAGCCGGTGGCGCGGCGTCCGACGAGCGCGGCGTCCGACGAGCGTTCGAGTCCGGGGTTTGAGACGATCGACGGCATGTTCGGTCTGGGACGTTCACGCATGGTCGACCGTCAGCACGCTCTGCCGGGTCGCGACAACCGTCCGTTCCCGGTGCCGGCGACGCACGCCGTCCTCGGAACACCGCTCGAGGGGCCGTGGCCCGAGGGCACCGAGGTCGTCTACCTCGGCCTGGGGTGTTTCTGGGGGGCCGAGAAGGAGTACTGGCAGATCCCCGGGGTGGTGACCACGGCGGCCGGCTACATGGGTGGCTTCACGCCGAACCCCACCTACGAGGAGACCTGCACCGGTCAGACCGGGCACACCGAGACGGTGATGGTCGCCTTCGACCCACAACGAGTGAGCGTGCGTGACCTGCTCGCCGTGTTCTGGGAGTCGCACGACCCGACCCAGCTGAACCGTCAGGGCAACGACATCGGCACCCAGTACCGCTCGGCGTTCTACTGGACGACACCAGACCAGGCCGCGGCGTATGCCGCCACCCGCGCGGCGTTCGGGGCAACCTTGGCGAAGGCCGGGTACGGCGAGATCACCACCGACGCGCGGTCGTCGGCCGAGGCCGGGCCGTTCTACTACGCCGAGGACTATCACCAGCAGTACCTGCACAAGAACCCGGCCGGGTACTGCCCGATCCACTCGACGGGGCTGAGCTGCCAGGCGTAGTGATCAATTGCCACCGGTCACGATACGGAACCGACACCGAGGCCCGGTGCTCGCCGCCAGTCGCTCATCGGCCGTGACCACGACGGCATCGAACACCTCCGCCAGGGCGACGTAGGTGGCGTCATAAGCCGTGAGGTTGTTGCGCAGCTCCCAGATCCGCGCGAGCAGGGGGACAGCGTCGAAGCGCTCGAGCGGCAAGGCGGCCAGGTCTGCGAGAGCCTGCCGAGCCGACTCGGCGTCCAGCCGCCCGCCCAACACTCGGCCGCGAAGTGCCGAAGCGACCTCCACGTCCAAGAGCGCCGGAGCGATGATCGTGTCATCGCCGAGCGCCCGGCGAGCGGCGCGGCCGGCGGGTCCATCGTCGATCAGCGCCGGCAACATGGCCGAGGTGTCCGCGACGAGCGTCACGCCCACCGATCCTCGGCCCGCAACTGACGGACGTCGTCCACGGCGTCGGCCTGTTCGTACCGGGTGCCCTCACGCTCGACGCGCTCCTCTACGCGAGCCCAGATCTGCGAGATGTCAGGCCGCCGCGTCTGGGCGATCACCAAGTTGCGCATGTACTGCTGCAGCGACTGCTGGGATGCCTTGGCACGACGCACGAGTTCCGCCTGGACGTCGTCGGGGACGTCACGGATCTGAATGATGCCCATGCCTTCACTTTGCATGCACTTCACGCTGCCTGCAACCTGCTGCGCCGTTACCGCTCGCCATGGCGTCCGGCGCGATCGTGGGCGCGGCATCATCCACTCGGTCACAAACGTGCACGGATTGCATGATCACCGAGGGGTTGTGGCCCAGGAGTGGGGGGCGACGGTGAGCGGGTCGTCTCCGTTGGGGTCGTCGTCGGTCCGCTCGCCGCCGGTGGGGTCGGCGGCGGGGGTGGCCACGGTGAAGGGGTCGTCGCCGATGTTCAGGGCCAGGGTCAGGCGGTGTGCGGGGTCGGCGGCAGCGGAGCCCTGGGCGGTCAGGTCGATGACCATGGTCGTGTTCGTGACCTCGCGGACGGCGAGGGTGGCGTCCACCAACCAGGGGTGGTTGCGGCGCAGGCCGATCAGGCGCTGGTGCAGTTCGAGGGCCTCCGCCCCGAAGGGCAGCAGGTCGTCCGGGGACTCAGGGAACGGCGGGCGCACCGCGTCGTCCCCGTGGGGTCGCTTCAGCTTGCGCGCATCGAAGGCCTGCTCGTCGCCGGCGTAGATGGACGGGATGCCGGGCAACAGCATCAGCAACGCCACGGCGATCGGCAGGTGGCGGATGTCGTAGAGCTTGGTGGCGATGCGGGTGACGTCGTGATTGCCGATGAAGGTCTGCGGCCGGAACGTCTCACAGAACTCGGCGTGGCGGGTCAGGGAATGTTCCAACTCGAACAGGTTCTTGTCGTTCATCGAGTGCCAGATCCCGTGCCACAGTTCGTATTGCGTCACGGAGTCGACCCCCGAGGTCGCCACGAACTCGGGGTAGTCGCCGTGAATCACCTCACCGAGCAACCAGCACTCGGGAAAGCGTTCCTTGACCCGTCGAGTGATGGACGACCAGGCCTGCGCCCCCGGCGCGTACGCGGCATCCAGCCGCCATCCGTCGATGCCCCGCGCCAGCCAGTGGCACATCACCTCGACGACGTAGTCGGCCACCGGCGGGTGGCTCAGATCGAGCTCGACCAGATCGAAGTTGCCCTCGAACACCCGCGGGTGCTCGCCCTCCCAGCGCAGCCAGCGGCCGTCGTCCGTGTCGGGCCCGGCCAGCCAGGCCCGCTGCACGATGTCGTGGTCGGCGGCAAGGTGGTTGAACACGCCGTCCAACACCAGCCGCAGCCCTCTCGCTCGCGCCTGGGCCACCAGGTCGTCGACATCGGCGTCGTCGCCCAACCGGGGGTCGATCCGAAAGTGGTCGAGGGTGTCATAGCCGTGCGAGACCGACGCGAACATCGGCGCCAGGATCAGGCCGTTGCACCCCAACTCGACCACGTAGTCGAGCCAGTTCACGATCCGGCCCAACCGATGCTGCACGTGCCCGCCGGGCAGGTCCTCGGCGCGCTGCTCGCCGCCGACGAAACGCAGCGGGTACAAGTGCCACCAAATCGCCGTGGCGGACCAATTCATGTGATCAGCCTAACCGCGGGGTGACGGCGTGAGGCCGCCCTGCCAGGTGGGACGCAGCACGTGACGACCCTCCACCAGGCCCGCGTGTCGCACCTCGACCCGCGCCTGCCGGCCCTCGAGCACCACGGTCATCACCCCGTTGTCGAACCAGGCTCCCCGATCGAGGCGCCATCGCAGCGGCACGTCCTCGACCCCGGCGGCACGCGCCGCCCGGCGCGTTAACCTGGCCGCCAGGCGGCCACTCAGGGTCCTGGTGGCCAGCCGCATCAGCCGGCCGAGCGGGTTGCGCAGAGGCGACATCGTCAACTGCACCAACGCGGTGCGCTGCGGGTCCACCCCCGGCATGGTCGCCCTCGCCACGTACGAGCTGTGAATGTCACCCGACAGGAACAGCACGCTCGCCGGCGGTTCAGCTGCCGGGTCGCGGCGTGCCCCCGCGACCTCGCCGAGCAGGTCGCACAACCGATGCAGGCTGAGCCGGAACGATGCCCAGTGTTCGAGATCCATGAGCTGGCGTAGGTTCTCGGCGATCCGGACGGCGCGGCGCCCCCAGGCGCCACCGGCCACCGCCTCGTCCCAGCCCTCCAGATGATGGATCCCGGGCGGCAGCAGCACCGGCAGGGTCGAGCCGACCAGCAGGTGGTCGAGCCGCCGCTCCAGCACCCGATCGCGGAACCAGGCCCACTCGACGTCGTCCACGATGGCGCGGCGATCGGGATCGAGCGAACGCGAGCACCGGGTGTCGACCACGATCAGCCGGACCGCGGAGCCCAGGTCGCGCACCACGCTCCAGCGGGCGCTCGGCGGATCGGCGTCGGCACCGAACGCGAACTCGTCCAACCGGTTCGAGCGCACCGCGTCGTCCGGCTCGGTCCGCACCAGGCGGTACAGCTCGTTGTCGTCCAGCTCCTCCGGCGACAGGTTGCCGAGGTGTTGATAGACCCAGTACGAGCCCAGCCCCCCGACCACTCGATCCCGCCACCAGGGGCGCGAGGTGACCTGCTCACGCCAGGCGAGCGAGGTGTTCCAGTCATCGCGCAGATCGTGGTCGTCGAGCATCATCACGCTCGGCACGGTCGAGAGCAGCCATCGCACGGCGGGCTCGGTCCAGGTCTCGTGATAGAGCCAGGTGTACTCCTCGAAATCGGCGATCTCCTCGGCCATCTCGGGGTCGGGCCGTTCCCGTTCGCGGAGCCGTGCCCGGACGGCGTCCGAGGGTTCGTCGGCGTAGATCTGGTCGCCGTTCAGCAGCAACAGATCGGGCCACTCGGGGTGCGGTGAGGCCGCCAGGTGCTCGGCGAGCGCGACCAGTGCATCCGGGCCGAACCGGCGCAGGCCGGCGTCGTCCAGGGGGGCGCTCTGGCGACAACTGCCGAACGTCAGCCGGACGACGTCGCCACCGTCCGGAGTGCGGATCACGCTGGCGGGGAGGCCGTTTGCGGGATCGGGCCAGACCGGTTCGTCGTCCAGCAACACCTGGTACTCAGTGACCGAGCCGGGGGCCAGCCCGCGCAGCACGACGAGGGCGTAGTGGTGGCCGTGCACCGACCAGGTGGTCTCGTGCGCCGAGGCCGAGCCGTCGGGCGTGCGGACGTCGACCCGGTAGGGCCGGTCGGTCTCGACCCAGATCGTCGCGCGGGCGGCGTCGACGTGTCGCAGCAGCGGCCCGACCAATAGCCGATCCGCTGGCCGCATCGCCTCCTGCGCCGCCCTCATGAACACCCGACCCTAGGGCGCTATCATGCGATATCATCACGGTTGGGCAGGGCTCGTCGGCTCCAGGCCCGTGGTGCCGGCCCTGTTCGGCCCGTTCGGGAGGTGGCCATGGCCAACGTGCTCATCCGCAACATCGACGAGGACGACCTCGCCCGGCTCGACGAATTGGCCGCGCGCGCCGGCCTGTCGCGCAACGAGTTCTTGCTGCGGCATCTGCAGCAAGCCGCCCATCGCGTCACGTCCGAGATCACCGCCGCAGACTTCGACAAATTCGCCGATCTCGCCGACGACGACGTGATGCGTGGCGCCTGGTCGTGACCTCACCCACCTGGCTCATCGACAAGTCCGCGTTGGCGCGGCTGTCGACCAACGCGGACACCCCTGAGTGGGTGGCCCGGGTCCAACGAGGGCTGGTGCACGTGGCGACGGCCACGATTCTCGAGGTGGGGTTCTCGGCACGATCCTCCGCCGAGTGGGTTCATCGCACCGAGGGTCCGCCGCTCATGCTCATGCCGGTCGCCCATCTCACCCCCGCCGCCGAGCAACGCGCCGTTCACGTTCAGGGCCTACTCGCCCAGCGTGGCCAGCATCGAGCGCCTTCCGTTCCTGACCTTCTGATCGCCGCCATCGCCGAGCTGTCCGGCCTGACCGTGCTGCACGTCGACAAGGACTTCGAGTTGATCGCCGAGGTCACCCGGCAACCGACAGAGCGCCTGCGCCTGACGGACTCCGATCGCACCGATCACGCCGAGCACGCCGATCCATCGCCGGGACGAGAACCCCTCATCGCGGAGCACCGAGACAAGGGACACCGAGATGAGTGACGTAGACGCCGTCGTCGACCAGCTGGAGAACGACCGGGCCGCACTGGCCACCATGCGCCTGTTGATCGACCCGACCACCGCCGGTGAGACCGCGCTGGCGTTGCTGCGCCGCAACGACCCGCTCGGGGTGATGTTCCTGCTCGGCGGTTTCGAGAACGCCGGCGCCGACACCCGCAGCGAGATCGAGGACGCCGCTACCTCCTACGCTGCGGACGACGCCGCCCGGGCGACCCTCACCCACCACCTGACCATGGCGCAGCGCGCGTCCGACCCGCGCACAGCCCGAGCCGCGCGAGAGCTGGTCACAGTCATCTCCCTGCCCTGAGCGCGCGGCGTGCCGTGTCGGCACGCCGTCCGGGGTAGCGCGCGGTCGCTCCTGGTGGCGTGCGGTCACTTCTGACCCTGTGCGGTCACTTCCCGCCCTGTGCGGTCACTTCTGACCCTGTGCGGTCACTCTGACCCTGTGCGGTCACTTCTGACCCTGTGCGGTCACTTCAAACCGGACTGCGGTCAGTTCCGGCGGATGACAACGCTGCCTTCGACCCGAAGTGACCGCACTCGCCCGGCGGCATCGCGGATCATGGATTCTGGCCTGCGTCCCTGTCGGTGGGCTCACCTAGCCTGAGGTCATGGCAACCCCTGCACCTCCGACAATCCCCGCGACCCAGCTCGCGGACGCCGCCCGGCACGCCCTGCGCACGCTGGTCGGCGGCGCGGCCGGCGCTGCGGACGGCGCGGAGTCCATCGACTTCCGGGACGGGCAGCTCGAGGCCATCACCGCCCTGGTGCACGGCCGCCAACGGGTGCTGGTGGTGCAGCGCACCGGCTGGGGCAAGTCGGCGGTGTACTTCGTCGCCACCCGACTACTGCGGGACGCCGGGGCCGGGCCGACACTGATCGTCTCGCCGCTGCTGGCCCTGATGCGCGATCAGATCGCCGCCGCCGGGCGGGCCGGGGTGCGCGCGATGTCGATGAACTCGGCCAACGCCGAGGAGTGGGGCGCGGTGCGCGAGGCACTGGCCGCCGACGCCGTCGATGTGCTGCTGGTGAGCCCGGAACGCTTGAACAACCCGCGCTTCCGTGACGAGCAACTGCCCGATCTGGCGCGACGCTGCGGCCTCCTCGTCGTCGACGAGGCGCACTGCATCAGCGACTGGGGGCACGACTTCCGCCCCGACTACCGGCGCATCCGCGACCTGCTGACCACGCTGCCCGACAACACCCCGGTGCTGGCCACCACCGCGACCGCGAATGCCCGGGTGGTCACCGATGTCGCCGAGCAGCTGGGCGCCGGGGGGCGCGCGGTGACCACGCTGCGCGGTGGGCTGGCCCGCGACAGCCTGCGGCTCGGCGTCCTGCCCATCACCACCCCGGAACAGCGGCTCGCCTGGCTGTTGGCCCACCTCGGCGACCTGCCGGGTAGCGGCATCGTCTACACGCTCACGGTGAGCGCGGCCGAGGACGTCGCGGCGGCGCTGCGCGAGGCCGGTCATGCCGTGCAGGCCTACACCGGCCGCACCGACCCCCAGCAGCGCGAGCAGCTGGAACAGTCGTTGCTGCGCAACGAGGTCAAGGCCCTGGTCGCCACCAGTGCCCTCGGCATGGGTTTCGACAAACCCGACCTCGGGTTCGTGCTCCACCTGGGGGCGCCCTCCTCCCCCGTGGCGTACTACCAGCAGGTGGGACGCGCCGGACGCGCCACCGAGCGGGCCGACGTGCTGCTGCTGCCCGGCAGTGAGGACCGCGACATCTGGTCCTACTTCGCCTCGGCGTCCATGCCTCGCAGACACCAGGCGGCGGCCGTGATCGAGACTCTGGCCGGCTCGTCCAAGGCCCTGTCGACCGCCGCTCTCGAGAGTGCCGTCGACGTCCGGCGCACCCGGCTCGAGCTGCTGCTCAAGGTGCTCGACGTCGACGGGGCGGTGCAACGGGTCAGCGGCGGCTGGGTCGCCACCGGCGCCGAGTGGACCTACGACGAAGATCGCTACGCCCGGCTGACCGCCGCCCGCGAGCGCGAGCAGGGGCTGATGCTCGACTACCAGTCGGGTTCGGCATGCCGGATGCGCTTCCTGCAACAGGCTCTGGACGACGAGACCGCCGCCGACTGCGGCCGGTGCGACGTCTGCGCCGGGTCGTGGTACGACTCCGAAATCCCCACAGCGGCAACACAGATCGCGCGGCAGCGGCTCGATCGCGTCGGGGTCGAGCTGGAGCCACGGGCAATGTGGCCGACCGGCATGGACCGGCTCGGCGTCCCGGTGCGAGGCAAGATCCCCGCGGAGTCGGCGATGACCGTCGGCCGCACGCTCGCCCGGCTGAGCGATCTGGGCTGGGGGCAACGGGTGCGCCGGCTGCTCGACGAGCCGGACGCCGCTCCCCCCTCGTGGCTGGCCGAGGCCACCATCGAGGTGCTCAAGGGCTGGGACTGGCAGGCTCGGCCCTCCGCTGTGGTCGCCGTCCCTTCGCGGCGACGCCCCCAGCTGGTCACGGGGGTGGCCCGAGGCCTGGCCGGGGTGGGACGGCTGACCTACCTGGGCACCCTCGACCCGGTGGACGGCGGCCCGACGGGTGAGCCCGGTGGCAACAGCGCCTTCCGGCTGGCCGGCGTGTGGGGGCGGCTCGCGGTCGGCTCGGCCATGGCCGAGGCCCTGGCCGGCCTCGACGGGCCGGTACTGCTGGTCGACGACCTCGCGTCGTCCCGCTGGACGCTGACCGTCGCTGCCGCGGTGCTGCGCGAGGCGGGTGCACCCGAGGTGCTGCCGTTCACGCTCGCCCTCGACGGCTGAGCCGCCCGCGTCGCCGATCCGGGGGGTGCATCCATCAGCGGGGCAACGTACGGTCAGGTGGTGACGACACCTCAGCCGCCCGGCCGGCCACCAGCGGGTCTGCCCACCACCGTCGGCGCGTTGCGCGCCTCCGGCCATGTGCACCGCAGCGTCAAGGACGAGATCCGGCAGAACCTGCTGCACGCGATGCGGGCGGGCTCGGTGCGCTTCCCCGGGGTGGTGGGCTTCGACGACACCGTGCTGCCCGACCTGGAGCGCGCACTACTGGCCGGCCACGACGTGGTGCTGTTGGGCGAGCGGGGCCAGGGCAAGACTCGGCTGATCCGCACCCTGGTCGGCCTGCTGGACGAATGGACCCCGGTGATCGCCGGCGCCGAACTGCACGAGCACCCCTACGACCCGATCACCCCGGCCACCCGTCGTCGGGCGGCCGAACGGGGTGAGGAGCTCGAGATCCGCTGGGTGCACCGCGACGACCGGTACGCCGAGAAGCTCGCCACCCCGGACACCAGCATCGGCGACCTGATCGGTGACGTCGACCCGATCAAGGTGGCCGAGGGGCGCACCCTGGGCGACCCGGAGACGATCCACTTCGGCCTGGTGCCCCGCATGCACCGCGGCATCTTCGCCGTCAACGAATTGCCCGACCTGGCCGAACGGATCCAGGTGGGCCTGCTCAACGTGCTCGAGGAACGCGACGTCCAGGTGCGCGGGTACGTGGTGCGGCTGCCGCTCGACCTGCTGCTCGTCGCCAGCGCCAATCCCGAGGACTACACCAACCGCGGCCGCATCATCACCCCGCTCAAGGACCGCTTCGGCGCCGAGGTGCGCACTCACTACCCGCTGGAACTCGACGGCGAGGTCGCCCTGGTGCGCCAGGAGGCAGCCCTGGCCGCCGAGGTGCCGGACCACCTGATCGAGGTGCTCGCCGTCTTCACCCGGGCGGTACGCGAATCTCCGTCGGTCGATGGCCGCTCGGGGGTGTCGGCCCGGTTCGCGATCGCCGGCGCCGAGACGGTGGCGGCCGCGGCGCTGCGCCGTCATGCCCTGCTCGGCGAGACGGATCCCCCGGTGGCTCGCGTCGGCGACACCGAGACCATCACCGCCACGTTGCGCGGCAAGGTCGAGTTCGAGGCGGACGGCGAGGGCCGCGAGCTGGAGCTGCTCGACCACCTGCTGCGGCGCGCCACCGCCGAGGTCTGGCGGCGTCGGCTCGGTGGGCTGGACCTGACCGAGCTGGTCGCCGTCGCCGCCGAGAACGCCATCCTGGCCGGGGACGGCGTCCGCTCCACCGAACTGCTCGGCCAGTTCGAACGGGTGCCCGCCCTGGGCGCGCTCCTGACGCGCCTCGGCATGGACGCCGAGCCCACCCCCGCCCGAGCCGCCAGCGCGCTGGAGTTCGCCCTCGAAGGGCTGCACCTGACCCGGCGGCTGGCCAAGGACACCCTGGACGACGGCCGCGTGGTCTACGGCGGATCGTCCGACGGCGACCACGGGCGGGACTGACCATGCCCCGCCGACCCATGCCCCGCCGACATCGCTACGGCCCCTGGCGGGGCGGACCGGACCCACTGGCGCCGCCGTTCGACGTCCGGCACGCGCTGGACGCCCTCGGCGAACGGGTGCTGGCCGGTGAGGGCCTGAGCGAGGCGTTGCGCGACCTGCTGCGGCGAGGGGTGCCGGACGAGGCGGGCCGCCGGCAGGGCCTGGACGACCTGCGCGCCCGGGCTGCGCGACAGCGGCGCGAGACCGCTCGGCGGGGGCCGTTGGGACGGCGCGCTCACCAAGGCTGCGGCCCTGCTCGACCAGGCCCTGGCCGCTGAGCGCGAGGAACTCGAGAACCGTGCGATCAGTGCCACGGACGAGGCGCAGGCGATGGAGGCCGCGTTCGCCCAATCCCGGCTCGACGCGCTGCCCCGATCGACCGCGGCCGCCGTCCGCGAGTTGAGCGACTACCGCTGGAGCTCACCGCGCGCCGAACAGCTCTACCGCGAGATCCTCGACGAGCTGCGGGGCGACGTCATCGACTCGCAGTTCCGCGGCCTGCGGGACGCGCTGCAGAACCTGGGATCAGAGCAGGGCAATGCCTCGATGGCGCGGGTGGCCGAGATGCTGCGCGACCTGAATGCCTTGCTGGACAAGCACTCTCGCGGTGAGGACACCACCGAGGACTTCGCCGAGTTCATGAACCGGCACGGCGAGATGTTCCCGGACAACCCGCAGAACGTCGACGAGCTGATCGACGCGTTGGCCCGGCAGGCCGCCGCCGGCCAGCGGCTGCTGAACTCGATGTCGCCCCAGCAGCGCGAGGAACTCGCCGGGCTGATGGCCCAGGCCCTGGGGGACGGCGAGCTGGCCGCACAGCTGGCCGCCCTCACCGATGCACTGCGAGCGCTACGCCCCGATCTGGGCTGGAGCGGCTCCGAGCCCTCACGCGGCAGCAACCCGCTCGGCTACGGCGAGGCCACCGAGGCACTGGCCGAACTGGCCGACCTGGACGACCTGATCGACGCCCTCGGCCAGGACCGCCCTGGCGCGACGCTGGACGACATCGACGTCGAACAGGTCGAGCGCTCTCTCGGATCGACTGCGGCACAGGATGTTCGGGCGCTGCAACAGCTCGAGCGCGAGTTGCTCGACCAGGGTTGGCTGACCGGCGGCGCCGACGGGGTGCACCTGACCCCCAAGGCGCTGCGTCGGCTCGGTCAGACTGCGCTGCGCCAGGTGTTCGCCCACCTGGACGCCGGGGGGCGCGGTGATCACGATCAGCGGGACGCCGGCGCCGCCGGTGAGGCGACGGGCGCAACGCGGGCCTGGGAGTTCGGCGACAGTCAGCCGCTCGACGTGGTGCGCACCGTCGGCAATGCGCTGCGCCGGGGTGGACTTCCCACCCCGCGTACGCCGTCGGCAGACACAGCGTCGGCGCCAGGCCGCGTCCGGCTACAGGTGAACGACTTCGAGGTGATCCAGACCGAGCGCCGGGCCAGCGCCACCGTGGCGCTGTGCGTCGATCTGTCGTTCTCGATGGCGATCGAGGACCGATGGGGTCCGATGAAGCAGACCGCGCTGGCGCTGGCGCACCTGGTGGCGACGCGCTTTCCGCAGGATGCGTTGCAGATCATCGGGTTCGGTCGGTACGCGGCACCGCTGTCCACGATCGAGCTGGCCGGCATCGAGCCGGACTACGTGCAGGGAACCAACCTGCACCACGCCCTGCACCTGGCCGGACGGCACCTGCGCCGGCACCCGGACGGCGAGAGCGTCGTCCTCGTGGTCACCGATGGCGAGCCCACCGCCCACCTGGCCGACGGCGGTCAGGCACTGTTCACCTATCCGCCGGCGCGGGCCACGATCCGGGCGACGGTGGCCGAGGTCGACGCGCTGACCCGCTACGGCGCGGCGATCAACGTGTTCATGCTCGGTGAGGACCCGCGCCTGGCCCGATTCGTCGACGCTCTCGCCCGGCGCAACGGGGCCGGGTGTTCAGTCCATCGGCCGATCACCTGGGCAGTTACGTGGTCGGCGACTACCAGGAGCCCGCCGAGGCCGCCGCCCTCGGTGATCAGGCAATCCGTGCACAAGCCGCTGGGCTGATCGAGTGACGATGATCCATCACCCTCGTCTCGGAGTCGACAAGAGGGTGTGGGAGGGCGATCAGACCAACGGCATGGCGGACGGCGCGTGCTCCGGCCGACATTGCGCGAGCGTCAGCGACGCCTGCTCGTGCTCGCCACCGGTCTGCTGTTGGTCGGTCTGTCGGCACCTCCTCCTCTCATACCCAGAGCGCCTTCACCGCGCAGACCTCCAACGGCGGCACGGCACTGAGTGCCGCTCAGCTGGACGCCTGGATCCCCACGGCAGTCACCACCACCCGGACGACGCCCACCACCTGCCAGGTCAGCTGGACCCCCGCATCCGGCGTGCGCGGTGGAGCGACCTACGACATCACCGACGGCGTCACCAGCTACGCCACCGCCGTCAGCGGCACCAGCACCACCATCACCGTCCCCACGACCGCCCTCACCCCGCAGGTCCTCATCCGCTACGGCACCTGGACCTCGACCGCCACCATCACCGCCAGTGCCCCTGCACCGGCGTCCCCGACCCACCCGTGGTGACCGCCACCCCCGGCGACACCCAGGCCACCGCCACGTGGACCGCCCCGAACGACCAGGGTTCAGCGGTCACCTCCTACACCGCCACCACCACGCCGTCCTCGACCAGCTGCACCGTCACCGTGCCCGCCGCCCGCACCTGTACCTTCACCGGCCTGACCAACGGTGTGACCTACACCGTCTCGGTCACCGCCACCAACGCCAACGGCACCAGCACCGCCGGCACCACCACGGCCATCCCCTACCCCGCCGCCGTCATGACCGGCTCGGCGACCAAGGTCTGGCTCGACGCCCTCGACCCCACCACCCTGTCCGCCGCCACCGACTGCAGTGGAAGCAACGCCACCTCCGGCACCGGCATCGGCTGCTGGAAGAACCGCGCCACCACCGCCTGGCACGCCATCGCCGGCAGCAACAAGCCGGTGCTGACCGCCGCCATCCTCAACGGCCACAACGCCATCCGCTTCGACCGCACCCACCCCGACCGCTACGCCATCACCGACGCCGGCGTCGGCGCCCTCGGCTCAGCCGATCGATCGGTCTTCGCCGTCACCGCCGGACGCACCACCCTGGGCGGCGCCACCGACGCCTGGGGCGCCACAGCCATCTGGCCCGGTTTCCACCCGGGCTGCTGTACCGGCACGCCCACCATTACCGGCATCCAGGCGTCAGCCATCGGCGCCACCGCCTTCAGCGCCGCGACCACCGCTCCTGCTCCGATCCTGTCCTCAGCCATCTCGGCCACCTCGGGCGGCACCCTTACCCAGGACCTCTCCGCCAATGCCCGCACCCCGGTCACAGGCACCGCCAGCACGCCTTGGCTCAGCTACACCGACAACCTGCGCATCGGCTCGGCGTTCGACACCATCCAGTCCTACGCCAACCCCCTGGACGGCGACATCGGTGAACTGATCATCCTCAACACAGCCGTGACCACCAGCCAGCGCCGTCAGGTCGATGAATACCTGGCCCGCAAGTGGTCCCAGGCCATCGCCCCCGGCGCCCCCACGGCCCTGGTCTCCGCCACGGGCAGCGGCCAGATCGACCTGACCTGGTCACCCCCCACCTGGGACGGCGGGTCCGCCGTCACCAGTTACACCGCCACCGCCAGCCCCGGGGGCAATTCCTGCACCACCGCGACCACCGGCTGTACCATCACCGGCTTGACCGGAGGTACCACCTACACCGTCACCGTCACCGCGACCAACGCCATCGGCACCGGATCCGCAGCCACTACCACGGCCGCTCCCAGCGCCGCGGCGCCCGGCGTACCCACCTCGGTCACCGCCACCGCCAGCACCACCACCAGCGGCGAGGCCGCCGTCACCTGGACCGCGCCGGCCTCCACCGGCGGCGCCACCATCACCGGCTACACCGCAACCGCCACCGCGAGTGGCGAATCCGACGTCACCTGCACCGCGGCGTCCAGCCCCTGCACCCTGACCGGCCTGGTCGACGGCCTCACCTACACGGTCAGCGTCACCGCCACCAACAGCGCCGGCACCAGCCCGGTGTCCGCCTCGACGACCGTGACCACCTACCCGGCGAGCGTCATGACCGCCGCAGCCACCAAGGTCTGGCTCGACGCCGCCGATGCCACCACGTTGTCGGACTCCTCCGACTGCCTGGGGTCGAACACCCCGGTCGGCAACGGCGTCGGCTGCTGGAAGAACCGCGCCACCACCGCCTGGCACGCCATCGCCGGTGCCACCCAACCCACCCTGACTCCGTCAGCCATCAACGGCCACAACGCCATCCGCTTCAACAAGGCCACCCTCGACCGCTACGCCATCACCGATGTCGGAGTCGGCGCGCTCGGCTCGAACGACCGATCGATCTTCGCGATGGTGACCCCGCGTACCACCCTGGACAACTCCACGAACATCGGGGGCATGATCGCTGGCTGGCCGGGCCAGCACTCCGGTCTCATGGTCGCGGGCTACCCCACCACCACCAGCCTGTACGTCAGCGGTTTCGGCACCGACAACGTCATGTACTCCACCAATCAGGCGTCCACCGGCACCGCCGTGATGTCCGCCACCTCGACGTCCTCGGCCGGAACGCTGACTCAGGACGCTTCCGCCAACGGGCGCTCCCCCGCGTCGGTGAGCTGGTCCCAACCTGCCTGGCGAAGTTTCGGCAACAACCTGCGCATCGGAGCCGTCTACGACAGCTTGCTCAGCTACACCATGCCGCTGGACGGCGACATCGGCGAGATCATCATCCTGAACCAGGCAGTCACCGCCACCCAACGCCGTCAGGTCGAGGAGTACCTGGCCCGCAAGTGGTCCCAGACCCTCGCCCCCGGGATCCCCGGCACGCCGACCGCGACCGCCGGGGACGGCGCCGCGACCGTGTCCTGGACGGCGCCCAGCGGGGACGGGGGAGCCGCGATCACGTCCTACACCGCCACCGCCAGCCCCGGCGGCGCCTCGTGCACCACGGCTGCGACCTCCTGCAGCATCGCCGGCCTCACCAACGGCACCAGCTACACGGTCACGGTCACCGCCACCAACAGCGTCGGCACCGGCCCCGCATCGGCCACCTCCAACAGCGTTACCCCCACCGGGTCGCCCGGCGCCCCCACCGCCCTGGCCGCCACCGCCTCCACCTCGACCTCCGGGCAGGCATCGGTCGCCTGGACCGCCCCGGCGTCCAATGGCGGCAGCGCGATCACTTCCTACACCGCCACCGCCACCGCCAGCGGGCAGAGCAGTGTCACCTGCACCGCGGCGTCCAGCCCGTGCACCCTGACCGGCCTGGTCGACGGCGTCACCTACTCGGTCACCGCCACCGCCACCAACGCCGTCGGCACCAGCGCAGCCTCGACCTCGACCTCCGTGATCACCTATCCGGCCGGCATCATGTCGGGCGCGAACCTGAAACTCTGGCTGGACGGCGCCGACCCCGCCACGATCCTGGCCTCCTCCGCCTGCACCGGCGCCCAAGCCACCACCACCGTCGGCTGCTGGACGGACAAGTCCGCCTCGACCAACCACGCCAGCCAGGCCCCCGGCACCTACCAACCCGTCCTGAGCACCGTCGCCGGACACCCCGTGCCCAGCTTCGACGGCAGCAACGACTACCTGTCGGCCAATCCGAGCCTGCTGCCCACCGGCACCACCACCGGCACCGTCATCATGTCGGCAGCCGTCAACCCCAGCGTCGCCATGAACGGCATCTCCGCCCTCTCCTACGGCGGCACCACCGCCGCCACCCAACGCCGCATCACGAGCTGGTCGGCCACCGGCGCCGACGTCAACGGCAACCCCATGGCCTTCACCACCCCCTGGCCCGGCTCCCAGGCCCAAGGCGTCGCCGCCGCCGAGTTCACCTCCGGCACCTCGATCACCATCTGGGCCCAAGGCGGCACCGGCGTCACCACCAACGGAGCCTTCACCACCGGCACCGACCACCTCTGGATCGGCACCGGCGGCGACACCACCCCCGCCGGCCGCTGGTGGGGCACCACCCCCGAGATCATCGCCTTCACCGGCACCCTCACCACCGCCGAGCGCCGCACCCTCGAGGACTACCTCGCCCGCAAGTGGGCCAGCACCATCACCCCCGGTATCCCCGGGACGCCCACCGCCACCGCCGGCAACGGACAGGCCAGCGTGTCCTGGGCCGCGCCGTCCTGGGACGGCGGAGCCGCGATCACCAGCTACACCGCCACCGCCTCCCCCGGCGGTCAAACCTGCACCGCCACACCACCGTCCACCAGCTGCACCCTCACCGGCCTGACCAACGGCACCAGCTACGCCGCCACCGTCACGGCCACCAACAGCGTCGGGGTCGGTCCCGCCTCGGCCGCTTCCAACAGCATCACGCCGATCGGCCCGCCCGGCGCGCCCACCGCGGTGAGCGCCACCGCCCTGAACGCCCAGGCCGACATCGCCTGGACCGCCCCCGCCTCCACGGGCGGCTCTGCCATCACGAGCTACACCGCCACTGCCTCACCCGGCGGCCAAACCTGCACCGCCACAGCACCATCCACCACGTGCACCCTCACCGGCCTGACCAACGGCACCACCTACACCGTGACGGTCACCGCCACCAACGCCGCCGGCACCGGGGCTGCGTCGTCCTCGGCCAGCGTGACCCCGCAGGTGGCACAGTTCCTAACCGGGTTCGGCTACAACGTCAGCAACCAGCTGGGCATCCACGACATGACCCTGCCCGGGCTGGTGGGTGAGCCGGGGATGGCCCAGGGCAGCGCCGGTTACGACTACACCTGCGCGGTCAAGGCCAATGGCGAACTCTGGTGCTGGGGCAGCAATACCACCGGTGGCGGGTCAGCGTCCTACATGCCCCGCCAAGTGGGGTCGGCGACCACCTGGCGACAGGTCTCGGCCGGTCATGCCTCGGCGTGCGCGACCCGCACGGACGGCACCTTGTGGTGCTGGGGCGACAACTCCAGCGGCCAGCTCGGCGTCGGTAACACCACTGCCAGCAGCACCCCGGTGCAGGTACCGGGCACCACTTGGAACACCGTCACCGTCTCGTGGTACCAGGCCTGTGCCACCAAGACCGACCACACCCTGTGGTGCTGGGGCGAGAACGGTAGCTATCAACTCGGTCTGGGTGATACCACCGACCGCACCAGCCCGGTCCAGCTCGGCACCGCCCCCACGTGGGCCGGCGTCGAGATGGGCTACTGGAACGCCTGCGGCACCCGCACCGACGGCACCCTGTGGTGCTGGGGTGCCAACAGCTCCAGCGAGCTCGGCGACGGCACCACCACCCCCCGCACCACCCCCGTCCAGATCGGCGCAGTCACTACCTGGGCAACAGTGGTGATGGGCCTGAGCCACACCTGCGCCACCCGCACCGACCACACCCTGTGGTGCTGGGGAGGCGGCTCGTACGGCGATCTCGGCCAGGGCAACACCACCGGCTCGTCGACGCCGATCCAGGTGCCCGGCACCACCTGGAGCCAGGTCGGCGCCGGTGTCTCCGCCACCTGCGCCACCCGCACCGACGCCAGCCTGTGGTGCTGGGGCTACAACGGGCAGGGCGAGCTCGGCGACGGCACCACCACCAACCGGTACTCCCCCACCCAGATCGCCGCCGGCACGGCCTGGAGCACCACCATTCCCCCCAGCCTGACCGAGAGCGGCGGCGCCACCTACGTCCACACCTGCGCCAGCCTCGCCGTGGGCGGAGTGGCGTGTTGGGGTTCCAACCACGGCGGCCAGATCGGCTCCGGCAGTGACGAATCGGTGACCACCATCGGGTCGCCGTCCGACCCGTCCTGGACCGCAGTCGGCGCCGGCGACAGCTACTCCTGCGCGATCAAGGCCAACGGCACCCTGTGGTGCCTGGGCCTGAACACCTCCTACCAACTCGGCCTGAACGACACCACCAACCGGACGGCACTCACGCAGGTCGGGGTCGCCACCACCTGGGCCAGCGTCAGCGGCGGCTACACCCACACCTGCGCCACCCGCACCGACGGCACCCTGTGGTGCTGGGGACAGAACGCCAGCGGCCAACTCGGCACCGGCGACACCACCCAACGCACCACCCCCACCCAGATCGGCTCCGCCACCACCTGGGCCCAGGTCTCGGTCGCTGCCCACTACGACGGCACCGCCACCACCGCCCGCCACACCTGCGCCGTCCGCACCGACGGCACCCTGTGGTGCTGGGGCCTCAACGGCACCGGCCAACTCGGCCTGGGTGACACCGGCAACCGCGGCGGCCCCACTCAGATCGGTAGCGGCACCACCTGGAGCCAGGTCACCGTCGGCTCCAAACACACCTGCGCCACCAAGACCGACCACACCCTGTGGTGCTGGGGCGACAACACCGAATCCCGCCTCGGCGACGGCACCACCACCCAACGCACCAGCCCGTACCAGATCGGCGGCGCCGTCTGGAGCAGCACCCCCGGCACCCTGGACACCAACGACAACCACACCTGCGCCGGACGCACCGACGGCACGCTCTGGTGCTGGGGCGTCAACGCCGACGGCCAACTCGGCGACGGCACCAGCAGCCCCAAGACCACCCCCGTCCAGGTCGGCACCGGCACCACCTGGACCCTGGTCGCCGTCGGCTACCACCACACCTGCGGCGTCGCCGCCTCACAGCTCTACTGCTGGGGCTACGGCGGCGCCAGCTCCCTCGGCCAGCCCTACGACGTCACGAGCTACCCCACCCCGAAACGGGTCGGCGCCACCCCGATCGCCCTATCCGCCGGCGCCTACCACAACCTCCTGATCACCACGCCCTGAGCCACAGCGAGCGACACCGGAGCGTCGGCACGGTGCACACGTCGCTACCGGCTGCCCACGACCACGTCGTCCACCCGGATCACGCTCGGCCGGACCGCCGAACCCGAGGTGTAGGTCCACAACCCGACCGCACCGGAAGCCTGCAGCCCCGCGGCGGAGTCGGTCGCCGTCGCCTGCCATGTGGTCGGCTCGGCCGCGCCCCTCCACACCCGCACCCGCACCGTGGACGGCGAGGCACCCGTCGCCTGCGCCCGCACCCGCAGCTTCGCCCCGGCCGTGTAGGTCAACCCCGCCACCGTGGTCGGACCCGCCAGCACCGTCTCGGCACCGCCCACCACCTTGGCCAGGGACACCTGCACCACACCGGACGGCGTGATGAACACCCGCGCCCGGTAGTCACCAGCCGCCGTCGTACGCACCAGGGGCGCCACAAACGCGCCACCACCGGTCGGCATCGACTCCGTCCAGAACGTCTGCGTGTAATCCGTCCCCGCCAGACTCACCGCACCCAACCGCATCGTGCCCGCCTGCCCGGCCGGCACCCAGATCTTGCCCGACCCCGCATCGACCGAGGCCTCCGCCAACGAGCCCGCCGGCACCAGGACCTGCAGCTCGGTGATGCGGACGTATCCGGCGCCGGCCAACTGCACCTTCACATACCGGAAGCTCTGCCCTGCGGTATCGATGTCGATCGTCCCGTTCAACAACACCCCCGGTTTGGTGTTCTTCCACATCGCCGGATCATTCACCAGGTCCGTGTACGACCGCGCCGACATGTCCGAGTTCGACGTGAACACCGTGAAGTTCGACATCTCCGTCGAACTCAACGTCAGCCTGACCGGCGCCACACTCGCACCCAGATCCACCTGCCACCACGCATTGGTCTCAAACCCCGTCCAGCATCCCGTGGAGGCATCCCCGTCCACAGCCCTCGACGCCGGGAACTGCAGAAACATCGCCACTGACGTCGCCGGCTTACCCAGGGCGACGTTCGTCGGCGTCGGCGAACCACCACTCCACGCCCCACCCAGATCCGCCCGACCCCACCCCAGACCGACCGGCCGTTCGAAGGAATCCGACGCTGCCGGCACCCCAGGTGGAACACCGTTCAGGTAGAACCGCACCAACCCCTGCTGACCGACCCCGTTCACGTTGCGGAATTCCCCGCCGAACACCAGGTACCGGCCGTCACCGGTGATGTGCCACGGCCCCTGCCGCGACCCCGAGATGAATCCGGAATCCATGTGCGGTCGCCAACTCTCCAGCGACGGCGCCGGGTAGCCGTTGAAGTTTCCCCCCACGTTGGTCCGGGCGCGGGTTGTCGTGACCGACAACGCCCGCTTGTAGTAGTTCTCCCCCTGCTCGTCCCGGAACCCACCCAGCGGGGAACAGTCGTGGGCGTGACCGGCCTGATACAGGACGCCACCCGAGGCATAGGTGCCGTACTGGTCGCCGTAACACCCGTTCACCCAGTCCAGGTTCCCGTTCAGATCAGCCGCGAACGACCCCTCCAACCGACCCGGGATGTACGCCGCCTGCGAGAAGCCGCCACCGTAGACCTTCGACCCATCGGTCGACAGCCCCACGATCGCCCTACTGCCCGAGCCACCGTTGCCGTTGATGATCTGGTTGGCCGGCCAGCTCAGCGTGGCACCCGAGGCCGCGTCCACCGCACCCATCCCCGGGTTCAACGCCCCGTTCAAAGACGTGAACGACCCACCCACCACCAGCTTGTTCTGAGCCGGCAACGCCAGCAGCGACCGCACCCCCAGGTTCGCAACCGGCGCCCACGTCAACAACGCACCGTTCGTGGCCGAGAACGCCGCCAACCGGTTGCGCGGATTGCCACCGGTCGAGGTGAACAGTCCACCCGCATAGACCACGTCACCGATGGTCTGCAGCGCCCGAACGGTCCCGTTCACCCCCGGCTGGAAATCCGTCAACAACTCACCCGTCGCGGCACTGAACACCGCCAACCGGTTACGGATCTTCCCGTTCACCTGGGTGAAATCACCACCCACATAGATCCGACGACCATCCGGGGACGCCGTGATCGCCATCCCCTGACCGTTCAACGACGGCGCCCAACTGCCCTTCAACGCCCCCGTGGTCAGGTCATAGGCCAAGATGTTCGACCGCGGCGTCAGGTTATGACCAGGCGCCGAACCCGCCGGCCGCGCGTTCTGGAACAGCCCGGTCGCATACACCGTGTTCCCCACGATCACCTGCGACCAGACCACACCGTCGATCTGCACCGTCGGCAATGCCGTCCCACTCGCGATCGCCGCCGCCGGCGAGGCCGCCACGACGCCCAGCCCGGACGCCGCTACCGCCGCCACCACACCACCGACGACCACCCGACGAACCCACGAACCCAGCACGCGTCTGCCCCACTTCATCGCATCTCGAACACCCAGAGTCACTCCAGACCACCCCGGGGCCCAGCTCGCGGCAGTCGACCACCGAATGTGGTCAGCTATGCCCTGGTCAACGGGCCGTTTCGCCATTCCTGCACGCGTTCGGCGAAACACCCGGGATCTCCACCACGCCTTACCATCACCACCATGACCCTGGCTCAGGGCGTACCCACCAACCGAGACGAACTCGCGTCGATCGCGGACGTCGTCCGCGGCTCGGCCGCCCTCGTGCTGACCGGCGCCGGCATGAGCACCGACAGCGGCATCCCCGACTACCGCGGCCCGGACGGCACCCGCCGGGTCGAGCCCATGCAGTACAGCGAGTTCGTGGCCTCGTCGGCGGCGCGGAGACGCTACTGGGCCCGATCGTTCGTGGGCTGGCAGCGCATGGTGAGCGTGCGCCCGAACCCGGCCCACCACGCCGTGGCCCGGCTGCAGGCCGCCGGCCACCTCGGCCACCTGGTCACCCAGAACGTCGACGGGCTGCATCAAGAGGCCGGCAGCCCCGAGGTGATCGAACTGCACGGGGCACTGCGCGACGTCCTCTGCCTGACCTGCGGCGAACGCTCCTCGCGCACCGTCCTGGACGCCCGGATGCGGGCCGACAACCCAGGTTTCGTCGTCCGCGGCGATGAGATCCGCCCGGACGGCGACGTCCGGCTCGACGAACTCGACGTCGAGCGGTTCGTGATGCCGCTGTGCCTCGACTGCGGACACGACACCCTCAAGCCGGATGTGGTCTTCTTCGGCGACTCGGTTCCCCGGGGCCGGGTCGAGTACTGCTTCGCCCTGACCGATGCCGCCAGCGCCCTGGTGGTGCTGGGCTCGTCCCTGGCGGTGATGTCGGGTTACCGGTTCGTGCGGCGCGCGGCGGCGCGCGGCGTCCCGATCGTCATCATCACCCGCGGCCCGACCCGGGGGGACGGCGAGGCCACTCATCGCCTGGACGCCCCGCTCTCCCCCACGCTCACCCGGTTGGCCGAGCTGCTCGGCTGCTGACGGGCAGAGAGGACCCGCGGCCCCGGGGGGGCCCCCCCCTTCCCGGCCGGGGGGGGGGCCCGCCCCGGGGCGGCGCGGGCGCCGCCCGCCCCGGGCGGGGGGGGGGGGGGGGGGGGGGGCGGGCGGGGGGCCCGGGGGCCCGCCGGCGCCGCGCCGGCGGGGGGGGGGGGGGGGGGGGGGGGGGGCCCGGCCCGGCGCCGGGGCGCGGCGGGGGGGCGGGGGGGGGGGGGGCGGGGCGGGGGCGGCCCCGGGGGCCCCCGGGGGTTGGGGGGGGCGGGGGCCCCCCGGGGCGCCTAGGCTCACCCTTCATGCCATTGACCGGAGAGTAGGCCGAACCCCGTCGCCTGGGTGCGTGAGCAGGTCGAGCGCTACCAGGCCAGCGGTGGCGCCGAGGCGAACACGTTGCGCGACACCGGGATCCCGATCATCTTGATCACCTGCCGGGGCCGCACGAGCGGCAAGTTGCGCACCTTCGCGCTGATGCGCGTGGAGCACGACGGCGAGTACGCCCTGGTGGCCTCCAAGGGCGGGGCGCCGGAGCACCCGGTCTGGTACCACAACCTGCTCGCCGCGCCCGACGAGGTCATGATCCAGGACGGGCCGGAGCCGTTCGACGTCCGGGTGCGCGAGCTGGACGGCGCCGAGCGCGAGCTCTGGTGGCACCGCTCGGTCGCGGTGTACCCGGCGTATGCCGAGTACCAGACCAAGACCGACCGGCAGATCCCGGTGTTGCTGGCCACCCGGGTCTGACCCGCGCAACCGGCGACGGAATCAGCTGCGCGACAACGTCTCGAGCCCGCGGACGCCGTCCGCCATCCGGTCGGCCGCGGCTGCCGCATCGTGGATGCTGCGGGCGATCTCGCTGATGGTCTCGTTCTGTTCGGTGACGGTCGAGGCCAGGGTGCTGTTCTGTTCCTGCAGTTCGCCCATGCTGGCCGAGATCTCACCGACCCGGGCCACGGCCTCGTCCACCTCGCGGCGGATCTCGGCCAGGGTGGCCCCGATCGCCTGCGCGTTCTTGCCCGACGCCTGGGCCAGGCCCTTGACCTCGTGGGCCACGACGGCGAAGCCCTTGCCCATCTCGCCGGCGCGAGCCGACTCGATGGTGGCGTTGAGCGCCAACAGGTTCGTCTGTTCGGCGATCCCCTGAATCACCTCGGACGCCGCCATGATCTGGCCGCTGGCGCTGGCCAACCGTCCCATCACCTCGGTGGCGACCCGGGCCAGGTCGGCCACGTGCCCGGTGATGCCGTCGGTGCGCTGCGCGGTCTGCGACAGCTCGGCGAGGCTGGCGGCCATCTGCTCCACCGCGGCCGCGAGGGTGCGGGTCTGATCGCTGACCCCAGTGGCCGATTCACTCAACTCCGCCGAGTGCTCGGCCAACTCGACCTGACGCTGCTCCCGAGCCGCCAGCGCCGCCTGTGCCTGTTCGGCCTGCTCGTGCTCGACCCGTTGCCGCTCCGCGGCGGCAACCTGCTCCAGCCGGGCGGCCTCCCGCTGATGCGTCTCGGTGTCACGCACCGCCTGATCGAGGCGAGCCCGCAGGGTGTGCATGAGTGAGGCCAGCCCCGCGAGCAACGGCAGCGCCGCCAGCGCGGTGAGGGACCCCGTGCGCCACCCCGAGGCGTTCACCATGGCAGCGGTGATCACCAACGACCCCAGCACGCTGACCCCGAGAATGTCAGCCCACTCGGCAGCGAGCCCGGTCCACACGAACAGCAGGACAGCCGTGCTGCACACGATCATCTCGACGCCATGGCTGGCCAGCGCCAGCGGCGTCAGGATGGCCGAGGCCAGGTAGGGCATGCTGCGCGGCAGCACAGGCGGCACGACGGCCCAGTCGATCCGCCACCGAGGCACCGAAGATCATGGCGATCAGGCCACCGGCGGTCCAGAGCGCCCGGCCCTGGGCAGCGAGCCACAACCCGCCGAGCAGGAAGGTGGCCCCGCAGGCCACCCACAAAAGGCCGAGCAACCGACCCGTGACCGTGAAATCGCTACCGGCCCCCTGGAGTACAGGTTCGCGTGGTGCAGTCACTGCTGGTTCTTCGGCAGGCCGCGACCCGATCTTGATCAGGCGCGGTCGAGCAATCGATCCAACCAGGCGAGCGTGCTGACCGTGTCGATGTGCTGCATGGCCCGAATCCCGAGCGCCGAGGCGGCCTCGACGTTCTCGCTCCGATCGTCGACGTAGGCCACCTCGCGGGCGGTGCAGCCCAACGCCTTCAACGTGTACTCGAACACCCGGGGATCGGGCTTGGCCAACCCCACTTCGTGCGAGTACACGATCGGGTCGAAGTCCTCCTGAAAGCGCAGCCGGCGCTCCTCCTCCCGCCGGGCGCCGTCGAAGGAGTTGCTCAGGATCGCCGTCCGGAACCGCGGCCGCAGCGAGCGAGCATAGCTGCGCACCATCTCGTTCGAGGTGCCGCAGTACCAGTCCCAGAAGTCCGCCATCCAGGCCTCGACCTGATCCGGCGTGAGGCTGAACCGGGTCGCGAGCTCGTCGGCCATGTGCCGCTCGGTGACCCGCCCCACCGCGAAGTCGACCGGGTCGTTCGCTGCGATGGCGTCGGCCAGGTCCTCGACCGGGACGCCGCTGCGCGCGTGCCACGCGTCGAGCAACCGCTCCACCGGCTCCTCGTGCACCAACACCGTGCCGACGTCGAAGATCACCGCGCGAATCGGGACCACGGTCATGATCCCGCCACGAAGCCCAGCAGGTCGTGTCGGGTCAGCACGCCCACGGGTTTGCCGTCGTCCACCACCATGAGAGCATCGGCGGTGCGCAGTGCCTCGCGGGCGGCGTCCACGCTCTCGCCGGTACCCACCAGCGGCAACGGAGCGCCCATGTGCCGCTCGACCGGGTCGGCCAACCCCGCCTTGCCGATGAACACGGCCTCGAGCAGGTCACGTTCGTTCACCGATCCAGCGACCTCGCCGGCCGTGATCGGCGGTTCGGCCTTGACCACCGGCATCTGCGAGACGTGGTCCTCCCGCAGGATCGAGATGGCATCGCGAATCGTCTCGGTGGGGTGGGTGTGCACCAATGCCGGCATACCGGTCGAGCCGTCAGAGCCCTTGGCGCGCAACACATCGGCCACGGTCACCGTGCCGTTGCGGTGCAGGAATCCATAGGATGCCATCCACTCGTCGTTGAAGATCTTGGAGAGATACCCGCGGCCGCCGTCCGGCAGTAGGACGACGACCACCGCGTCCGGCCCGGCCTCGGCGGCCACCTGCACGGCGGCGACCACCGCCATGCCACACGAGCCACCGACCAGCAGTCCCTCCTCGCGGGCCAGTCGCCGGGTCATGGCGAAGGAGTCGGCGTCCGAGACCGCGATGATCCGGTCCGGCACGGCCGGGTCGTAGGCGCTGGGCCAGAAGTCCTCGCCGACTCCCTCGACCAGGTAGGGCCGGCCGGTGCCGCCGGAATAGACCGAGCCCTCCGGGTCGACGCCGATCACCTGCACCGGCCCGGAGGCGCGCGCAGCCGAGACCTCCTTGAGGTAGCGGCCGGTGCCGGTGATGGTGCCGCCGGTGCCGACGCCGATCACGACGTGGGTCACCAGGCCGGCCGTGTCACGCCAGATCTCGGGCCCGGTGGTGGCGTAGTGGCTGGCCGGACCCTCGGGGTTGGAGTACTGATCCGGCTTCCAGGCGCCCTCGATCTCACGGGTCAGCCGGTCGGAGACCGAATAGTACGAATCGGGGTGATCCGGCGCCACGGCGGTCGGGCAGACCACGACCTGCGCGCCGTAGGCCTTCAGGACGTTGCGCTTGTCCTCGCTGACCTTGTCGGGGCAGACGAACACACACCGGTACCCCCGCTGTTGCGCCACCAGCGCCAGGCCCACCCCGGTGTTGCCGCTGGTCGGTTCGACGATGGTGCCGCCGGGGCGCAACCGGCCGTCCGCCTCCGGCAGCCTCGATCATGCGCAGCGCGATCCGGTCCTTCACCGAGCCGCCGGGATTGAGGTACTCCACCTTGGCCAGAACCAGCCCCGACGGGGGGTGATCGGCTGCCTGATCGCCGGATTCGTCGGCCATGACCCGATTCAGTCGCACCAAGGGGGTCTCACCCACCAGGTCGAGCACCGTCTGGGCATAACGCATCGTCGGCATACCGACATCCTGGCATCGCGCCAGGATCAGGGCGCGTCCGAATGAAGTCCGGGACGGTCGGCACGAACCGTGCCGACCACGGCTTACGGTGGCAGGGCAGATCGACATCACCATGCCCGCCACCGACCAGGTCGTCCACCCGAGCAGCAGAGCGAGGTCCGATGAGCCGAATCCGAGCAGCGCGCCGGATCGCCGCGACCGCGGCCTTCGGGGGCGGCGGCCTGGCCGGACTCGGCATGGCAGGCTTCGGCGTCCTGGTGGCCGAGGCCAAGCTCGCCCGGCGTCAGATCGGAACCCCCTACGGCAAGATCGGCCCCGAGGCCGACGGCCTGTACGGCGCCGGGTCGGGCGAACCGATCGACGTGGCCATGCTCGGCGACTCCAGTTCGGTGGGCCTGGGCGCCGACGACCCCCGGGCCACGCCGGGCGCGGTGATCGCCACCGGTCTGGCGGCCTTGTCGGGCCGGCCGGTGCGGCTGACCGTCGTGGGCGTCGTCGGCGCCGAGTCGGGTCAGCTCGACGCGCAGATCGACCGGCTGCTGCAGCGGATCCCGGCCCCCCACGTCGCCGTGATCTCGATCGGTGCGAACGACGTGACGCATCGCTTGGCCCCCGCGGTGTCGGTGCGCCACCTGGACGGCGCGGTGCGCCGGTTGCGGGCGCTGGGCACCGAGGTGGTGGTCGGCACGTGTCCCGATCTGGGCACCATCAAGCCGCTGGCCCAGCCGCTGCGTTTCGTCGCCCAGCGCTGGAGCCGCCGGCTCGCCGCGGCCCAGACCATCGTGGTGGTGGAGGCGGGCGGCCGCTCGGTCTCGCTCGGCGACCTGCTCGCCGACGACTTCAGTGCACGCCCGCACGAGATGTTCGCCGCCGACCGGTTCCACCCCTCCGAGGCCGGCTACGCCCGCCTGGCCGCGGTGCTGTTGCCCAGCGTCTGCGCGGCCATGGGCCTGATGCCGGACGGCGGACCGCAGCGTCCCGACGTCCGTCGTGGTGAGGGCGTGGACGACGTGGCGCACGCCGCCGTCCGGGCCGCAGCCTCGCCCGGCACCGAGGTGTCCGGCACCGAGATCGGTGGCGCTGCCCGTGGGCCGCGCGGCCGCTGGGCCGTGGTGTTGCGTCGGCGCCGCTCGGAGGTGCCCGAGCCGGCAGCCTCCGAACCAGACCCACCCACCCCCGGTGATCAGGCAATCCGTGCACATTCGGCCGACGCTCCCTGATCTAGGCTCACACCATGCCGGACGACTTCCTGGTGGCACACAACCCGGAACCAGACTCCCGGCTGCCCTACCTGATCCGGATCCCCCTGGGCACGGACGGCATCGTGCTGAAGGCCCGCGAGCTGTGGCCACGGGTGAGCAAGGTGTACTGCCACCGGGCTGACGGCTGGCCCGAGGACGCCGAGGTGATCGAGCGAGTGCCGACCCGATCGTGCGTTCGGCGCGGCGCGGCGATCGACCTGGTGCTCGACCGGGGCCGCGAGAACCGCTCGCAACTGGTGTTCACCCATGCTCGCGGCCGCGAGGCGATCTTCTGGCAGAGCGCCCGCACCGCCAAGCAGGCTCGTCCCGCCGTTCGCACCCCGAGTGCCCGGGCCGGCGGGCAGGCCGACGTCGAGATCCTGGTCGACGTGCACGAGCGCTACGCCTGGACGTTCTCCGAGACCCAGGCGACCACCGCCAAACGTGCTCTGCCGGCAGGTGACTACGCCATCGAGCGGGACGGCGTGGTGGTCGCCGCGGTGGAGCGCAAGTCGCTGGCCGACCTGGTCGCCACCCTGACCGGCGGCAAGATGCGCTACCTGCTGGCCGATCTCGCAGCGCTGCCTCACGCCGCAGTGGTGGTCGAGGATCGCTACTCGCAGGTGTTCGCCCTCGATCGCGTCCGCCCGGCCGTGGTGGCCGACGGCCTGGCCGAATGTCAGGCACGGTTCCCGTCGGTGCCGATCATCTTCGCCGAGACCCGAAAACTGGCCCAGCAGTGGACCTATCGATTCCTGGTGGCCTGCCGCGAGGACGCGAGCGCCGAGAGTCTGGTCGAGGCCCGGCTCGAGGACCTGGTCTCCGCCGGGCCGCTCGATCCCGGGCCGGCACTGCGCGCGCGGGTGGCGCGCGCCGTCCGGGATGCCTCGATCGGCCCCGACACCGCCGCCGTGCGCGCCTGGGCGCGCGAGCAGGGTCTGCCGGTGGCGGACCGGGGGCGCCTTCGCCCCGAGGTCATCGCGGCCTACCTGGCCCGCACGGAGTGAGGGTCGGGGGCCTCAGCCTGACGACAGCGCCCGGGCAAACGGCTCAGATCCGACCCGCCAGCTCGCGCAGCAGTACGAGGGCTGCGGCGATCTGGGTCGGCTGCTGTGCCCCGGCCACATCCTGCGCCAGCACCCTGACCTGGTCACCGAGGGCATGAGCCCCGAGAACCGGCACCGGACGGCGCTCGCGCCCTTCGGCATCGGCCCCGAGGTCGGCGAGCTGCTGAACCACCGACCGGATGTCGTCCAGAACGGCTGCCGCCGACGCCGATTCTCGCGCGGCCATCCGCGGACCGACCACCGCGAGCCGGTCGGCCAGACTCTCGGCCCGTCGCAGAACCTCACGGGTCACGCCCGCATCCGACCGCTCGGGTTCGGGTGCGCTCGGATCAGGGGTGGCAGCCATGGGGTCAGTCTGCCAAGTCACCTCGGCTCGGCCGGCGCCTCTGCCCCGAGGTCATCGCGGCCTACCTGGCCCGCACGGAATGAGGTAGCGAGCGGCCCACGTCCGGGTCGTCGACGGCACGGGTGAGCGGGACGATCTGCCACCAGGTGATGCACCGCAGCACCCACTCAGCAGGGCCGAAGCGGAAGCGGCTCAGCCGGGCGGCGCTGAACACGGCCTGCCCGATCAGGATGGCGACGGTGAGGAGCAGTGCGGTGCCCCAGCTGGCCGAGTCGCGCAGCCCCAGCAAGGGGCCGACGGTCAGCACGAGAACGGTGGCGCCCAGGTAGTTGGTCAGCGCCATCCTGCCGAGCGGTTCCAGGATGGCCGACACCGCGCGCCGCGCCGGGCCACGCAGCACGAGCAGCAGCACGGCGCAGCTGTAGGCCACTGCGGTGATGATCCCGGCCGCGGCGGCGACGGTCTCCGCCAGCTTCTGGGTCGACCACATCAGGTCGCGCTGCCACCAGGTGGCAGCCACGGCCACCGGAGCGCTGAGCACCAGCGTGACGGCCAGCGCACGTGTGCAGATCGAGGAGTGAACGATGCCGCTGCGGGCCAGCGCCAGCCCGATGAGGAACAGGCCGGGGATGATCACCAATCCACCACCGAAGACGGCGATCCCGCCGCCGAGCAGCAGCAACCCGCCCGTGGCGATCAGGCTGGTGGTCGCTGCGGTCGTGGGCAGCAAGGTGGCCGGCAGCAACACGACCAGGCCGATGGCGGCATAGGGCACCAACGCCTCACCAGGGTGGACGACCTGATGGGCGGCGCCGATCGCGCCGAGGGCCAGTAACCGACGCACCAGCAGCCACCGCGCGGGTGAGCCGACCGCGCGGTCGCCCCGTTCAGGAAGATCGCGAAGCTGATTCCGAACAGCAGAGAGAAGATCGGGAAGAACCGTTGATGAGCGGTCAACTCGAGCGCCTCAGCGATGGGGTGGTACTGCCGAAGGCCGGAGCTGACCTCCATGCGCAACAGGCCGGGCAGGTTCGTCACGAGGATGCCGCACAGGGCGAAGCCGCGTAGGGCGTCCACGGCACCGATCCGCGATGCGCGGCCGGGGCGGAGACGGGTCTCGGAGGCGGTGGTGTGAGCCATGCCTCGATCTTGGCGACGGGTCGAGTTCGCCGCCTCGGCCGGGCGATCGAGCGCCATCGGCCGAATGGCCGATCCTGCTCAGTCGCCTCGGACCACGCCGTGTCGCCAGGCCCAGGCGGCGATCTCGACCCGGTTGCGCACCCCCAGCTTGGCCTGGACGTTGCCCAGGTGGGTCTTCACCGTCGACAGCGACACGTACAGCGCGTCGCAGATCTCGTGGTTGGTCCGACCGACCGCCACCAGCCGGACGACGTCCAGTTCCCGTTCGCTGAGCGCGCCACCGGCAGCACCGGCACCGGCAGGGCTGTACTGGTCGGTGGGCGGGCCGATCGGCTGCAGTCGCTGCAACAACCGGACGGTCACGGCAGGTGAGATCAGGGCGTCCCCCCGGGCCGCCGCCCGGACCGCCTCGATCAGCAGGTTGGGGCCGGCGTCCTTGAGCAGAAAGCCGCAGGCACCGTTGCGCAGGGCACCCTCGAGGTAATCGTCCTGATCGAAGGTCGTGACCACCACGACGGGGATCGGGTCGACCACGCCCGGGCCGGCCAGCAGCCGGGTGACCTCCAGGCCGTCCAGGGCCGGCATGCGCACATCGACCAGGCACACGTCCGGCCGCAGCCGGCGAGCCGCTGCGACGCAGGCGGCCCCGTCGCCGACCTCACCGACCACCTCGAGGTCGGGCTGTGCGGCCAGGATCAAGCGAAAACCCATCCGGACCATCTCTTGGTCGTCGGCGATCAGCACCCGAGTTGGGGTCCGGTCCATGACCGTGATGGTGTCACGCACTGCGGCGAACCCTGTTTCACCGTCGTGGCGTGGCTAGCCTGGCGTTCGTGGACCTCGCCCGTGCCTCGGCACCGACCCGCAGCGGCGCCGCCCGGGCGACGGTGATCGGCGCGGCCGCCGGGCTCGTGCTGGTGTGGCTCGTCGATCTGCTGTCGCTGTCCGGGACGCCGCACCGCGGGCTCTGGTGGCTCCCGGCAGCGACCGGCCCGGTGGCCGTGGCCTACCTGATGGTCACCCGACGGCGGGCCTGGCTCGAATGGTCGGCGCTGCTGTTGGCCACGGCATCCCTGGGCCTGACGGCACTGACCGGGTACACCGGCTGGGCGTATGCCAGTTGGAGCCTGGTCGAGATGTTCTGTCTGTGGGCTCTGCTGGTGCGCCTGGCCCGTTCCGGGCACCCGCCGGCACGGGCTCTGGTGTTTGCCCTGCTGCTGTCCCTGGCGGTGATCGCCCTGCCGGTTCGCACCGGCCTGGGTGTCGGATCCGACGTCCTGACCTTCGCGTTCCTGCTGACCCTGGTCACCGCGGCCATCGCCGGGACGGCGACCTATCTGCGCACGATGGACGACCGTCGACGCCGGGCGCTCACCCAGGTGCGGCAGGCCGAACGCCTGCAGCTCGCCCGAGACCTGCACGATCTCGTCGCGCACCACGTCACCGGGATCGTGGTGCAGGCGCAGGCCGCCCGCACCATCCAGGCCCAGTCACCCGATCAGATCGAGCCGATCCTGGCCCGGATCGAGCACGCCGGGCTGGAGACGCTGCAGTCGATGCGCCAACTGGTCGGCGTGCTGCGGACCGAGGACTCGGCGTCACAGGTGCGTCGCGGTGACCTCCTGGTCGACCTCGCCGAACTGACCGCGGCCGCCGCGCGCAACGGGGGGCCGGGGGCACAGCTCGACGTCGACCACGCAGTCCGGTCGCTCCACCTGACCGAGCCGATGTGCGCGACCGTGATCCGCGTCGTGCAAGAGGGCCTGACCAATGCGCGCCGTCACGCCCCGGGCAGTCCCGCTCGGGTCGCCTTGACAGTGCGGGCAGACCAGTTGTCCGTCGAGGTGCGCAACCCGACCCGGCCTGGACGCGCGGGACCACCGATCGGTGGCCGCGGCGGGTTCGGCCTGATCGGGCTGCGCGAACGCGTCGAGGCCGTCGGCGGCAGGTTGCAGGCAGGTCCCGACGGCGAGCGTGAGTGGGCCCTGATCGCCACCCTGCCGCTCACGCCATCGCCCACCTGACCGTCGTCCAGAGCCGTTGCCGCCGAAGCGGATCCCGCGCGGCCTGGCGCACCAGATCGAATGCCGCGGTCACGTACCCCTGCGCGTGTGGCGGTAGGTGGTGGCCGCCGCGACCAGCGCCCGGAACAGGCTCATGTCCTGGCCCACCTCGGGGTGCCACTGCACGCCGACGCAGAACGGCAGCGCCGGGTCCTCGGCGGCCTCGATGAGACCGTCCGGGGTCCAGGCGGTGGCGACCAGGCCGTCGGCGAGACGGTCGATGCCCTGGTGGTGGTAGGCCGGAACCCCTTCCAGCGCAGTGCGTCCCAGTGCCTGCGCCAACCGGCTGCCATCGGCGACCTTGATCGGGTGGGTGCCGTAGATCCCCGCACCGGGTGATCCGTCGTGGTCGCCCAGCACGTCGGGCAGGTGCTGGTGCAGCGTGCCGCCGCGGGCGATGTTCAGCACCTGCAGGCCCCGGCAGATGGCCAGCACCGGCAGCTCACCGGTGATGGCCTCGGCCAGCAGCCCCAGCTCCGCGGCGTCCCGATCGGGTTGCGAGGGTTGGGTGTTGGCGTCGCGAGCAGCGCCGTAGCGGACCGGGTCGACGTCCGGCCCCCCGATCAGCAGCAGCGCGTCGAGCCTTTCGAGCACCGGCTCGATCAGCCCCGGCAGCGGCGGCAACAACACCGGGATGCCACCCGCGCCGACAACAGCGTCCACGTAGGCCCGCGGCACCAGCACGGCATCGGTGTCCCAGACCCCCCATCGGGCCGGCACCGCGTAGGCGCTCAGCCCGATGACGGGGGCTCGCGACGGCCCGTCAGAGGGGCGTGACATACGCACCCGTGATGCCGCCGTCCACCAGGAAGTTGCTCGCCGTGATGAAACTGGCGTCGTCGCTGGCCAGGAAGGCCACCGCGGCGGCCATCTCCTCGGGTTGGCCGAACCGGCCCATCGGCACGTGCACCAGCCGGCGCTGGGCGCGCTCCTCGTCCTTGGCGAACAGCTCCATCAGCAGCGGGGTGGCCACCGGGCCGGGCGAGAGCGCGTTGACCCGCACGCCCTCGCGCGCGAACTGGACGCCGAGCTCGCGGGTCATCGCCAGCACGCCGCCCTTGCTGGCGGTGTAGCTGATCTGCGAGGTCGCCGCCGCCAGCGTCGCCACGAACGAGGCGGTGTTGATGATCGAGCCCTTCTTCCGGCTTCGAGCATGTACGGCAGCACGGCCTTGCAGCCGAGGTAGACCGAGGTCAGGTTGACGTCCTGCACCCGGCGCCAGGCCTCGATCCCGGTGGTCAGGATCGAGTCGTCGTCGGGGGCGAGATGCCCGCGTTGTGGAACGCCACGTCGACCTGGCCGTAGGCCTTGACCGTCTCGGCGTACATCCGCTCGTTGTCCTCGGGGCTGGTCACGTCGACCTGGATGAACAGGCCGTCGAGCTCCTTGGCGAGGGCCTCGCCGGCCTCGGGGTTGACGTCGGCGATGACGACGGTGGCGCCCTCGGCGGCCAGCCGGCGCGCGCTGGCGGCACCGATGCCGCTCGCGCCTCCGGTGATCAGCGCGACGCGGTTCTCGAAGCGGTTCAGCGGTTCTCCTTTGTTCGCTGGCTCTCGTCGTGATCAGTCGTGGGCGAAGAAGACGTTCTTGGTCTCGGTGAACGCGGCCAGTGCGTCCGGGCCGAGCTCGCGACCCAGACCCGACTGCTTGAAGCCGCCGAACGGCGTGGCGTACCGCACCGAGGAGTGCGAGTTCACCGACAGGTTGCCCGACTCCACCCCGCGCGCGACTCGCAGCGCGCGGCCGACGTCGCGGGTCCAGATCGAGCCGCTCAGGCCGTACTCGGTGTCGTTGGCCAGTTCGATCGCCTCGGCCTCGTCGCGGAACGGCATCACGGCCACCACCGGGCCGAACACCTCCTCGCGCCACACCTTGTCCTGGGCCGAGCGGGGCAGGACGACGGTCGGCGGGTACCAGAAGCCCGCACCGTCCGGCGCCGAGCCCCGGAACGCGATGTCGACCGGCTCGGTGGCGTTCTCGACGTAGGAGCGCACCGTCTCGCGGTGGGCCGCCGAGATCAGCGGCCCCATCTCGGCGTCCGCCTCACCCGGCGAGGTGACCTTGACCCCGGCGACGGCGGGCTCGAGCAACCCGAGGAACGTCTCGTACACGCTGGCCTCGACCAGGATGCGCGACCGGGCGCAGCAGTCCTGACCGGCGTTGTCGAACACCCCGTAGGCGCGGTGGCGGCGGCCTTCCCCGAGGTCGCTGTCGGCGAAGACGATGTTCGCGCTCTTGCCGCCCAACTCGAGCGTGACCCGCTTGACCCTGCGACATCGCCTGGGCGGCGAGCCGGGTGCCGACCTCGGTGGACCCGGTGAACACGAGCTTGCGCACCAGCGGGTTGTCGACGAATCGCTGCCCCACCCGCCGCCCTTGCCCGGCAGCACCTGGAACACGTCCGCCGGGATGCCCGCCCCGAGGGCCGGGCGCCGAGCCGGATCGCGGTCAACGGGGTGAGCTCGGCCGGTTTTGAGCACCACGGTGCAGCCCGCGGCCAACGCCGGTGCGAAGCCCCAGCCGGCGATGGGCATCGGGAAGTTCCACGGCACGATCACGCCGACGACGCCGATCGGTTCGCTGAAGGTGACGTCGAGGCCCGCCGGCGACCGGGATCTGCTTGCCGAACAACCGCCTCGGGCGCCGCCGAGTAATAGGCCAGCACGTCCCGGACGTTGCCCGCCTCCCAGCGGGCGTTACCCAGGGTGTGGCCGGCACCGGCGACCTCGAGGGCCGCCAACTCGTCGACGTGGGCGTCGACGACGTCCGCGAACCGCCGCAACAACCGCCCCCGGTCGGCCGGAGCCACCGCCCGCCACGCCGGCCAGGCCGCGTGCGCCCGGGCAATAGCGGCGTCGGTGGCCGCGCCGTCCAACTGGGTGACGGTGGCCGCCCTCTCTTCGGTAGGCCGGATTGATCACCCGGTAGCTACTCATCGCCGAAACTCTCCTCGTCGTGCCGTCCGAAACCACGTCGTCCCGAACCTGCTCATGCTCCGTGGGTGACTGCTCGTACTCCGCAGCTGACGCGGAAATCGGGACGTATCCACTGCATCCCACCTGTCACCTGGAGCACGAGGCGGGTTGGGTGGGGGTTGTGGTGCCCGGCTCAGAGCGCTCGAAGCACCGAACCCGCTCCCAGTCGGTGACTGGTCGCCTCGAAGGCGGCGAGCTCGACGTCCGCGGCGTTGACGTAGTGGTCGACGACCTCGTCGCCGAAGGCGTTGCGCGCCAACACCGACGTGGCGAACAGGTCGCGCGCCTCGCGCAACGTGGTCGGCACCCGCGGCCGCTCGGCGACATAGGCATTGCCCTGCAGCGGGGCCTCGGACAACCGGTCTCGATCCCCACAACCCACCGGCCAGCATCGCCGCCACCGCCAGATACGGGTTCACGTCCCCGCCCGGCACCCGATTCTCGAGTCGCAACGCCGACCCTTGCCGACCACCCGGATCGCGCAGGTGCGGTTGTCCTCACCCCAGGCGACCGCGGTCGGTGCGAAGGTGCCGGGCTGCAATCGCTTGTAGGAGTTGATGTTCGGCGCATAGAGCAGGGTGAATTCGCGCAACGTGGCCAGGATTCCGGCGACGAAGGGCTTGGAAGGATGTCGCTGCGGCCACCCGGGACGGCGACCCGTCGGGCCGCGCGCGAAGACCGTCTCGCCGCCCAGGCCCGCGGAAACTCAGGTGGATGTGGCAGGAGTTGCCCTCGCGCTCGTTGAACTTGGCCATGAAGGTGAGCGCCTTGTCGTGCTGGGCGGCGATCTCCTTGGCGGCGGTCTTGTAGACCACGTGGTGATCGCAGGTGGTGATGGAGTCGGCGAACTTGAAGGCGATCTCGTGCTGACCGAAGTTGCACTCGCCCGGCTGACTCCACGACCAGACCGGCGCGGTCCATCTGGTTGCGGATGTCGCGCAGCAACGGCTCGACCCGCGTCGTCCCGATGATCAGAGTAGTCCACGTTGTATCGATTGGACGGCGTGAGCGCGATACCCGGAGTCCCAGGCCTGCTCGTAGGTGTTGTCGAAGACGATGAACTTCAGCTCGGTGCCGGCGTAGGACACGAAGCCCATGTCGGCGGCCCGGTCGGCCTGCGCCATCAGGATCTGGCGCGGGGACTGCACCACCGGACGGCCGTCCAGCCACAGCAGGTCGCACTGCACCATCGCGGTCGCAGGCAGCCAGGTGACCGGGCGCAGGGTCGACAGGTCCGGCCGCAGTAACGAAGTCGCCGTAGCCGGTCTCCCGACGAGCTCATCGCGTACCCGCCGACGGTGTTCCGGTGTCGACGTCGACGGCGAGCAGGTAGTTGCAGCCCTCGGTGCCGTGGGCCAGCACCTCGTCGACGAAGTAGCGGCCGTGGATCCGCTTGCCCGCGAGCCGGCCCCTGCACGTCGGTGAACACCACCAACACGGTGTCGACGTGACCGGAGGCGACGGCCTCCTTCAACGTGTCGACCGTCATCGGCACGTGGGACGCAGGGCGCGCTCGGCCATGGATCTCTCCTTCTCGACCTCCCGGGGGCACGTGGTGGACACGTGGTGGCGAGCGACATGCTCCACCATGCGAGGCGCTGCCGTCTCGCAATCGGCCCCGGTGATCCGGCAAATCTCATGCGGCCGGACGGCGCCGCGCGACGATCTGCGTGCTCAGGCGACAAGCTTTGGCGGGCGGTGGTGTGGATGATGCGTTTTTGGCGTCGCGTCCCGATCGGCCTGCTCCTCCCCACGCTTTGATCGTGCACCGCGCCTCACCAGCGGCCCCAGGACTACGGCCAGGGCGATCACGAGCCCTTGTAAGTATCGTGGCAGATCCAGCAGCTTGGTGACCCGAGGCCAACAGCACGACGGCCAGTGCCCGACGGATCAGCCAGCCCGGGGCGCGGGACGACAGCTGCGCGCCCAGGCAGATCCCCTGGGATCGAGCCGAGCAGCAGCGAGGCGGTCAGGTCGAACTGGAAGTCCCCGAACAGCACGTGTCCCAGCGCGGCACTGGCCACTCAAGGGTACCGCCTGCACCAGGTCGGCGCTGACGAGCTGGTTGGCGGTCAGGCTCCTGGAACAGCGCGATCAACGCAATGATGATCAACGAACTGACCCGACCGAGGTCATGCCCACGATCAGCCCGCCGGCCGCACCGATCAGCACGGTGGGTAGCGGCCGGACGATCGGCACGTCCTCGGGCTCGATCACCTCCACCCCCGCCGGGCCGCGGCCTCACGCAGGCGCACCCGGGCGACTATGCCCAGGTAGGCCTTAGACCATGGCGGCCGCAGCGACCAGCAGAGCCACCCCGAGCGAGGTCTTGACCACCGCCTCGCACGTCGCCGGAAGGCCTGTGCGCCCGCAGCACCAGCACCCTGACGAACGCATTCTCGGCACCGAGCGCCGACGCATGAGCCACCGCACCAGCGGCCACTGGATGGTGCCGCGCCGCATGTGCACCCAGCTGCCGACCGGTTTCATCACGGCTGCGGCGACCAGGTCACTCGACGTATGCCAGCGGCGTGACCCCGAACAGCAGCACCAGCACCGTCATCAGGGTACCGCCGCCCATGCCGGTGAGGTTGACGACGAAGCCGACGATCAACCCGGCTTAGCACCACTTGTGGACGTCCACGAGCCACCCTCACCACATCGCGCCAGGCCGCGCCTTCGCACCACCGGACGTCATCGGCCAGGTGAAGCCGCGTGCTCCTGAAGCATCTCGCCACAGGCGATTCACACACTCCTGGACGGATATGTCCGAGGTGTCGAGCACGATATCGGCATCACTGCGGTTCTCGTACGGCGAGCTGATGCCGGTGAAGTCGGCGATCTCGCCTCGGCGGGCCTTGGCGTACATCCTCAGTGGCCGCAGCGTCCACCATACCTCGGCCAGAGCGGGTGGCGACGTGCACCAGCAGCAGGTCTCCCCCCGCCTGCTCGACCAGGAACGCATTTCTCGGCCCGCCCGGCCGCGAACGGCGCGATCGGCGCACAGATCGCGGTCTCCAGCGTGCTGGGCGACCTCGGCCGCCACGAACCCGATCCGGCGGATGCTCTCTCGGTCGGCCAATGGTGAAGCCGGAGTCTGCCGACAGCAGCTGGCGCACCTCGTCGCCGTCCAGCACCGATAGCGTGCGCCGACCGTCTGCGATCAGGGCCTCGGCGAGCGCTCTTTGGCCACTGTGATCGTTTGCGACCGGGACAGGTTCGTGAAGAAGGCGGTCGCCGAGGCCAGTGCGGCCGGCCGACGGCGCGCGCCAGCTCGGCGGTGAAGGCAGGGTGGACCTCGCGTCGAGCCGCGCTCACACCGGCACTGCGGATCTCGGCTGCTCCGTAGGTGGCCATCGCCGGCCCCGCCAGCTCAACCTCAACAGCGGGCAGCGCCAGCGGCACCACCAGTTCAGTCTGGGTCGGCCAGGCGGCCGAGCAGCCTGCCACAGGGCCTCGGCGCCGAGACCACCAGTGTTTCAGCGGGTCCGCACTAGTCGCCGACCATCACGAGCCAGGAGGAGCACTGCCCCCGCTTCGGCGGTAGCCGCTGCCCCGAGCGGCGCCACCTGCTAGCCGGCGCCGGGCCGGTCAGGCTCACCACGATGACCGGCCGTCCTGCCACGTACCCCTCACCTGCGCCGCGGTGAGGCGGTGACAGCACAACAGTGGCGAACGGGCGTAACCGCGTACCGGGGCACGCCGTCCGGGGCGAAGGTCAGCTCGGCGACCGGGGTGCCCTCGGCGTCCTCGACCAGCACTCCCGCGTGAGCCGCCTCGGGCAGTTCACCCAGCGCACCGTCCGGCAGGTGGTTGAGCACGTTGCCGCCGACCACGGTTTTGCTTTTCGAGCTCGAAGCGTGGCGTGCGAGGGGTGCCAAACCAGGCAGGACAGGAGCGACCACCATGGCGGGATCGTGTCGTTAGTCGAGATAGCCTCCCTGACCGCTGGCGTCACCATGATGAGGGGCTGTCGGCAGAGCGGATCAGTCGTTGCCCTGCAGGATGGCGAGTTAAGACGCAGGATCCTCGAGGTAGAGCCAGACCAGCGTGACCACCAGGCCGAACGCGGCGGTCCAGGCGTAGACCTTGGGGATGTTGTTGGTGATGCCCCCGCGCGACGAAGTCGGCGTCGAGTACCAGGAAGAACGGAGGCCAGCAGGATTGCGAACGCACTCAGCGCCACCGGCAGACCGCCGCTTTGAGTAGATGCGGTTCCAGGCGCCGAACATGCACGCCGAGGAAGTGCACCAGGCCGAACACCATGCAGCCGACCCCGGCGATCATCCCGCCTTCTGGGAACTTCGGGTTGCTGCGGATCATTGCGGTCTTGCAGAGGCCGAGCATGGCGCCGAAGGCGCACAGCGTGCCGACGATGGCGTGGACGATGATGTCGTTGCCCTGCCAGAGGGCGGGACGCAACGACGGATGTTACCACGAACACACCCGACTTGCGCGTAGGCGAACATCAGCGGCGGGCTGGGCACCTTCGGGAACTGGGCCACCATGGCGAGCACGAAGCCCACCAGGCCGGCGCCGAGCAATGGTTACGCAACTGTTTCCGGGCTTGATGAACCAGCAGGTCGGCACGGCGGTGACCAGCAGACCAACCGAACAGGGCGGCGGTGCGGACGACGACGTCGCCCAGGGTCATCCGGTTGGTGTCGACCGAGGTCGCGGACGGCGCCTGCGTTCTTGTCCTGGATCGTGCTGGCGGGGGGTGTCGCGGGCTGGAAGGTCGCGTACCCACCGCTCTTGAACTCACCGCTGCGGCTGACAACACACCACCGGTCTGCAACGGTCGTGCCCCGCACCCCGCTGGACTGGGCACCACCGCCCGGCTGGTACTCAAGGTCACGCCGAACGTCCTGGAATGGTTCCTGCACCTGCCGATGACACCTTCGTGGGATCAAGGTTCGGCGGCTCTCGAGGTAGGTTCGGGGCATCCGAATAGCCTCCG